>DATJJR010000093.1:0-24705 GCA_035492055.1 Rhodocyclaceae bacterium | reverse complement strand
TCAGCTTGCAACGCACAGCGTGTACAGCACCGCGTCATCCGCCACTGTCACCTCATACGCCGTCGCTGCACTTGATAGCTCTCCGCCAGCACTGCTCCCCAGTACCCTTACCGTCCCGCTTCCCGTGTGTCCGTCGTCCAGACTCTCATCTACCTGTCTTGCGTAACGGCCTGAGACTCCTGATGTGCAGACATAAAAGCTGGCAGGCCAATGGCTGTTTGTGAGTACGCGATCTCCCGTGATGCCAATCTGCCCACCATCAGCATTCCGTGGCAGATAGTCAGGATTGCCGGTACTGCTCCCACCTGCAGTGAGGTTTGCGAGCCGTACGTGCTGCCAAAACAAATAGCTTTCATCTCCCACATTGTTTGAATTCCAAGGTCCATTGATTCGGCCATTACCTATGTTCCCGGTCGGGCTGCTTGCTACGCTGCCGCCGACATGCAAATTGGCACTGACATCATCGCCAGGTAGGCGACGAAAGCGATCCTGATAAGCGTAGACGAAAGTGGATGTAGCGCGCAGTTCATTGATCAGATTTTTAACCTTGGCGCTATGAATTAATTCTTGTCCCTTCAGCACGCCGCCGATAAGTAATCCAATAATGACGAGAACAATCGCAATTTCGACAAGCGTGAAACCATTTTGCATTTTTGGTTTTGTTAAGTACATCAATATGCTCCGTGAATAAATTAAGGTAGTCGACCTGCCGCGATCATGCGGTTCATAAGGACAGGCCGGCTGATCCAGACAAGCAGATCGTCGATCTTGGTATTGCTGATGAAAATTGCATCGCCGTCGCTGTTGGCAAGCTCATCGCCACCGGCGCCAGTAAGCAAGAGTCCGTTTGGGCCGTAAGCGCCTAGGCCGTTGTTGCCATGCGAAACAACAATCGCCGGCGCCTCATTTGCGGTTGTTAGTGGCGACCAATTAAGCGACGATGAATCGCGAACGAGACCGAGCCCCTTACTACACAACGCAAAAGCAGCATTGTTGGGCGGTGGTTCCGGACTCACCGTGTCGCAGTCGAAATTGCTTTGTATGCCTGAGGTGCGCGCGTAGTAGGCTGTGACGAGGTAGCTGTAGCGATTGTTCCAGGCGTCGGTTTCGTCAAGACCGAGCGTGACCCAGGGCAATACGCCAAACACTGTATTACCATTGCAGCCGCCGCTATTGCCTGAAATGCCGTGACTTGATGCCGCACTCGATGACGTACATGCACAATCACCGCTGCCTCTGATGGTGGCTTCTATGCCGGCGCCGGTCGCTCCGGTGGGAATGTCCATTCTGGCTGGGCAAGGCAAACGGCCATGCTGGATGGCGTAGCCAAAAAGCGCCTCGCGTGCAGTATTCAATGCCTGCTGAGTATTGCGTCGCGCGTCGGCATCACGCTGTGCTGTGAGCGGAGACATCAAGCCGCCAATCAGCAGCGTAATGAGGACCATGACGATCGCCATTTCAGCCAGCGTAAAGCCTTTGATTTGACTCCTAATAGTGCGCTTCTTCATTGCAGGCTCACTTCGGCGATGAGTTTGTGGATGAGAACGGTTTGTGCGCCGCCTTCCTGTCCTGCTGTGAAGCCTAGCCAAGCCTGCTTGAAGGGCACGCCGTTACCCTCAGTGCGGGAAATATCGAGGCGGCTAAAAATCAACGGTGCAGGGCAAGCGGGATTGCGTGTTCGCAACGTGGCCATGTCGGCAGACAAGTCCGACAACTCGGGGCAGCGCAAAATGTCGTCGCTCAACCACGCATTCAGCACGTGCCGACTGATACCGATTGTGTCGTCGTAGTGACGACCCATTTCCAAGCGTACGTGCCGCAACGCGCCAATCAATGAAAGCCCGTTCCGCTCGGCTGAACTGCCAATCGGCATATTGTTGCCAAGGCCATGCCGATTGTCATCATTTAAGCCGTCGTCTTTGCCCCAGTGCAAAAAAGACATTTGCTGCCATGGCGTGGCGCATGGCGTTTCGCCGAAGGTGGCGCCATTGCATTGCGTGTCGAACTCCAAGCCAATCTTGGGCGCATTGATTGGAGCGAATCCGATGTCGCTGCCGGCATAACCGAGAAAGGCACCGCCTTTCCCGCACATACGCGTACTACTGTTGGTGTCGGCGTCCGCAATCGTGAGTGTGAAACCTTGGTTTGCCGCAACGATTGTAAAGCTCATATAAAGCCGCAGCTGCGTCGCGGTATTACCCGTTCCGAATACGAGTGGTTCCGGAAACCAGGCGCAGCCGGCACTGAGTGCCGATGCAGTATCTGCACGCCCGAGTTTTAACCAGGGGTCCGTTGCCGTGTCTAGAGCGTTGTTCGCCAAAGTTGCAACATTGCTCGTTGTCACAGGCTTTTGATTGAGCAGCGTACTGCCAAGCGTTTGTAGCTTTGGTGACACGCAGCGAACAAGATCTCGACTGCGCGTTGCCAGCGATGTAGCTCCGTAATCTGTAGCAGGTTGCGATAGATTGTTGCTGGTGCCACTAACCAGACCAAGTGCCGACTCAAAATAATCGGCGTATGAGCGAGCCGTTGTGGAGCGCGGCCGACCGTTTGTATTTTCCCCGCTAAAAATCAATACGCCACCACACTGCTGAGCCGCAAGTCTGTAGCAATAACGGTTGCTGTCCGGGCAACCCAGATACGCAAATTGATCATGCCATTGCAGATGAAAACGTGCGTCGCGTCCGGATAAATGATCGCCTATCGTGCTGGGGATACGTGAACCTAATGTTGGTGCTAGTTGTGTTTGATTAAAGCCGAGTGCGCTTTGCAGACTGTTTATTCCTGTATTGATGTAAGCGGAAAAATCTTTGCGCAGCCGCAAACGCGAAAAGATATCTGAGTTCGTGAGCCACAGTAGCTGATCATTGCTGCTCGAGTTGCTCGTACTTTGATGAAAAGGTGGCTGTGTCGATTCCAGATATTTTTCCGCCTGTTGCGGATTGGCATGACAAGGAAAATTGTTTGCGGTGCGATTGGTCGCCTGATCGTTCAGCGCTTGGCCTGGTGAAAACACGATTGCGACAATACCGCCGCGTAGATCGTTAGCTGCGCCGAGGCGATACGCATCGTCGGGGTTGTTGATATCCAGCTCGCCCTGTGTATCCCAATTAAGCAATTCGCTTTTGGGATTGTTTTTGAAGCGCCCGGACACTGCATACCAGAGACATTCGTCATTGCCATCGCGTAGATCGTTGAGCCCGAGCGTTTTATATGGAAATAATCCGAGTGCGAATACACCGGTTGTTCCGCATGTCGCAGCGGCCTCGCCATTACCGAGAAGATCAGGGCAAGGTAAGTAGCCATAGCCCTCATCCGAATGTGTTTCTCGATAAGTCACGGCGTAGCCGAGCAATGCTTCGCGTGCCATTTGCATAGATTGCAAGGTGCGCTGTGCTTGTGTTTGCGCTCGAGCGCCAGGGGTAAGCAGGGCGTCGTACAGCAATATTCCAGCTACGGTGCCAAGCAACATTCCTACGAGTGTGATGAGCCAGGCTTGGCCTTGTTGACGGCGTTTGCTAGCGTTCACGATTGTTTAATAGCAGTGGTGTGCCGACGGTATGAGCGAGTGGAAGTGCACCGTTGTTTTCTGTACGGAGACGTTTGTCGATCCATACACTGTTGTATCCATCACTGCGCTTTACGATGCCATCCAATCTTCCGTTTTGCTGTATATCCATGCGCTGAATATCGAGTGCCTGCCGTTGCTGTGGAGAGAGGAAAAGCCGACCCAGTTGTAGATTTTCCGGCTCGGCGATTGCGGAGCCGGTCGGTAAGAGAAACAGGCAGCAGATTAAAAAACATCTCTTCATGTGTTTGCCATGCCGCCAGGTACCGTGATCCACTCCATCATGCATTCGGCCTGCAACGTTGGGGTTAATGCTTCGTTGTTCGGAAGTACGCGCTGCAATGTGCAACTGCGTATACGTAGGTGGGCAGACGGAGTTTTTTCGAGCGCATCTAGCATTGCAATAAGATCACCCTCATGCAGGAGTTGAAGATGTAGTTGCATGGTGCTGTAGGCAAAATGCGAATATCCGGGCAATGCTTGTTGCGACTGAAATTGATAGTCGATTTTCGATGGGATGTACGTCCGGCGCAGCGTACGCATGCGATCATTCCACGCAGCACGCTGCTCCGGGCCGATCAGACCACGTTGTCGCAATGTTTGAAACTGTTCGATATAGGCTTGCAATAGCGGAAGCATTGCTTGTCTCGCACGCACCGTGTTCGCGACAGCGATGGCTTTCAGTTCTTCCTTGTCTGCACCGGCCTTGGCTGTGGACATGCTATGAATTGCCACCGCGCAAACCAACAAAGCCGAAGACAACACTAGGCCGATACACAGCGCTCGCCTGAAGACGTGAGACTTGATGAGAGTCATGAGTTCGGCCTGCTTTGATAGTGAATCCGAATTAGCTGGCCCGACTCCTCTTGTCCTGTTTGGTCAATCGCTGGCATGTCGAGTTGAGCTTCATCTGTGGGTGAGTTGCGCAACGCAGCGGTGAACTGTTCGGCGATGTCGCCGATCTCGGCTCGGTTTGACGATGGCACTCCATGAAGCAAAAGATCCATGTGGATGCTTTGGTCATTTGGGTCGTGGCGCCATTCCAGTCGCTGCAGCTCAAGCCCGGCCGGTAATGTGCGACTGACTATTTGCAAACTCGGAATTAAGCTAGACGATCGCCTCTTAATGTCATGCCATTGCGCGCTTATAGACTGCAATACCTCGATATTGGTCCCGCGAGTGCTCAGCGCAGCATCCAATAAATCTTGCTGACTTTGTGATTTCGATAAGGCGAGGCGAGCTGTTGCTTCACGAACTCGACTTTCATGGACGCTCAGGAGGCTGATAGGCACAATTAACATTGCGCATAACAATGCTGTCGCCGTACATATCTTTAGCGGGTGTTGCCATTGATCGGCAGCATAGTACTTGAGCGTGCTTCGGTTGCCAAAACGAAGACGTGGTGGATGCTTGATTAGAAGTTGAACGAATAAATCATCCACCGTGAATCTTTCCGGTAGATTTTTCGAGTGCACATGACTGCTTAACGTGCACATATCGGCATATTGGAATGTAAGTGTTGTGCTGTCCGGGCAATGTTGCTTCAGCACGCTGCTGTGCTCTGCATCAATAAAGCAATGTACGGGGAGTTGAACAGAACTCTCAAGCAATCCTTGCCCAATGAGGTACTGCTGCAGACGCGAGGTTTCTGCATGAAGAATCGCGATCACCGCTGACTGGCTTTCAATCGGAAACAGGCGCGAAAAAATCACAACGCCGTTTTGGAGCAGGCTCTGACGCATGCCGCTACGCCCAAATGTGACCAAGAGTTGTTGTGGCTCTGCCTTGCCCAGTAGATGCGGTAGCAAAAGTGATGGTGTATAAATGCCGACTAGACATGCATCGTGCGCCTGCAATATGTCCAACCAGGGTTTCAGTCGTGTAGATTCAGTCAAGGCAGAGAGCAAAACACTTTTTCGTCGCTGCTTTTCTGTCACCTGAGTGATGGTGTGCGCTAGCGACAGCGACGTGTCCGGAAATCGTTGGCGTAATTTTCTTTTCAGCAAGGAACGCCGCTCGTACACACGTACTTCAGGGAGCTTTTCTAGGTGAAAGCCTTCATCGACTATATCCGCGATCAAGTGAAACTCAACACCTTGTTTCGTGCTGAGCCACTGTGTGAAGAGCTCAGTATTTTCAGACGTGAAGTATCGGTCTTCGCGAATTTTTCCAACTGGACTCCAGGCAATCAGACCGTGCACAGTGACTGTCAGAATTTGGCGCTTTGACATGGCGTTGCTCAGGGCTTGAGTCGCGCGATCAAATCGTAAAGCGGACCCAGGACGGACAACATGACTCCGCCGAGCAGCGCACCGACAATCAATGTGAGCATCGGTTCGAGCAAGGTTTGCAGGCGTTGAATGGCATCCTGGGCTTCTCGATTGAAGACACGCGAAGCATTGGTCAATGCAATATCAAGAGAACCGGTGCTTTCGCCAATGTTCAGCATGCGTATTGCCAGCGGCGGGAACAAGCCGGTATGCCGAAATGCTTGCGTCAGACTTTGTCCGCTATCGAGATCTTCTGCTGCGCGTTTAATTGCATCGCGTACAAGCAGGTTGCCGCTGACGTTTTTCGCGATACCGAGCGTGCTCGTGATTGACATGCCTGCGGCGTACATCATGGCAAACGCAGACGTGAAACGCGTCAATGCCAGCTTGCGCAGAATGTCGCCGAAAATCGGCAATGAAAATAGCAATGCGTCACGATGGTGGCATGCCCATTCATGTTGACGCAATAGATAACGTATCAGGAGTGTTGCGAAGATCGGAATCACAATGAGCAGCGGCCAGATATGAGCAAGGATGTCGGAAAGGCCTGTCAGGAAGCGCAGTGAGAGCGGTGTTTCCTGTCCCAGCGTTCGCATGAAACTCACCAGCTTTGGCGCCAGGTAAATACAGATAAAGGCAACTACGCCTGCCACGATCAATGCGAGAAAAATGGGGTAGGCAGCGAGCTTCTTCGTTTGTGCTGCGAGAGACGCACGCCATTCCAGATGAGCATGCAACTGTCCGAAGACTTCGGCTAACTGGCCACTTGACTCCCCGACCTGCACAAGCCCCCGGAATACCTCGTCGAATATGCTCGGGTGTGCCGCGAGCGCCGTCGACAGTGGCTTTCCACCATGCAGATATTCAATGACATCGGCTAGAACGTCTCGCTGTTGATGGGAAGTCGCACCGTCGCGAAGATCGGTCAGGCCTTCGATTAATGGAATTCCCGCGCTCAGCAAGAGCTCAAGTTGGAAGCAAAGCTCGATCAATTCGTTATGTGGCAGTCTTGCTGTGTTTTTACGCTTCAACCGACGTGCAACGATCAGATCAAGGCGCATTCTGTTCAGTCGACCTTCAAGATCGTTTTCGTCATGTGCGTTGGCGTGGCCATGCACCCGCCGCCCGGTTTTGTCGATGGCAAGCCAAGCGTAATGCGTCATGGATGCGGCTTTCGAAAATCAATGACACGTGCGGCTTCTTCGAAAGAAGTTGTTCCGTCGAGCACCCGACTGATCGCCATTTCCACGAGGCCGATATATCCCTTACGCGTCGCGGTTTGGCGCAATTGGCCCTGTGTTACATGTTGTGAGATCAGGTCATCCAGCTCATCGTCCATCAACAGGGCCTCCATGAGCGGCCCGCGGCCCCGATACCCTTGATGATTGCAATGTGGGCATCCAACTGGACGATGAATCAATATGTCAGGGCTGACCCCGAGTACAGTGGCTTCGTGCGCATTGACGCAATGTGGCTGTCGGCAATGTGTGCAGAGCTTCCGGACAAGGCGTTGCCCGACGATGCCGATGATATTGCCGGCCAACAGTTCGGGCGATACGCCAATGTCGATGAGGCGCGGAACTGCACCGAAGACCGAGTTTGCATGCAATGTCGCGTACACCTGATGACCGGTCATGGCCGCGCGAAATGCCATGGCTGCAGTATCGGCATCCCGAATTTCACCGACCAGAATAATGTCGGGGTCTTGCCGTAGCAGCGAACGAATGCCCTCTGCGAAATCGAGCTTGGATGCTTCTCCAACACTGGTTTGGCGTACTGTCGCCAGCGGATATTCGACTGGGTCTTCGAGCGTCATGATGTTCACGTGCTCGCTGTTCAGATGGTTAAGAACGGAATAGAGGGTTGTCGTCTTGCCGCTACCGGTCGGCCCGGTGACGAGAATGATCCCCTCTGGCCGGCTGATCATTTGATGTATTTGATCCAATTGCGTTGTGCTTAGACCAAGCGCATGGAGCGGCACGATGCCTTTATGTCGATCGAGAATTCGAAGCGCAATGTTTTCGCCATGCAGCGTTGGCAGCGTGGCCATTCTGAAGTCGATGTGCCGGCCACTGATACTGAGCGATGTGCGGCCGTCTTGCGGCGCGCGTGTTTCGGCAATGTTCATCCCGCCGATGATTTTGAGCCGTACGACCATGGCCGGCCAGTAAGATTGATGCAGCACGCGAATCTGACGGAGGATGCCGTCAATGCGATACCGGATACGCAAGAACCCTGCCTCGGGCTCGAAATGAATATCAGAGGCGTCTTGCTTGACGGCATCGGCAAGCAATGCATCGATCAGTCGTACGATGGGCTGGGTGTACTCCTGTAAAGCGGTGCCGGCTTGCCCGGTTTCCAGTTCGTGCAGGATGCCGTCAATTGAAAGCTCACGGCCGTAATGGCGATCAATGGCGTGTGCAATTTCGGACTCACCGGCCAGTACCGTTTCGATCGTGGCGATTTCCGGAATGTGGCTACGCAGCCGATCAAGTGCAACGATGTCGTCCGGCGCAGCCATGGCAAGCCGAAGATGGTTATTTTTTGCGCACCATGCGAGCGGCATTAGATGATGCTTTTTCGCTAAGTCACACGGGACGCATTGCAAGGTGTCAGTATCGATCAATACATTGGCAAGATCGATCGTGGGCTGTCCAAGCAGGAAACCCAATGTATCGCGCAATGTTGCTTCGGAGATGAAGCCGAGTTTTACCAGCAACTTGCCGAGCGATATCGGCCGCACTGCTTGCATTTGTTCGTGCAAGGCAATGCGCAATTGATCTTCGCTAATGAGGCCCTGCGCTTTCAGTGTCTGGCCGATCAATTGATGCGGTGGCTGCAATGACTCGCCCATCAATCCGCCCCCAGGTTTTTCAGCCGTGTTTGTACAACTGTACGTATGAAGCTGCTGTAGTTTGTGTCCGCTACTCGCAGTGCTTCGGCGTAATACTGCGCTGCCAAATTGGCTTGTCCAATATGATCAAGACCGACTGCGAGATTGAAAATAATGTCCGGATTTGTGGTGTCGTTCGTATAGGCGCGGAACCATGCTTGCTGTGCCTCCGGCCAGCGTTGTGTTCGTGCATACAGATTGCCCAGTGCAAAGTGTAGGGCGGCGTTATCTGGCATTTCGGCGAGCAGTAATTTCAAACGAGTTTCGTCGAAGTGCGCACGCAGGTCTGATAGCGCGGCAACTGCATTGGCATTGCGTGGATCGAGCGCCAGAATTTGCCGGTAGTGGCGCTCTGCAATATCGGGCCGATTTTCACGCAGGGCGATGATCGCCAAACCGCAGAGCGCATCCGTATTTTTCGAATCGATGATCAGCACTTGAGCGTAGAGCCTACTTGCCTGTGATAAAAAATTCTGTCGCAAGGCGGCATAACCTTGTTCAAGCAATCCCATGGTTGGCGTTATGCGATGCGTGACGCGAATCGTTGTTGCGTTACCAACGAGAGGGTTTTGCGCATCGACCGCGTGTGAAAACGAAATGGGTAGCATTGTGCAAACGAAGAGCAGGATTTTCATGACGACACCTGTCCGAGTGTGAATGGCTGCTTTCCTTGCGATGGTGCGAAGAAAGTGTCGTCCGGGAGCGCGTTCTGCATAGACCCATACTCGTCACCGTTGCGAATGACGACAGGTCTCAGGAAGACGACCAGTTCTGATTTATACATAGCGTTGTCGCGTCGCGTGAACAACTCTCCGAGGAGTGGCACCATGCCTAATCCGGGAATGCGCGAGGTGTTTCGATTTGCGTGTTCCTGCATCAAGCCGCCGAGAACCGCAACCTGTCCATCTCCAACGCGCAAAGTCGATTCGATTTCGCGCGTGCGGATCTCCGGAATGTGATTACCGATGGTGGCGATTTCCGGATTCGGATCGGGCACATAGCTGGCGATGCTGGTAATCGACGGACGAACATTGAGCGTGACGACATCGCTTTCGCTGATTTGCGGCATGACCATCATGACAAGCCCAACCGACACCGATTGCGGTGTTGTCGTGATGGCTTTGGTCGCTTGTCCGCCGGTGACCGTGGCTGCAGCGAGATCGGCCTTGACGGTGAAATACACTTTGTTCTCGACGACCTTCAGCAACGCAGCCT
Source organism: Rhodocyclaceae bacterium (assembly GCA_035492055.1). Classification (GTDB taxonomy): domain Bacteria; phylum Pseudomonadota; class Gammaproteobacteria; order Burkholderiales; family Rhodocyclaceae. Next base: position 14,759 of record DATJJR010000093.1, on the reverse strand, counting down.
GATTGTTGAGCACCGACAGACGCGGGCTGGACAGCACCTTGACGCTGCCGAATTGTTCAAGCAAGTTGAGTGTGAGCGTGACGTCGAGCGGATTGCTTTTGTCGCTGTAGCCGATGACGAACGGATTTTGTGTGTGCGTGGCATTGGCTGTAATCGGCGCGCGAATGGAGAAGCCAGAGCCATCGGCACGCAATCTCGACCAATCGATTCCTTGCTGCCATGCATCGCCTAGTTCGACTTCGACGATGGTGGCTTCGATCATCACTTGCCGCCGCGCACTGTGCGTGACGTGATCGAGAAACTCCTGCACCTTTTCGTGCTGTCGTCCGGTGGCACGTACCGTGACAACACCGGTTTCGGCGTGAACAATGACCGATGCCGCCTCTCGGAATGTCGATTTGCGTGTGAGCGTTGTGCCTTCCTGTTGCAGCAGAACCGGATTCGGGCTCCCGGCAATCCCTTGTGGCTGTGTTTGCACGTTGACGCGTGAGTTGCGCGTCGCAGCAGTGGTCGCGCCGGTTCCCGTCGTACTTTGTTGGTCAATATGCTCGACCACGGTTTCGCTTGAGCCTTCCGGTAAAAGCTTGTCGGTTTCCCGTAGTAGGTCCTTGATGTTCTTTTCGAGCGATTCCCAAAAATGATTGCCGGCGCGATTTTCTACGCGCGCGATGGAAACGTTGCCGGCGGCTGTTGTGCTTGAAGGATTGACCGCCATGCCTGTGCCGCCATTTACGCCGGTATTGATCTGTGAGTTCGCCGAGATCGTGCCTGCTGCCTCACGACTCAGGTTAACGTAGTCGACTTTGTAGATGCGCAGAAACGGCGTATCGGGCATGACAGCGAGGATGTTGCCGTCAAGCTCCCACCGTATGTCGATCTGCTTGGCAATACGTTGCAGAAGTTGCTTCAGAGTCTGATCGACAGCATTCAGGGTTACTGAGCCCTGGATACCCGGATGGATGTCGACATTGAGTTTTGCATCGCGCGCCAACGCGAACAGTAGCTCGGATGCCTTGATGTTGTTGACAACGACGCTATACGTTTCCGTTTTGGGTGTTGCTTTGGGCAATGGCGCGACGGCGCTGATGTTGACCGGAGCGGGAATGGCGTCGGTCAAGTTTGCCTTGGCGGCATGCAAGTGGCGAGTGTCGGGAGATGGGGAGACTGTGCTGCAAGCAACAAGACAAACACCAACCAAGCTCACTGAGGCCGCAAAACTACCGCGAATAACGGCGATGAAACAATGATTTACTGACACCTGCCAAGCCCCCCAATTTTTTGCATGTGACTTTAGTCACGATTGGGGCGGGGTTTTACATTAAAAATATTGAATGTGTCAAATTTTTATGTTTCGTTTTGTTCTTATTTCAGCTTGTTGACTTGTCTTATGTAGGGCTGGTTGTCACGGACGGTTGAAGGCAGGGCCGACAACGCGCGTAAAGCATCTGCCTGATTGGCAAAATCACCATAGATGATGCCGATGCGCGGGATGCCGTCACGTTTACCGAGATAGGCGCGTGTTTGTTCCGGCGGTAGATCGTCGGCAAGCTTTTGCAGGAAGCTTTCGATTTGTTCTGTTTGGTCGGCATCCATCGCATTGATTTGGATGAACCAGTGCGATCTCTGTGCGTGCTTGAGCCAGTCGGTGCCTGCATCAAGGCGCTGGCGGGTGAGGCTTTCCGTGCTTGCTTCGCTTGGGACTGGTGTTTGTTCGGGAATTTCCGGCGTGGCAGTGATCGCAGGGGCGGAAGCGGGCGGTGTAGCGATGGGGTGCTGTTGTGCTGCCAGTGGGGCTGGTGTTGGCTCATTGAGTGGTGCCGCTTCCGGTTGCAGGCGATATGCGCTAAAGCCGCCACCGATGAGTGCGGCGATGATTAACAGTCCGCCATACAGCTTGCCGTTCTTGCGCTTCTGGGGCGTTGTGATGCTTGCAAGTGGAATGTTATGTGGCAGATCGGGTATGTCATTGTGACCGACGATTGGATGGCCGCCGGTACAGGCGGTTTGCAGGGCCTGATCGGCAAGCAGATTGATTTGTCGGATTGACCCGGATGCAGCTGCGCCAAGCAAATGGGCCGTGGTCGACTCGATCAGCGAGGCGCCATCTTGACCTGCGGCGCGCAGCCGCAGATCAAGATAAGCGGCGGCCTCGTCTGGTGTTAGTGCATCCAGTGTGAAGTTGTGCGTGATGCGCTCCTTCAGAGGCAGCGCGTGGTCGTGTGCAAGGATGCTATTGAGCTCGGGCGAACCGCTGAGAACAAAGAGAATCGTTTTGCCTCGGCTGCCATTGTGTGCGGAGAGCAGGGCAATTTCTTCCAGGGCGCTGGGTGTCAGCCGATGCGCATCGTCGATCAGGGCGATGGTGAGCAGCCCATGTGCATTACGCTCGGACAAGTGCTCATGCAAAAGATGACGCGTGACGACGGGCAGGGCATCGTGTGCGTTCTCAAGTGCCAGTGCTTTTGCGAGGGCATTGAGCAATCCGTCTTCCGACAGGCTATCGCCGGTGGAAACATATAGGCAGGCCACGGATTCCGGTAGGCGCTGAGCGAGCAGGCGGAGCAACGTACTTTTCCCGCTGCCGTTTTCCCCTGTGAGCTTGATCAGCGCTTCGTCGTGGGTGAGTGCGTAAAGCAGGCCGTCAAGTGTGGCACCGCGGTTGCCACCCGCGAAGAAAGGCAGGTTGTCGGGCGAGAACGGAGCACAATTCAGCCCGAAATGAGCAAGATAGCCGGGAGGGCTTTCGATGTTGCTTGAGCGTGATCGCGAAGCGGTTTGCATGACCGTGATGTCGGATGGCATACCAAAACCGAAGATGCCTTTATTAAACACGATGTAACAAAAGGTAGTGCCTTGAAAAACTGTGGGAATTTGGCCTTGTTCAGGCGGAACCGGGGCCGTGATGCTCAAGCAGCGGGATGAGGCGGTCGATCTGGTAAAATCTCGCCTTTGCCATTTGACCGGGGCTCGCTCCGGCATGACCACTCCGTGCCATCCGAAGCGCTTGTCAAAATCAGCGATCTGAATTTCGCCTACGACAGTCGGCCGATCCTGACCGGGATCAATCTTGAGATTCCGCGAGGCAAGCTCGTCGCGATCATGGGTACCAGTGGCTGTGGCAAGACCACTTTGCTGCGCCTGATTGGTGGCCAGTTGATGGCTTCCTCAGGCAAGGTCGAGGTGGATGGGCAGAATGTCGGCGCGCTTGGTCGTTCCGACCTGTTCAAGCTGCGCCGTCGCATGGGCATGCTGTTTCAATTTGGTGCCTTGTTCACCGATCTGTCCGTCTATGACAACGTGGCCTTCCCGTTGCGTGAGAACACGGACTTGTCCGAAGACCTGATTCACGATCTCGTGTTGATGAAGTTGCATGCGGTTGGTTTACGTGGCGCGCACGGCCTGATGCCGAATGAGCTGTCGGGTGGCATGTCGCGTCGTGTGGCGTTGGCGCGCGCAATTGCGCTGGACCCGATGTTGATGATGTACGACGAACCTTTCGCCGGCCTCGATCCGATTTCACTCGCCATTACGGGTGAGTTGATCCGTAAGCTCAACGATGCGCTGGGTGCGAGTTCGATCATGGTGACGCACGATGTGCCTGAGTCGCTGAAGATCGTCGATTACGTCTACTTCATGGCGGCCGGCAAGATTGTTGCCAGCGGTACGCCGGACGACATCCGCAATTCGAGCGATCCTTTCGTGCGCCAGTTCGTCTGGGGCGAACCTGACGGCCCAGTGCCTTTCCACTATCCGGCGCCGACCTATGCCGACGAAATGCTTGGAGCGCGCCATGCTTGACGCCATCCTCGGTTCGTTTGCCCGGCTCGGGTTTCGCGTTACCAGTCGTATTCAACGGCTTGGCAACGCCAGTCGTTTTCTGCTGGCAACGCTATTGGGTTCGGGTACCGCATGGCGGCGTTTCAGTCTGATCGTGCGCGAGTTGTATTACAGCGGTGTGCTGTCGCTGATCATTATTCTGGTGTCCGGTTTGTTTGTCGGCATGGTGCTGGGTTTGCAGGGCTACGACACCTTGCAGCGTTATGGTTCCAGTTCCGCGCTCGGCGTGCTGGTCGCGCTGTCGCTGGTGCGCGAGCTGGGGCCGGTGGTTGCCGCGCTGCTGTTCGCCAGCCGCGCCGGTTCGGCAATCACGGCGGAAATCGGCCTGATGCGCGCGACCGAGCAGTTGTCTGCAATGGAAATGATGGCAGTCGATCCGGTTGCGCGTGTGGTTGCACCGCGCTTCTGGGCCGGCGTGATTTCCATGCCGCTTCTGGCCGCGCTGTTCTCGGCCATTGGTATTTTCGGCGGTTACCTGATCGGTGTCGTCCTGATTGGTGTCGACGAGGGGTCGTTCTGGTCGCAAATGCAGGCGGCAGTGGACTTTCGCCTCGACATTGTCAACGGTTTCATCAAGAGTTTCGTCTTCGGCGTGATTGTCAGCTGGATTGCCGTCTTCGAAGGTTTCCACGCCGCCCCCTCAGCCGAGGGCGTTTCGGCGGCTACAACGCGGACTGTCGTGACATCGGCACTGGCGATTCTCGCCGCCGATTTCATACTTACCGCATTTATGTTCACGGGAGCTTAATGTGAAGCGTACTACGCTCGATCTCTGGGTCGGCTTCTTTGTTGCCATCGGCCTTGCCGCCCTGGTTTTTCTTGCACTCAAGGTGGGTAATCTGACCGAGTCTTCGCATGGCCCGAGCTATACCCTGCAGGCCAGCTTTGGTAACATCGGCGGTCTGAAAGTTCGTGCACCGGTCAAGAGTGCCGGTGTGGTCGTTGGCCGCGTCGCCTCGATTCGTTTCGATCCGCAAAACTACGTTGCCGTGGTGACCATGGATATGGATGCGCGTTACCAGTTTCCCGTCGACACCTTTGCCACGATCAATACTTCCGGTCTTCTGGGTGAGCAGTACATTGGCCTTGAGGTTGGTGGAGATACCGAAATGTTGAAGCCGGGTGCCATGATCAAGAAAACACAAGATGCTGTGGTGCTGGAAAAACTGATCAGTCAATTCATGTATAACAAGGCGTCGGACGCGCCGAGCAAGTAATAGCGCAAGAAAGAAAAGGGGCAGAAAGATGCACGCATATCGAAATACCGGAAGTTTGCTGTTGGCCTTGATTGCTGCCGCGCTGCTGGGCGGTTGTGCAACGACGGCGAACAATCCGAAGGATCCGTGGGAAGGTACCAATCGTGTCATGTTCAGCGTACATGAAGGTATCGACACTGCAGTGCTGAAGCCGGTTGCGAAGGGCTATGACGCTGTCACGCCTGATCTGGTGCAGGCGGGTATTGGCAACTTCTTCTCCAACATCGACGATCTGCCGGTGATGGTCAATGATCTGCTGCAAGGCAAGCCTGCCGATGCGGTGTCAGATCTCGGCCGTGTCGTGATGAACACCACTTTTGGTTTGCTTGGTTTCTTTGACATCGCCACGCAAGCCGGCCTTGAAAAGCATGACGAGGACTTTGGTCAAACCTTTGGTCGCTGGGGCGTGAACAGCGGACCTTACGTATTCATCCCGGTCTTCGGACCACGTACTGCGCGTGACAGCGTCGGACTTGTGTTCGATATCTACGCCGATCCGGTCGGCTATGTCAGCAATGTTCGTTTACGTAACAGCATGATCGTCGTGCGTGCAATCAGCTATCGTGCCGAACTTCTGCCGGCCGACAAGGTGATCGACGAGGCCGCGCTCGATAAGTACGCCTACATTCGCGACGCCTATCTGCAAAGCCGCGAGAATCTTGTCTACGACGGAAGCCCGCCGCACAGTAAAGACAGCGACGAATAAACGGAGAAATACAGCATGACACTCAAGAAACTGCTTGCTGCAGCGGCGATGTTGTTGACCTTGCAAGCCGTGCATGCCGATGATCTGCCACCCGACCAGTTGGTCAAGAGCGTGACGGAAGAAGTGCTGCAGATCGTCCGTACCGACAAGGACATCCAGGCCGGCAACGTGAAGAAGGTGAATGCGCTGATCGAAACGAAGGTGCTGCCCAATTTCGACTTCACGCGCATGACGCAACTGGCGATGGGGCGCGAATGGCGCAATGCCAGCTCGGCGCAGCAACAATCGCTGACAAACGAGTTCCGCACACTGCTGGTCCGCACCTATTCAACTTCGCTGACCCAGTATCGCAATCAGACGATCGACTACAAGCCTTTCACCGCAAAACCTGACGATACCGATGTGACGGTCAAGACCTTGGTGAATCAGCAAGGCGGCGGCAAGCCGATTCCGCTGGATTATTCGCTGGAAAAGGTTGCAAGTGGCTGGAAGGTGTATGACATTCAGGTCGCCGGCATCAGCCTCGTCACCAACTATCGCGATAGTTTCGCCAGCGAAGTGCGCAATAGCGGTATCGACGGTCTGATCAAGGCGCTGCAGGCGAAGAACGCTGCGGCCAAGTAATCAGCTCAGGAACACGTTTCAAATAAATATTCATGTCGCATCAAGTCGAAATTAGCGGTGCGTTGACTCTGGACGGTGCCAGTGCCGTGCTTCAGTCGGGGCATGTCGCCTTGGCTGCAGCGCCGGCGGGCGAGGTCGTGTTCGACTTGTCCGGCGTCAGTGGCGTCGATTCAGCGGGGCTTGCGGTTGTCTTTGCATGGCTGCGTGAGGCGCGTGCTGCCGGTCGTACGCTTAATCTGAGCAAGATTCCCGCGCAATTGCAAAGCCTGGCGGCAGTGTATGGCGTCGGTGATTTGCTGCCCGTTCTCTGATTCAAATTCCCCACTCATTTGGTTGTTGCTGTGAACACTACTCCGGCGATTCGCATTTCCCAGGTCGCCAAGCGCTATGGCTCGCTGCAGGCGCTCAATGGTGTCGATCTTGAGGTTGCGCAGGGCGAGTTTTTCGGCCTGCTTGGCCCCAACGGCGCTGGCAAGACCACGCTGATTTCCGCACTCGCAGGGCTTGTACGGCCTGACAGTGGCGTGCTGGAGATCATGGGGCACGACGTGCAGTCCGACTATCGCAATGCACGCCGCAATCTCGGCGTCGTTCCGCAGGAAATCGTTTTCGACCCTTTCTTCAGCGTGCGTGAAATTCTGCGCATCCAGTCGGGTTACTTTGGTATCCGCAATAACGACGACTGGATCGATGAGTTGCTGTTCAATCTCGATCTCACTTCCAAAGCCAACGCCAACATGCGTGCCCTGTCGGGCGGCATGAAGCGGCGTGTGCTTGTGGCGCAGGCACTGGTGCATCGTCCACCAGTCATCCTCCTCGACGAGCCGACGGCCGGTGTGGACGTCGAGTTGCGCCAAACATTGTGGGCATTTATTCGCCGGCTGAATCAAGACGGGCACGCCATTGTGCTCACCACGCACTATCTCGAAGAGGCCGAAAGTCTGTGTAGCCGCATTGCCATGCTCAAAGCGGGGCGCGTTGTTGCACTCGACAGCACGGCGAATCTGCTCAAGAGCCACGCCAGCCATGCGTTGCGTTTTCGCTTGGCATCCGGCGATGTTTTGCCATCCACCTTGCAAGACAAAGCCACGCAAGGCAGCGGCCAGAATCAAGGCTTGTGGACAGTGCCGCTTGCCGACTACAGCGACGTCGGTGCAATTGTCGAAAGCCTGCGTGCCGCTGGTTGTACGCTGAATGATCTTGAAATCGGCAAACCTGATCTCGAGACGGTTTTCCTCGATGTGATGCGGGAGAAAACTGAGGAGGCACGTACATGATCGGTCCTGGATTCCAGACCCTGTTTTACAAGGAAATGCTGCGTTTCTGGAAGGTCGCCTTCCAGACCGTCGCGGCGCCGGTACTCACGGCCGCCCTCTATTTGCTGATTTTTTCGCATGTGCTCGCAGAGCGTATCCAGGTCTACGGCACCATTCCCTATACAGCCTTTCTGGTGCCCGGATTGGTGATGATGTCGGTATTGCAGAACGCCTTCGCCAACTCGTCCTCGTCGCTGATTCAATCGAAGGTCACAGGCAACATTATTTTCGTGCTGCTGCCGCCGATTTCCTATCGTGAATTCTATGCAGCCTACATGCTGGCATCAGTCGTGCGCGGTGCTGCCGTCGGTGTTGGCGTGCTCGCAGTGACGTTCTTTTTCGTCGCGCCGAGCTTCGTGCACCCACTCTGGATTCTGGTCTTTGCCCTGATCGGCGGTGCTGTCATGGGATCACTTGGTGTCGTTGCCGGCATCTGGGCCGACAAATTCGATCAATTGGCCGCTTTTCAGAACTTCCTGATCATGCCGCTGACCTTCCTGTCCGGTGTGTTCTATTCGATTCATTCACTGCCGTCGTTCTGGCAGGGTGTTTCGCATTTCAATCCGGTCTTCTACATGATCGATGGTTTCCGCTACGGCTTCTTCGGTATGTCCGATGTGTCGCCCTGGCAAAGTCTGGCAGTGTCGGGTTTCAGTCTGGTGCTGCTCGCGGCGCTGACGCTGAACATGCTGCAGCGCGGTTACAAATTAAGAGGTTAATAAAGCATGCTTGAACCCAAGCGTATCGAAGAGTGGATTGCCGCCGAGCTCAAGTGTGAACACTTGCATGTGGATGGCGATGGTGCCCATTTCCAGGCCGTCATCGTCAGTGGCGAATTTGCCGGGCTGAACCGGGTGAAGCGCCAGCAGCGTATCAACCAGATTCTCAAGGCCCGTTTCGATTCGGGCGAGCTGCATGCATTGTCGATGCAAACGCTGACGCCTGAGGAGTGGGAGGCGGCGCGTGGATAAGCTGCTGATCGAAGGCGGCGTTGCCCTGCGCGGTGAGGTTGCCATGTCCGGTGCCAAGAACGCGGCGTTGCCGCTCTTGTGCACCGCGCTGTTGACGGCAGAACCGGTCACTTTCGACAACGTGCCGGATCTGAACGACATCCGCACGATGCTGAAGCTGCTTGAGCAGATGGGCGTCAAGGTTGAAAGAAGCGTTGCACAATCCGGTGATCGTGTGACCTTGCAAGCCGATGCGATTACCGATCCGGTGGCGACCTACGAAATGGTCAAGACCATGCGCGCCTCGATTCTTGTGCTATGTCCGCTGGTTGCACGTTTTGGTGAGGCCAAGGTCAGCCTGCCCGGCGGCTGTGCCATTGGCGCGCGCCCGGTTGATCAACACATCAAAGGTTTGCTTGCGATGGGTGCGGAAGTCGCCGTCGAGCATGGCTATGTACACGCCAAATCGCCGCGCTTGAAAGGTTCGCGCCTCTTCACCGACATGGTGACCGTGACAGGCACGGAAAATCTGATGATGGCGGCCTGTCTCGCCGATGGCGAAACCATTATTGAAAACGCCGCGCGCGAACCGGAAGTCGTTGATCTGGCTAACTGTCTTGTCGCGATGGGCGCACGTATTTCCGGTGCCGGCACAGATGTGATCCGTATCCAAGGCGTTGCCAAACTGCACGGTGCGACGCATCGCATCATGCCGGATCGGATCGAGACCGGTACCTATTTGTGTGCCGCGGCCGTTACCGGTGGTGAAGTGCGTTTGACACAGACTTCTGCAGCGTACCTCGATGTCGTGATCGACAAGCTGATGGATGCAGGGTGTGACATCACGGCTGAGCGTGACGCCATTCGCCTAAAGGCGCCAGCCAAGCTCAAGGCCGTGAGCATTCGTACCGCGCCTTACCCGGCGTTTCCAACCGACATGCAGGCACAGTTCATGGCGATCAATGCCATGGCCGAAGGCACGGCGGTGATTCGCGAGACGATTTTCGAAAATCGCTTCATGCATGCGGTTGAATTGATCCGTCTTGGCGCCGACATCAAGATCGATGGCAATACCGCCATCGTCACTGGTAATGGTCCGCTGCAAGGTGCGACAGTCATGGCAACCGACCTGCGTGCCTCGGCAAGTCTTGTAATTGCGGGCCTGGTGGCGCAAGGCGAAACGCTGATCGAGCGTATCTATCACCTTGATCGCGGTTACGAAAAGCTGGAGCAGAAGCTGAGTGCGTTGGGTGCAAAGGTAAAACGGGTTAGCTAATTCCCTGCCTTTTCCCAGAAAAGATCGTTACGTTCGCTGCAATGTCTTGCTGCAGTATTTCAGCGAATCTGTCTGCGGTGTTTTTCTCAGAGTAGTGGCAACTGATGCAGCGCGATGTTCAACGCATCCGCTTGTGTCGGCGTCAGTTGCGCCACGGCGACGTAGGCGCGTCGCTGATACAACATGATTCCGTAGATGTCCGCCAGGGCACGTGCATTCGGGCCGATGCTCAAGGGCGCGGCCTGCTCATGGGCAAGCCAATAACCGATGGCATGACCGATTTCTTCGACGCTGTATTGGGTGCGGACGGTGCTCATGAGAGGCTTCGATGCTTGGGGCGCGTATTCTACGGCCTTCGCATTGCCTTGGGCTGATGACGTGCAATCGTTCGGTGATTGCCGTGCATACAAAGCAGGTCAGGGCCTTGGCATGCCGGCTGCGGTAAAATGCACGTTTTGCCGGAAAACAGAACGCCGTGAGCGGAATCACCATTGCCCTGTCGAAGGGCCGCATCTTCGAAGAAACCTTGCCGCTACTTGCTGCAGCAGGCATTGTGCCGAAGGAAAATCCAGAGTCGTCACGCAAGCTCATCATCGAGACCAATCGTCCCGACGTGAAGGTTGTCATCGTGCGCGCTTCCGATACGCCGACCTATGTGCAGTACGGTGCCGCCGATCTTGGCATTGCCGGCAAGGACGTCCTGATTGAGCACGGTGGCGCAGGTCTGTATCAGCCCTTGGATCTCGAGATCGCCAAGTGCCGCATGTGCGTGGCTGTCCCCAAAGGTTTCGACTATCAAGCTGCCGTGAAGAAGGGCGCTCGCCTGCGCGTGGCGACCAAATACATCACCATGGCGCGCGAGCATTTCGCCGACAAGGGTGTACACGTTGATCTCATCAAGCTCTACGGCTCAATGGAGCTGGCGCCGCTGGTCGGATTGGCCGATGCCATCGTCGACCTGGTGTCGTCGGGCGGCACGCTCAAAGCCAACAATCTTGAAGTTGCCGAGGAAATGTTGCCGATCTCCTCGCGCCTCATCGTCAATCAGGCCGCGCTCAAGCTGAAGCGCGATGCCTTGCAACCGGTGATTGATGCCTTTGCTGGCGCAATTGCCGGTGCCAATGGAGAGAATAAATGATCCGCAAATTCGATTCCCGTGCTGCCGATTTCGGCGCGCAACTTGATGCCTTGCTTGCTTTCGAAAGCGAGACCGATGAAGGCATCGAGCGTACCGTCGCCGAAGTGTTGTCCAACGTCAAAAAACAGGGCGACGCGGCAGTCCTTGAATACACGCGTCGTTTTGACCGTCTTGATGCTGCGTCGATGAGCGCGCTTGAATTGCCGAAGTTCGAGCTGAAGGCTGCTTTTGATGGTTTGCCAGAGGCGCAACGCAAGGCGCTCGAAGCCGCTGCCGAGCGCGTGCGTGTGTATCACGAGCGCCAGAAAGCTGAATCGTGGGAATACGAAGAGCCGAACGGCACCAAGCTCGGCCAGAAGGTGACGCCGCTGGATCGCGTCGGCTTGTATGTCCCCGGCGGCAAGGCGGCGTATCCCAGTTCCGTGCTGATGAATGCGCTGCCGGCCAAGGTGGCCGGTGTGGGCGAACTCATCATGGTCGTGCCGACGCCGGGTGGTGAAAAGAACCAACTCGTACTGGCTGCTGCCCACCTCGTCGGCGTGGATCGGGTGTTTACCATCGGCGGTGCGCAGGCTGTGGCTGCGCTGGCCTACGGTACGGCTACGATTCCGCAGGTCGACAAGATCGTTGGCCCCGGCAATGCCTATGTTGCCAGCGCCAAGCGCCGCGTTTTTGGCACCGTCGGCATCGACATGGTCGCCGGCCCATCCGAAGTGTTGGTGATCGCCGATGCATCCGCCAATCCGGATTGGGTGGCGATGGACCTTTTCGCACAGGCCGAGCACGACGAGCTTGCGCAATCGATTCTGCTTTGCCCGGATGCGGCTTTCATCGAGAAGGTCGCGGTCAGCATCGACAGGCTGCTGCCGACGATGCCGCGCAAGGATGTGATTACGGCATCGATCACCGGTCGTGGTGCATTGATCCTGACCAAGGACCTGGACGAGGCTTGTGCCATCGCTAACAAGATTGCACCGGAACACTTGGAGCTGTCGGTCGCCGATGCCCGCGCACTGGTACCGAAGATTCGCCACGCCGGCGCAATCTTCATCGGTCGCTACACGTCAGAATCGATCGGCGACTACTGTGCCGGCCCCAACCATGTGTTGCCGACGTCGCGTAGCGCACGCTTTTCCAGCCCGCTGGGCGTTTATGATTTCCAGAAGCGCAGCAGCCTGATTGAAGTCTCGGCCGAAGGATCTGCGCTACTCGGACAAATCGCTTCGACGTTGGCGCATGGGGAGGGCTTGTTCGCCCACGCGCGTGCAGCTGAGCTTCGAAACGAATAAGCGTTTAAGTGCCGGTCGTAAAAACGCCCTTCCGTGTGAAGGGCGTTTTTATTTCAGCGTGCTGCGCATGGCGCTCGACAGTTCAGTGTCGCCGCGTTGCTCAAGCGCTTCTATTGCACCAAGTCGATCCCGTGTCTCACGATTTTGATTCAGCTTCGATTTGCCTTCGATCCGCGTGATCTCGATCTCGATGCCGACGATGGCAGCCAAACGTTCGGTAATGAAATCATCGGGCGCATCGCCCATGCGCCACGGCGCTTCCGGATTGGCATCGGCTTCGTGTAGCCGTGTCAGGCGGGCGACCACGCTACGCACGAACCGCTCATCGTCATGGATCACGATCTTGCCGTGGACATGCACAACTTGGTAATTCCAGGTCGGGACTTGTCGATGCGCTTCGTGTTTGCTGGGATACCAGTTCGGCGAGATATAAGCTTCCGCGCCACGGAAGACGACAAGCACGTCGTCCCCTGTTTTGATGTCAGTCCAGAGTGGATTCGCACGTGCCACATGAGCGATCAGGTGCCCCTGGGTACCTGTCGTCGGCTCGAACAGAAAAGGCAGGTGATTTGCATCCAGTCCGTGCGGGCCGTTGACGACGAGCATGCCCAACGGGTACTCGGTCATGATCCGGTGCAATTCTTCAGGGCGTGTTTCTGCAAAATGGTGTGGCAGATACATGTGCGCCCTTTGTCTCTGGGAGTGTTACCTGGCTAGGCCAGGATTTCCTTCAATGCAGCGACCAGCAGGTGGCATTCTTCGTCCGTGCCGATGGTAATGCGCAGGAATTGATCGATGCGCGCGGCCTTGAAGTGGCGCACGATGATGCTGCGCTCCCGCAGCGCTGCAGCCAGTGTGGCGGCGTCGCGTTGCGGGTGGCGCACGAAGATGAAGTTTGTGCTGGATGGTAATACCTCGAAACCGAGTGCTGCCATGTCTGCGCTGAGTTTTGCACGGCTGGCGATGACGGCCTTGCGCGTTGTATCGAAGTAGTCGACATCCTCGATGGCGGCGGTAGCGCCGGCAATGGCGAGTGTGTCGAGCGGATAGGAATTAAAGCTGTCCTTGATGCGTTCCAGCGCTTCGATGAGGTCGGGATGCCCGATCGCGAAGCCGACGCGCAGGCCGGCCAGTGAACGCGACTTCGAGAAGGTATGTACGACGAGCAGATTCGGGTACTTGGCAACCAGTGGAATCGCCGATTCACCACCGAAATCGACATACGCTTCGTCGATGACGACGACGGAGTCGGGATTGTGTTTGATGATCGCTTCGATGTCGCCGCACGACAAAGCAAGACCCGTCGGCGCGTTCGGATTCGGAAAGATGATTCCCCCGTTCTGTTGCGTGTAGTCTTCCACGCGAATGTGGAAATCCTCACCCAGCGGCACAGTGCGGTAATCGATTTCGTACAGTCCGGCATAGACCGGATAGAAACTGTAGGTGATGTCTGGGAAAAGCAGCGGCTTGTCGTGCTTCAGCAAGCCATGAAAGGCATGCGCCAGCACTTCATCGGAACCGTTGCCGACGAACACCTGATTGACGGCAACGCCATGCAGCGTGGCGATGGCGGCCTTGAGTTTTTCCGCGCGCGGATCGGAGTAGAGCCGTAGGCCGTTTCCGACAGTGGCGGAGAGTGCCTCAAGTACGCGAGGCGACGGACCATAAGGATTTTCGTTGGTGTTGAGCTTGATCAGATTGGCAAGCTTGGGCTGCTCCCCAGGCACGTATGGGGTCAGCGAATGAACGATGGGGCTCCAGAAGCGGCTCATTTGATGCGGCGTGGGCGGCTGAATCGGCCGCTTTCTCAGTTTTGGCAAGGCAAAATGGTATCATGCGGGCATTCCGCTTCTTCCTTCTTTCCCGCCCGCATTCTCGTATGAGGCACGCAGAAATTACGCGCAATACCCTTGAAACACAGATTACGGTTCGTCTGAATCTTGACGGCACGGGTGTTTCGAAACTTCATACCGGCATCGGCTTTCTCGATCACATGCTTGATCAAATTGCCCGCCACGGCTTGATCGACCTCGACGTGCAAGCCGCGGGAGATTTGCATATCGATGGACACCACACGGTCGAGGACATTGGCATCAGCATCGGCCAGGCATTGGCCAAGGCTTGGGGCGACAAGAAAGGCCTGCGTCGTTACGGCCATGCCTATGTACCGCTCGATGAAGCGTTGTCACGTGTCGTGATCGATCTGTCCGGTCGCCCGGGCCTTGAGTTTCATGTGCCGTTCACGCGCTCGGAAATTGGCGAGCTGGAGGCTGAACTTGTGTATGAGTTCTTCCAGGGCCTCGTCAACCATGCGGCTGTCACATTGCATATCGACAATCTGCGCGGCGTGAATGCGCACCATCAGGC
>DATJJR010000092.1:0-27471 GCA_035492055.1 Rhodocyclaceae bacterium | reverse complement strand
CATTTCATTCACGCGGTCTTGCTTTCCCTCATCCATTACCTGACGGCACCGGAACGCCAGGCCGCCAGCACACGCAAAACCTTTCGCATCGCGCTCGTTGTCTCGCTGATGCTGCATGCGCTCGTGCTCTTCTGGCCGGGGCTGCGTGAAAAACTTCAGGGTGGCGGATCGGATTCACGCTTCATCGTGCATTCGCCCATCCAGGCCACATTGGCGCAACGTGCCCAAACGAGAGTCACGCCGCAGACCGAAACCAAGCCGGTTCAGCCGCATCGACCGAGCAAGACTACCCCCAGGCAAAAAATCATCGCCGGCCGCAATGGCAGCTGGCAGATTCCGCGCGACAAACAGGTGCCAACACCGAGTGGCGCTGAGCTTGCTCGCCGTGCATTGGCCATGGCCAGCGGCATGGGCAGTACGGAACTGGATCAGGGCGACGATGCCATCTCGACGTCGCAGGATGGCAAAGGCAAGACGCCGGACCCGTTCAGCTTGAGCATGTATTTCGATGCCTTCATCAAGAAGCTCAACAGCAGCGCGCGCTTTGTGCCGCATCCGGATCGACCGCCCGGACGACACGTTGCTGCCGTACAAATCGTCATCAATCCGGACGGCTCTCTGAAGAACTACAAGATTCTCTACGTTGCCGATCAGCAAACCGAGATCGACTATGTGCGCTCTGTCGTTGAGCGCGCCATACCGTTCGCCGCCTTCCCTCCCGATATCCGGGCCACGCAAAAGCAACTGACCATGACGCTTTGCATCAACCCGCCTGGCGCCGAGAGCGGCTTTACGCGCACCAGCGGCGCGGAGTGTTGACTCCCGCGCACATTGGCACTTGCTCGCCTAGTGGTGACTGAACAAACCCTTCAGGGTATTGCCCACGCTGGCCGCCGCGCCACCGACACTCTTGCCGAGATTGCCAATGCTCACACCCAACGTGTCGGCCAAGCCCGCACCGAAACGCATGGCCAGGTTTTCGTTGAGTGAAAACTTGGGGTCATCGAGATTGCCATCGAGGGTGAAATTGACGCGAATGTCCTTGCTACCGTCCTTGAGCGCCCCCACAGCCGCTTGGCGCGGCATACCAAGGAAACCGCCGTTCTCGGCCAACTCAAGATCATGCAGAGTAATCACACCAGGCGCATTCAGATGGCGCTTCTGTATCTTGGCACGCAAATCAAGATCCAGCGTGCCTTGCCTGACGCCTGCATCCGCAGCCTTGATCAAATACGGTTGTAGCGTAATCAGGTCAACGCCACGCAGTTGCGTCACGATGTCTGAATCCTTGCTGCCGAGTTCGATATTGCCTTGCAAGTCGAAGCGGCCGTCACTGTGAACCCCTTTGACAAGACCCGACAATTCGAAGGCACTGACGCCATCGAGCGCCGGCAGATGCAGGGCATCGAGCGATGCATGTACCTTCTCGAGATGAATACGATGCGCCGGACGACGCACAGTGGAATCGAAGAAATCGATGCTGGCGTCATCAAGCGCGATCTGTGCAATACGCACATCCGGCGCTAGCGCAGCATTCTGTTTCGATGGCTGCTCCAGCAAGCTGGGTAACAAGCGTAACTTGCCGTCCGGTGTTCGCCATAAGGACATATACGCGCCATCAACATCGATACTGTGCAAGGCAAGCCTGCGCGACAGCAAGGCGCGCCAGTCGGGCGTGACGACAATGTGTTTCGCGTGCAACGCGTCCTCCGTAGGCCAACCTGCAGGTGCCTTGATGCGTAAATCGCTGATCGTCACCGCGAAGAGACCGAGCGAAATGTCCCCGACCTGACTGTCCTTGCCAAGTGCCGTTTCAATCTGCTGCTTGAGTATATTTCCGGCCATGTGCAGCCCCACTGCAGCGGCCAGGCCCAACGCCACAAGCACGGCAAGGGCGATCAATGCGGTCTTCTTCATCGTCGTTCCAGTCGATTTTGTAATGTTGCAACACGATAGCAAATACGCGACAGCAAATGCCACAGCGTTATTATGCGTTCATGAAACTTGCATTGATTGCGGCCCTGTCGCCAGCAGAACGTCCTGTTCCCTTCACCACGATCACATTACCGCGCCAACCTCGCGTGGCCGTCTTTGCGCCGCATCCTGATGACTTCGATGCCATTGCCGTCACACTCTGGTATCTGCGTGAACATGGTGCCGACATCCGCCTCGCCGTACTCACGACCGGCGCCAGTGGTGTGGAAAACGGTTATGCAGGCACAACGACGGACATGGCCAGGAGTGAACTGCGCGAGCGCGAACAACGCGCAAGCGGAAAGCTGTTTGGTCTTCTGCCCGAGCACATCGAATTTCTGCGGCTGCCGGAAGATGATGCAGGCCTGATTGTCGACAAAGCCGCCATCGCCGCAGCCAGTGCATGGCTGGCTCCGCAAGCGCCAGATCTCGTCTTCATGCCACATGGCAACGATAGCAATATCACGCATCAACGCACTTATGCATTGTTCCGTATGGTGGCGGAGCGTGAGGCACTGTCGACCTGCGCCCTGCTCAATCGTGATGCCAAGACGCTCGATATGCGCAACGATGTGGTCATGGCATTCGATGAAGAAGCAGCCAACTGGAAGGCGCGCCTGCTGCGTCTTCACGCCTCGCAGCATCAACGCAACCTCAACACGCGCGGTCACGGCTTCGACGAACGCGTACTCGCCGTCAATCGTGCGACGGCACAGTCGCTCGGTTGCATCGAAAAATATGCCGAAGCATTTGAAATTCAGATGGTGCGTGACGGTCGCGCCGATTGAACACAAGAGGGAATGAAGAACCACCGATGAAAAAATCCGTGCTTTGGACCATGGCCGCAGCCGCAGGTCTTGTCGTCGCCAACAATTATTACAGCCAGCCGCTGCTCGCCAGCTTTGCCACATATTTCGGTGTGTCGCAAAAGGCCGCCGGCACCGTGGCGGTCGCCGCGCAAGCCGGTTATGCGATCGGCCTTTTTCTCTTTGTCCCGCTCGGCGATAAGATCGAGCGACGTCACCTGATCTGTCTGATGCTCGGCCTGGCGTCGATTGCACTGGTTGCCATGGCCTTGTCGCCCACGCTGCCATGGTTGGTGGCAGCAAGCCTCATCGTCGCGCTGGTCAGTGTCACGCCGCAACTGCTCACGCCGTTTGCCGCCCACCTCGCTGGCCCGGACGAACGCGGCAAGGCGGTCGGTACCGTCATGTTCGGCCTGCTCTGCGGCATTCTCCTCTCGCGCACGGTATCCGGTTTCATCGGCGCGCACTTCGGCTGGCAAGCGGTTTACTGGATGGGCGCAGCCATCATGATTGGCCTCATCGTCGTGCTTTCGCGCATGCTGCCGCGCGACGAACCCGGCTTCAAGGGCAGCTATGGCGAGCTGATGAAATCGCTGTGGACGCTCTATCGCACCGAACCGGTGATCCGTGAAACCTCGGCCATCGGCGCCTTGCAGTTCGCTGCCTTCAGCGGTTTCTGGACGACGCTGTCCTTCCATCTCGCCGCCATGCCCCAGCATTACGGCAGCGATGTCGCGGGTACTTTCGGTCTGGTTGGCGTAGTCGGTGCGTCGGTCGCACCGTATGCCGGAAAATTCACCGACAAGCGCGATCCAAGTTTCGCAGTAATGGTCAGTTGCTTCGTCTTTGTGCTGGCCTACCTTGTGTTCGGTTTCGGCGGCGAAACCATGACCGCGCTGATCGCAGGCGTCATCCTGCTCGACTTCGCCGCACAATGCGGCCACGTCTCCAACATGACGCGCAACATCGGCCTCAGCCCAGCCACGATGAGCCGCGCCAACACGCTCTACATGAGCATTCGCTTCGCTGGTGGCGCACTCGGTTCGGCGTTGGGTTCATGGGCCTGGAGCTTGTGGCAGTGGCACGGCGTCTGCGCCACTGGTGTCATCCTTGCGCTACTCGCGGTACTCGTGCAAAGACTGGCGCAACGCGCGGCACGGCTCAAGATATCAATCGGATAAGCATCCATGTGCCCGAACATGGAAACTGCCCTGTAGAGACGCTCATGTTGTGCGGCATGTATGGCTACCGATCGGCTGGATGATTAACGCCATCGTTGACTCGCACATTCTCGATCAGGAACGGATCGATGCCCTCCAGGCAACCGACGTTGTAGCCATAAACGTCGGGCCGCGATCGACGCTGGTGATGCGTATAGATACCGCATTGGCCACAAAAGTAATGCTTGGCAATCCGAGTGTTGAACTGATAGAGGCGCAGGCTTTCCTCACCCTGGATGATGCGAATACCGGTATCTGGCACGGATGCGATGACGGCACCTTTCCGGCGACAGATGGAGCAGTTGCAGCGAAGAGGATCAACAATGCCATCCGGCAAATCAAGCTCAAGAACCACAGCACCACAATGGCAACTGAGACGATGCTTGGGTAGAACGGCAACGCCACCGACGGATTTGATAGACATCACACAGCACTCCAATCACGTGAAGATCAAGCAGCCGGCTTCTTGAGCGCGCGGTCTTTTCTGCAGACACCCAACGACTGCGCACGCGCGGAAGTAATGCTGATGACCTCATGCGTTTCGGGATTTACGACACCGGTAATGCATGCACAACCATAGCCATGACTGCTGTTTGTCTTGATCCATTGTGAATCACGGAATTCAGGCCACTCACCTTCAGCTTGATGGGCACCTTGAATGCCAACCACCCATTCGGCTTTTCGGTCTCGAAGCCATGCATTGCCGGGCGTCGGATTCTCGAACCATCCGCACAGCGTTTGGGTTTGGATTTCTGGCCCAGCCTCCGCTACCGCAACGGCGATGTTCCCAATGAGCAGTGTAGACAAAACACACAAGCAACGAAAAGGCTTCATGTAGAGCGTTCCTAGTCTAAATACCAGCGCCGATTCCCCGACAAAACATCACGTTTGAACCGAGGGCCGAGACTGGTTGCATCGTTCAGGAAACACAATACCAAAAAGCCATTGGTCGACGAACACACCATCGTGCAACTCTTGTTTGACAAGCCGGCCCTCCTCAATCAGTCCGACCTTCTCCATCACTTTGGCTGACGCAACATTCCACGCAAGACATCTGCCGACGAACCTCGCTCAACCACGGCATAGGTAATCTCACGTCCCGCCTCAAACGCCGCTGTATGGCATGTAATCCACGACACTGCCGCGCCATCTGGGTAGGGTTGCGGCATGAGGCTTAATTCGACATAAAAAACGGGAAGCCGAAGCTTCCCGTTTTGCTGCACTACCTGATCGCAGTTATTGCACCGATGCGTTTGGCGCAGTCGGCGGCGGAACCGGGGTGCCGTCAGCCGGTGGCATCTTGTGATGGCAATGCGGCGCATTCGGGTCGGCCTTGCAGGCGGCGCGGTGCTCTTCACGCTTTTGCTTCATTTCTGCACATGTTTGCCCATTCTCCGGGCTGGCGCTGCACCAGGCTTTCATCTTGGCGTGTTCCTGCTTTTCCCAAGCCTTGCAGGCATCCGGACCTTGCGCGCAAGCGGCCTTTCGTTCCTCCATGCGCTGCTTGAATTCGGCACACTTTTGCGGGTCGGCCTTGCAACGCTCGGCAAAACCACCAGGGCCGGCATTCGGTGCGCCGGCGGCGGGGGTCTGTGTGGTGGGCACGGGAGGTGTCACTTGGGCCAGCGCAGCACCAGTGCCCAACATCAGGCCGGCCAACAAGCCGGCTGCAGCCACGCCACGACGCAGCAAAGAGGTTTCGAATTTCATGTCGTTGTCCTTTCGGGGTAAATGACAACTGCAGCGTAAGTCACTCCGCATCCGAAAAACGTCTCGAAAATGTAAATTGACGGAAATTTACCCAGCGAAAGCGACCTGCCATTTGCGCCATCACCAGCGCAACACTGACCAGGTTGTCAGTGTGCTGTAAATTTCCGTAAAAGGCTTGGCCCCAGTCCTGACCTGCTGGCAACATCCAGTTCTCGCATTTCTGCCTGACGAATCTCCGTGCCCAAACTGCTCATCGCCGATGACGATGCCGATCTATGCGCCCTGTTGCAAAGCTATTTGGGCGCGGAAGGCTTTGACGTGCAGGTCGCCAACGATGGCGACACGGCCCTGGCCGTGGCCACGGCCGAGGCTTTCGATCTGCTGATCCTCGACGTCATGATGCCGGGCAAGAACGGCTTTGAGGTATTGCGCCAGCTACGCAAGCGCCAGCTCACGCCAGTGTTGATGCTGACCGCACGCGGCGACGACAACGACAGCATCACCGGCCTCGAGCTCGGTGCGGACGATTACCTGGCAAAACCCTGCAATCCGCAAGTGCTTGTCGCCCGCATTCGCGCCGTGCTGCGTCGCGCGGAACCCGCCAATACAACGGCCCAGGAACAGGCTCACCTTACCGTTGGCGATCTGGCGCTCAATCGACACAACCGTACGCTGCTGCGCGACGGCGAACTGGTAACGCTGACAAGTACGGAGTTCAGTGTTGTCGATGTACTGTTGCGCGCCACCGGACAAGTCGTCAGCAAGGATCAGTTGTCACGCGAAGCACTCGGCCGCGAGCTTGGCCGCTACGACCGCGCGCTGGACATGCACATCAGCAATCTGCGCCACAAGCTGGGCGCCTTGCCTTCTGGCGGCGAGCGGATTCTCACCGTCCGCGGCAGCGGTTATCAACTGGTGGCGGGATAAGCCATGTTCCGACAGCGTCTGTTCTGGAAGCTTTTCATCTCCTTCTGGATTGCCCTGATTCTCTTCGCCGTCGGCGTGCTCTACGCCGCATCAGCGTATCTGGATGCCACGCGCGATCGCTACGACGGCGCCAGCCCGCGCGACCGCAACGACCCGGTCTTCAATGTCGCGCAAACTGCTGCCGATGCCGGTGTCGACACACTGAAGGCATGGGCGAAACATTGGGACGATACCGAACTGGTGCCTGTGCTCGTGCTGGATACGCAGGAAAATGACCTGCTTGGACGAGAGCCGTCCGAACGTGCACTGTCGCGCCTTGCCGGTGCACTCAAGAATTTCAACGAAGACCGGAACAACGGAAGACCGATACATCGCCCGCCGGTCGTACTGCCCGACGGCCAGCAATACTGGCTGATTCCTGATTTTCAGGGTGCGACCTTGTCGCGCCTGATTTCCCGTCCGCGCGTCGTCGCCACACAATTGGTGCTCGCCACATTGATCAGCGCGGCCATTTGCCTTGTTCTTGCGGCCTATCTCACACTGCCGTTGCGGCGCTTGCGCGAAGCGGCCGGCGCATATGGCAGTGGCGATTTTTCGCGCCGTGTAGCCCCGACGCTTGGACGCCGCAAGGATGAAATCGTCGATCTCGCGCAATCACTCGACAACATGGCCGAACGCATCGATGCATTGATCGCCGCGCAGCGTGGCCTGCTCCGTGACGTATCGCACGAGCTGCGTTCGCCACTGGCGCGCGTGCAGGTTGCAGTGGGACTCGCGCGTCAGCGCGTCGGCGATCAGGCAGAAAACGAGCTTGCGCGTATTGACGCCGAAATGGATCGACTCAACGAATTGATCGGCCGCATCATCGATTTCTCGCGGCTTGATGCCGGACTGTATGTCGCGCGGCACGAGGCTTTGCGCCTCGAGCAGATCGTGGCCGATGTGGCCGATGATGCACGCCTCGAAGCCGACGCCAAGCAGTGCGTCATCATCGCGAACCTGCCGGCCGTTGCTCCCTATGTTGGCGATGCGGCACTCATCGCGAGTGCCGTTGAAAACGTGTTGCGCAATGCCCTGCGGCATTCACCTGCCGGCAGCGAAGTCGAACTCAGCCTCGACAGCGATGCACTCGGCTACACGGTCGCTGTAACCGACACCGGCCCTGGTATTCCCGACGAAATGCTCGACAAGGTATTCGAGCCCTTCTTCCGCGTTGACGACCATCGCAACCCGCAAGGCGGCATTGGCCTCGGCCTTGCCATTGCCAAAAAGGCCATCGTCGCCCATGGGGGCAGCATCGAATTGAAAAACCGCACCCTGCACAACAACGACAGCGGACTGAAAGTCAGTCTGCATCTTCCCTTCATCGAGCAGACAACATGAAACCCAGCCAATTCATCGCAAAAATCAACTGGCGCACAACCCTCATCGCGATCGTCATCCTCGCCGTCATCGGCGCTGGCGGCTATTTCATCATCGAGCGTGGCACGTCAGATTCTGCGAAAGGGGGCGCTGGCGGTCGCTTCGGTGGCATGGGCGGAATGCCGCAACCGGTCGCAGCCAGCCCGGTCAAGCTGCAGGATGTACCGATCTGGATCAATGCCATCGGTACCATGATCCCGCGCAATCTCGTCACGGTACAGTCGCGCGTGGCGGGTGAACTGATGAAGGTGAATTTTACCGAGGGCCAGCTAGTCAGTGCCGGACAGGTTCTGGCGGAGATCGATCCACGCCCGCTGCAAGCGGCATTGTTGCAAGCCCAGGGACAATATGAGCGTGACGTTGCCCTGCTGAAAAACGCTCAGGTCGATCTTGAGCGCTATCGCACCCTCCTCGCCCAGGACTCCGTTTCCAGGCAGCAGTTCGACACACAGGAATCCTTGGTACGTCAATACCAGGGCACCGTGGCCGTCGATCGCGGTGCGGTGGCGAATGCCAAGCTGCAACTGGATTACGCACGCATCACCGCACCGGTAGCCGGCCGAGTCGGCTTGCGCCAGGTGGATCCAGGCAACCAGGTCACCGCAACCAGTACCAATATCGTCATCCTCGCGCAGGTGCAGCCAATCACCGCAGTGTTCTCGGTGCCGGAAGTCAATCTGCCCACGGTGACACAAGCACTCGCCTCGAAGACGCCGACTGCGGTTGAAGTGTGGGATCGTGATTTCAAGCGTAAGTTGGCCGAAGGTACGCTGTTGACCGCCGACAACCAGATCGATACGACCACTGGAACACTCAAGCTCAAGGCATTGTTCAAGAACGATGACAACTCATTGTTCCCGAACCAGTTCGTCAATATCAAACTCTCGGCAGGCACGGCAACCAACGCCAAGGTCGTACCGGGTTCGGCCGTGTTGCGTGGTGCCAAGGGTACATTCGTCTATGTCATCAACACCGACAACAAGGTCACGGCAGTGCCAGTGAAAACCGGCCCGGTCGCCGGTGATTTGATCACCATCGAAGGCGATATCCAGGCGGGTGCGCAAGTCGTTACCGATGGTGCCGACAAGCTGCGCGATGGCGCACCGGTCAATGTCGTCACGGCAGCCCAGCGCGACAAGGCAACGAGTTCGGATGGCGTTCCGAAGCGCGGGCGCCACGGACAAAATGGCGGACAAAGCGGTGCGCAAGGCAGCGCTCAAGGTGGGGGCCAAAGCGGCAATCCGGCCAGCGGACAAAACAGCGGTCCGGGCAGCACTGCAAACAACCCGAACACTACCGACCCCAGTGCCGCGCAAAGCAGCCAGGATGCGCAGAATCACAACGACTGGAAGGAGCGTCGCAAACAGCGCGAAGCCAACGGTGAGAACAAGGAACAAGCTGACGGACAAAGCACAAACGGTACGCAGCGCGCGCAGCCGAACGCAAACTAAGCCGCACGCCACACGTCACCACGCACAATGAATCCGTCCCGCATCTTCATCCTGCGTCCCATCGCAACGTCGTTGCTGATGATCGCCATCCTGCTTGCCGGCTTGCTGGCCTATCGCCTGCTACCTATTGCCGCACTACCCGAGGTCGACTATCCGACCATGCAGGTCACGGCGCTGTATCCGGGTGCCAGCCCCGACGTCATTGCATCGTCGATCACGGCGCCGCTCGAGCGCCAGTTCGGGCAGATGCCGGGCCTCGTGCAAATGTCCTCGGCCAGCTCCGGCGGTGCATCGGTGATCACGCTGCGCTTCTCGCTTGATCTGACGCTGGACGTTGCCGAGCAACAAGTGCAAGCGGCCATCAATGCAGCGAGTAATCTGTTGCCGAGCGACATGCCCATGCCGCCGGTATACAGCAAGGTCAATCCTGCCGACGCGCCAATTCTCACGATTGCCGTGACCTCGCCGACGCTGGCCGTGACGCGCGTGCAGGATCTGGTTGAAACACGTGTCGCGCAAAAAATATCGCAAGTCCCTGGCGTCGGTCTCGTCAGCATCGCTGGCGGTCGCCGCCCTGCTGTGCGGGTACAGGCCAATCCACAGGCGCTGGCCAGCATGGGTTTGTCGCTTGAAGATATACGTACCGCCATCGGCAACAACAATGTGAATCTTGCCAAGGGCAGTTTCGACGGTCCGATGCGCTCCTCGACCATCGACGCCAACGATCAGCTTCAGTCGCCGCAGGATTATGCGGACATGATCATCGCCTATCAGAACGGTGCGGCAATCCGTCTGAAGGATGTTGCCGACGTGGTGGAAGATGCGGAGAACGTGCGTCTCGCCGCCTGGACGAACACGACACCGGCCGTCATTCTTAACGTGCGGCGCCAGCCTGGTGCAAACGTGATCGAAGTGGCCGATCAGGTGAAGCAGCTTCTGCCCAAATTGCAAGCCAACCTGCCCGGTTCCATTGACGTGACGGTGCTGACCGACCGCACCACAACCATTCGCGCTTCAGTCAACGACGTGCAGTTTGAGTTGCTCCTCGCCATCGCGCTCGTCGTCATGGTCATCTTCGTGTTCTTGCGCAATCTGCCGGCCACTTTCATTCCCGGTATTGCCGTACCGCTGTCGCTGGTCGGCACGTTCGGCGTGATGTATCTGGCCGGTTTTTCGATCAACAACCTCACGTTGATGGCACTGACCATCTCGACCGGTTTCGTCGTCGACGATGCCATCGTGATGATCGAAAACATCGCGCGCTACGTCGAGGAAGGCGAAGAACCACTGCCCGCAGCCCTCAAAGGTTCAAAGCAGATCGGCTTCACCATCGTGTCGCTGACGTTTTCCCTGATTGCTGTCTTGATTCCCTTGCTCTTCATGAGCGACGTGGTCGGCCGCCTCTTCCATGAGTTCGCCATCACGCTGGCCGTCTCGATCATCATTTCCGCCTTCGTCTCGCTGACGCTCACGCCGATGCTCTGCGCACGCCTGCTCAAGCATGAACCGATCGAAAAGCAGAGCGCCTTCTCGCAACGCATCGGAAAACTGTTCGATCAAACGATCGCCAAGTACGGTGAAATGCTGAACTGGGTGCTCAATCGCCAACGCGCCACATTGCTCGTCGCATTCGGCACACTGCTGCTGACCGGTTTGCTCTACATCTTCGTACCCAAGGGATTTTTCCCGGTGCAGGACACTGGTGTGATCCAGGGCGTCACCGAAGCATCGCAAGCCATTTCGTTTGCTGCCATGAGTGAGCGCCAGCAAGCGCTGGCCGAGGAAATCCTGAAAGACCCGGCCGTCGACAACGTGGCTTCATTCATTGGCGTCGATGGCGACAACACCACGCTCAATGCCGGCCGCATGCAGATTACGCTGAAGCCGCTCGAACAACGTGATGCGCGCGCCAGTGAAATCATTCGCCGCATCAACCAGCGTGTCGCCAACATACCCGGCATCTCGCTGTACATGCAGCCGGTACAGGATTTGACGGTGGAAGATCGCGTATCCCGTACGCAATACCAGTTCATGCTCGAATCCGCTGACACCGATACACTCGACGAATGGGTGCCGCAACTCGTCGACAAACTGCGCGCGCGCCCCGAGCTTGCCGACGTCACCAGCGACTTGCAGAACAACGGACTGCAAGCGTATGTGGAAATTGATCGCGAAGCGGCCGGCCGACTCAACGTGAGTGTCGCCAGTATCGACAACGTGCTCTACGATGCTTTCGGTCAGCGTCTGGTGTCAACGATCTTCACGCAATCGAACCAGTATCGCGTCGTGCTCGAAGGCAAGCAGCGACCTGACCTTGGCCTCAGGGCACTGGACGGCCTCTACGTGCCGACCAGCGGCGTAACCAATGTGGTCAACGGTGTCAGTACCACGACCAACTCGCAACAGGTTCCGCTGACGGCCGTCGCGCACATCGTCGAACGCAATACGCCACTGGTCGTCAATCACGTCGGTCAGTTCCCCGCGACGACGGTCTCCTTCAACCTCGCCAAGGGTGCATCGCTGGGGGAAGCAGTCGATGCCATCCGTGAAGTTGAACAAAACCTCAAGATGCCGCCATCGATTGAAACGCATTTTCAAGGTGCGGCGCTTGCCTTCCAGGGGTCCTTGTCCTCCACACTCATGCTGATTCTTGCCGCCATCGTGACGATGTACATCGTGCTCGGCGTCCTGTACGAAAGCGTCGTGCATCCGGTCACGATTCTCTCGACGCTGCCGTCGGCTGGCGTTGGCGCGCTGCTCGCCTTGCTCGTCAGCCGCAACGACCTCGACATCATCGGGATCATCGGCATCATTCTGCTGATCGGCATCGTCAAGAAGAACGCGATCATGATGATCGACTTCGCCCTCGACGCTGAACGCAATCAAGGCATGTCGCCGCGCGATGCAATCTATCAGGCCTGCCTGTTGCGCTTCCGCCCCATTCTGATGACGACCATGGCTGCGCTGCTCGGCGCCTTGCCTTTGATGCTCGGCACCGGCACCGGTGCCGAACTGCGCCAGCCCCTTGGCATCACCATGGTCGGCGGCCTGCTCATCAGTCAGGTATTGACGCTCTTCACAACGCCGGTGATCTATCTCACCTTCGATCGCCTTGCTATCCGCCTGCGCGAACGCTTCGGCAGCGCAAAAGAAAGTGAAGAAGAAAGCGCATGAGTCTTCACATGGTGCCTCCAAGACAAGGAAGGTCGCTAGCGACCTTTTCTCGCGCTCCCGGGAGGAGCGGGGACAGAGATGAGGAAGGGCAATGAACCTGTCTCTTCCCTTCATCTCGCGCCCGATCGCCACCACGCTGGTAACGATCGGCTTGACGCTGGCTGGCGCAATTGCATTCTTTGCATTGCCCGTGGCGCCCTTGCCGCAAGTCGATTTTCCGACCATCTCGGTGACGGCCACGTTGCCCGGCGCCAGTCCGGAAACCATGGCGGCAACTGTTGCAACGCCGCTGGAGCGCGTGCTAGGCCAGATTTCCGGCATCACCGAACTCACCAGCTCCAGCTCACAAGGCAACACGCGCGTCACGATCCAGTTTGAATTGAGTCGGGACATCAACGGCGCCGCGCGGGATGTGCAGGCAGCAATCAACGCTGCACGACCGCTTTTGCCGTCGGGCATGCCTTCGATGCCGACCTATCGCAAGGTCAATCCTGCCGATTCTCCGGTGATGATCATTGCGCTTACATCAGCCACCATGACGCGCGGCCAGATGTACGATGCGGCGTCGACCATTCTCGCGCAGCGCATTTCGCAGATCGACGGCATCGGTCAGGTCACCATCGGCGGCGGCGCACTGCCGGCCGTGCGCGTCGATCTCGATCCGAATCGCCTCGCTGCCAGCGGCATTGCGCTATCCGACGTGCAAACCGCCGTCAATGCCGCCAGCGCACGACGTCCGCTCGGTACACTGGAGTCGGACGAAAGGCAATGGCAACTCGGTGCCAACGACCAATACAAGACGGCGGACCAGTTCTCAAATGTGATTGTCCGCTACCAGAACAATGCCGGCGTTCGTCTCGGTGACATCGCCGATGTACAGGACTCGGTCGAGGACGTGCGCAACTACGGCGTCTCCAATGGCAAGGCAGCCATTCTGCTTATCCTCAACACGCAGCCGGGCGCGAACATCATCGAGACCGTTGCACGCGTCAACGAACTGCTGCCCTTTCTGCGTGCATCGATTCCGGAGGCCGTCAATCTCGATGTCGTCATGGATCGCACGCCGACGATTCGCGGTTCACTGCATGAAGTCGAGCGCACGCTGATGATTTCCATCGCGCTGGTGGTAATGGTTGTATTCATGTTCCTGCGCCGCGTGCGTGCCACGCTGATTCCCAGCGTTGTGGTGCCGGTATCGCTGATCGGTACATTCGGCGCCATGTACCTGTTCGGATTCAGCCTGAACAACCTGTCGCTCATGGCACTCACTGTTGCAACTGGCTTTGTCGTCGACGACGCCATCGTGGTGCTGGAGAACATCACGCGTCACATCGAGATGGGAAAAACGCCAATGCAGGCGGCACTCGACGGTTCGCGTGAAATCAGTTTCACCATCGTGTCGATCACGCTCTCGCTGATTGCCGTCTTCATTCCGTTGCTCGGCATGGGCGGCATCGTCGGACGGTTGTTCCGGGAGTTCGCCGTGACGCTGGCCGCCGCCATCTTCATTTCCATGATCGTGTCGCTGACCACGACGCCGGCAATGTGTGCCTGGATGCTGAAGGCAAAGCCGCCAAAAGGCAGCGAAACCGCAGGAACACCCGAGCAGCCCGAGCACAAACGCCGCAAGAAATTCGCCGCCGCAACCCGTCGCCTGCAGACGCGCATGTTGCGCAGCTATCGGCGCTCGCTTGCATGGGCACTTCGACACCGGCCATTGATGCTGATCGTATTGCTCGCAACCATCGCACTCAACATCCACCTCTACATCGCGATTCCGAAGGGTCTTTTTCCTGAGCAGGACAGTGGTCGGCTCATCGTGATGATCCAGACCGATCAAAGCATTTCGTTCGATTCTGCGCGTGAAAAACTGCTGAGCTTCATGAAGATGATTCAAAGTGATCCGGCTACCCAGAATGTCATCGGCTTCACCAGCGGCGCACGCCAGAGCATGATGTTCGTGACGCTCAAGCCCATCGGCAAGGGGCCGGGGCAGCGCACGACCAGCGCCAGCGACGTCATCAATCGCCTGCGTCCGAAGCTTGCGCATGAGCCGGGTGCAACAGCCTTCCTTGTCGCCGCGCAGGACGTACGTGTTGGTGGACGACAAAGCAATGCTGAATACCAGTACACGCTGCAGGCAGATGATCTGGAAACACTTCGTGCATGGGAACCGAAGATCAAGAACGCCTTCGCCAAGCTGCCGCAACTAGTGGACGTCAACACCGACACGCAGGACAAGGCAGCAGAGACGTATATCAGCATCGATCGCGACAAGGCGGCCCAGCTCGGCCTCAATATGCAGACGATCGATACGGCGCTGTCCAACGCCTTCAGCCAACGTCAGGTCGCGGTCATCTACAATCCGATGAATCAGTATCGCGTGGTCATGGAGCTGGCGCCGAAATGGCTGGAGAGCCCGGAGACGCTGAAGAACTTCTACATCTCCACCGGCAGCAAGGCACAAGTACCGTTGTCGGCATTCGCCACCGTCAAGACCAGCGCAACACCGCTGGCGGTGAATCACCAGAGCGGCTTCCCGGCCAGCACCTTCAGCTTCAATCTGCCGCCGGGCGTTTCACTGGGTCAGGCGGCGACAGCCATCAATCAGACGATTGCAGAGATCGGCGTGCCGACCAGTGTTCAGGGTGCCTTTGCCGGAACCGCCAAGGCTTTTGATGCGACGAACAAGAGTCAACCCTTCCTGATTCTTGCCGCGATTCTGACCATCTATATCGTGCTCGGCATGCTGTATGAAAGCCTGCTGCATCCCTTGACCATCCTCTCCACATTGCCGTCTGCAGGCATTGGTGCGCTGCTCGGACTGATGACATTCAAAACCGACTTCACGATCATCGCGCTGATCGGCGTCATCCTGCTCATCGGCATCGTCAAGAAGAACGCGATCATGATGGTGGACGTCGCCATCGTGCAGCAGCGCCAGTTTGGCCGCTCAGCGGCAACGGCGATCTATCGCGCCTGCGACCTGCGTTTCCGCCCGATCATGATGACCACCGTCGCCGCCATCTGCGGCGCAATTCCACTCGCACTGGGTACGGGTGACGGCGCCGAACTGCGCCAGCCACTGGGCATTTCCATTGTTGGCGGACTCATCGTCAGCCAGTTGCTCACGCTGTACACCACACCGGTCGTCTATGTGATGCTGGACAATTTGCGCAACCGACTCGTCAAGCGGCCCCATCAGGTTGAGCCGCTGCAAGTTTCATAAAGGAAAGAACGTGCAACGCACACTCTCATCCCCTCTCGTTCTGCTGGCGCTTCTGGCCGTCACCGGTTGCGCCGTCGGCCCCGACTACGTTCGTCCCGCGATCAATACACCGCAGAACTTCAAGGAAACCGAAGGCCAGTGGATTCAGGTCGGCAATGTCGAACCGGCAGTGCCGACTGAATGGTGGAAGGTTTTCAAGGACGACACGCTCGATACGCTCGAAGCGCAGGTCAACATCAACAACCAGAACATTCTCATCGCGGCTGCGCAATACCGTGTCGCCCGCGCCACGGTCGATACCGCTAACGCGGCTTACTTTCCGAAAGTCACCGGCAACTTCGGTGCAACACGTGCGGCCAATGCAATCGTCAGCAACAATAACGGCACGCAAAGCCAGGGCGCGGCAGCACCAAACAATACGGTCACCTTAAGTGCCAGCACAAGTTGGGAAGTCGATCTCTGGGGCGAACTCCGTCGAGCCAGCGAATCCGCCAATGCAAGCTATGCTGCCAGCGCCGGTGATCTCGCCGCCGCGCAATTGTCGGCACAGGCGCTACTCGCACAAACCTACTTCCAGTTGCGCAGTACCGATGTGCAACTGGATCTTCAGAACCGTACGATCGAAGCCTATTCGCGCTATCTGCAGATCACAAAGAACCGTCTGGCCACCGGCGTTGCCAGCGATCTCGATATCAATAACGCGGAAAGCCAGCTCGCCACAGCCAAGGCAACGGCCTCCACGTTGACTTTGCAGCGTGACCAATATGAGCATGCCATCGCGGTGATCGTCGGCAAGACGCCGTCGGAATTCTCGCTCCCGGCCGGCACATTGCCGGAACAGCCGGCCACGCCACAACTCGTGCCGTCGCGATGGCTGATCACGCGGCCCGATATCGTCGCGGCTGAACGTCGCGTCGCGGCTGCCAACGCGCAAATCGGTGTGGCAAAGGCGGCCTGGTTCCCTACCCTCACCCTGTCGGCCAGTGGTGGCTATCGCGGTTCCTCGATGGACAATCTGCTCACGCTGCCGCATCGTTTCTGGTCACTCGGGCCGTCCCTTGCGGAAACGATTTTCGATGGCGGTGCGCGCAGTGCAGCGATTGCCAGCGCCACCGCATCTTACGACCAGAGTGTGGCAACCTATCGCCAGACCGTGCTCGCGGCCTTCCAGGAAGTCGAGGACAACCTCGCCGCCATCCGTCTTGGCGACGAAGCGCAACAACAACGTGCGCTTGCCGCCAAGGCTGCCAATCGCGCACGCGATATCGCACTGAATCAATATCAGGCCGGGATAGCCGATCAACTGGCCGTCATCACTGCGCAGGCCAGTGCATTGTCGGCCGATGGTACCTTGATCACCACCCGGCAGAACCTGCTGCTGGCGGCCGTGCTGCTCTACAAGAACACCGGGAAGATCGGCGATATTCCCGTTCCGGGCAACGAACAGATCAAGCCACCGGAAATGCCGTCGACCGCAAGTACCCAATAAGAAGATCAGATAGACGGCGCAGAATGCTAAGCCAGTAACGCGGCTTCATCCACTGCGTCGATCTGCGCCGCGTCAAGGAATTTCCCGGCGTATTCGAGATAGACCTTTTCGCGCACAAAGATCTCGAACAGGTCGGGATCGATATGGCCATTGCGACGGAAATTACCGAGGATGCTCATGGCTTGCGAAAGCTTCATGCCATCCTTGTAGGGCCGGTCACGCGCGGTCAGCGCTTCGAAAATGTCGGCAATTCCCATGATGCGCGCCTGGACAGACATCTGGTCTCGAGTCAGTCCTTTCGGGTATCCCTTGCCGTCCATCCGCTCATGGTGGCCGCCGGCATATTCGGGCACATTGACGAGATGACGCGGCCACGGCAACTGCTCCAGCATCTTGATCGTTGCGACGATGTGGTGATTGATGATCTGACGTTCCGCGCCAGTCAATGTGCCGGCACGGATGGTGAGATTTTCGACCTCATCGGCAGAAAGGAAAGGTTTCTCCTTGCCGCCCTCGCACCAGGTGCGACGGCTCGCAAGATCACGAATGCGCTGGATGTCCTCATCGTTCATGCGCTCCGCACCAATATTCGACTTGCGCACCAATGCCTGGTCTGCATCGATTTCGGCAAGTGTGTGCGCATAGCCGGCTTCGGCAGCGGCAATGGCGGCGGCGTCACCTTCCATCTGCGCTTGGAGTTTTGCTTTCAACAGCGTGATTTCGGCGTCGCGCCGCAATACTTCGAAGCGTGTGTCGACAAGATGAACTCGATCGAAAATGGTCTGAAGCTTGGTTTCCTTGTCGACCACATGGACCGGCGTCGTGATCTTGCCGCAGTCATGTAGCAGGCCGGCAATCTTGAGCTCGTAGCGATCCTTGTCGGTCATCTCGAAATCAGCGAACGGGCCCGACTTGGTGCGATTGACGGCCTCGGCAATCATCATGGTCAAGGTCGGGACTCTCTGGCAGTGACCACCGGTATAGGGCGACTTCTCGTCAATGGCCAGGTTGATGACGCTGATGAAGGATTCGAACAGATCCTCCAATTGCGTCATCAGTTGCCGGTTGCTGAGTGCAATCGCCGCTTGCGAAGCCAGCGATTCAGCCAGACGCTGGTCGGCCGACGAAAACGGGACGACCTTGCCGGTGTTGGGGTCGATGGAATTGATGAGCTGCAGCACGCCGATGATCACACTTTCGTGATTGCGGATCGGCACGGTCAGAAATGATTGCGAACGATAGCCAGTAGTTTCGTCGAAGCGGCGCGTACCCGAGAAATCAAATCCCTCCATCAGATAAGCGTCGGGAATGTTGATCGTTTGATCATTGAGTACGGCATGCACGGCCACCATGCCCTCGTTCGGCGTGCCGTCATCCAGATACAAGGGCAGTGGTGGAAACGGAACCTCGACGCCGGTGGTTCCACCCATGGCAATGCGCAGCGAAGCGGTGCGCACGATCTCGAAGCGCAGAAAACGGCCGTCTTCGGTGACACGATAAAGCGTACCGCCATCGGCATGGGTGATGCGCTTGGCTGCGGCAAGAATCAGTTCGAGAAGTCGATTGATATCGCGCTCACCTGAAAGAGCGATACCAATCGCATTTAACTGCTCAAGACGCTGAAACAACTCGCTCTCTGCGCCCATCGTGCTCTCCTATTTAATGCAGACTGCTCGCACTTGCTTGAGATCGGTAATGCCTTGCAACGCTTTTTCCATGCCATCCATCTTGAGTGTCAACATGCCGTCCTCCAGTGCTTGCGCAAAAAGTTGCGCAACACGTGCGTGTTCCTGGATCAGCTTCTTGACCGAGTCGGTACCCACCATCAATTCATGCAGGCCGCAACGCCCCTTGTAGCCTGTGTCACCGCAATCGGGGCAGCCTTTTGCACGGTAGAAAACAAACTTTCCGTCCTGGCCGTAACTCTTGACGAGGCGCTTGTAAGTCGACTCCATTGCCCGTTTGCGATCGGCCTTGAAGGTTTCGGTGCTCTGTAGTTCGTTACAGTACTCAACCATGAAGTGGTTCACTTCCTCGGCATCGGGCGTATAGGCTTCCTTGCACTTGCACAAACGCCGCGCCAGACGCTGAGCCAGAATGCCGAGAATGGCATCGGAGAAATTGAACGGGTCCATGCCCATGTCGAGGAGACGAATGATGGACTCCGGTGCGCTGTTGGTATGCAGCGTGGCGAACACAAGATGGCCCGTCAATGAAGCTTCGATGCCAATGCCTGTGGTCTCGGCATCGCGCATTTCACCGACCATGATGATGTCGGGATCGGCCCGCAGGAATGAACGCATCACCGTCGCGAAATCGAGGCCAGCCTTCTTATTGATCTGGACCTGGCGCAGCCCCTTCTGCGTGATTTCGACCGGGTCTTCTGCCGTCCAGATTTTCGTATCCGGTGTATTGAGGAATTTGAGGATCGAGTGCAACGTGGTCGTCTTGCCTGAGCCAGTCGGCCCGCACACGAAAAACAATCCGTAGGGTTTGGATACGCACGCCTTGAGACGTTCAAGGTTATCCGGCAACACACCCAATTTTTCAATTGGAATGGGCTCGCCGGCCGCGAGGATACGCATCACCACATCTTCAACGCCGCCAGCGGAAGGAATCGTGGCCACACGCAGCTCAATGTCGATCGGACCAAAGCGCTTGAACTTGATCTTGCCGTCCTGCGGCCTGCGACGCTCGGCGATGTCGAGATCGCACATGATCTTGATACGTGCAGCAATGGCATTGCGATAACTCGCCGGTACTTCGATGTACTTGGTCAGAATGCCGTCACGACGAAAACGAATCAGCGTGCGATCCTTGCCAGCCGAGGGTTCGATATGGATATCCGATGCTCCCTGCTGGTAAGCATCGGTGATGATCTTGTTGACGAGCTTGACCAGTTCGTTATCAGCCGCAGCACTGACATCGTCGGCGACGGCTTCGCCGCTGTCATCCTCGCCTTCCATGCTGGAAAGCAGGTCGCCAACGTTGGTGTTGTCGCTGAATGCGCCACCGCTTGTGCCGAAGGCTTGATCGACGCTCTGGTTGAACTCACGCATCGTCGTGACGACGTACTTGAGCTTGCTCTTGGGGAATACATTGCTGACGACCCGTGCACCCTTGACCTGTTCCGGATCCATCGTCAGGACGAGAATGCCCTCCGAATCCTCCGCCACCGGTAGCCAGTGATTCTGTTCGACGTACTCGCGGCGCAGGTTTTTCATGAGATCGAGCGGCTTGACCCGATCGACCTTGAACGGCTCATAGGGCACGTTGAAGAAACGCGACAGCGCGGCACCAATCACGGCAGGTGCCACTTCGAATTCGTTGATGAGTATCTCTTCAATATTGGTGCCCTGCTGGCGTGCCTTGCGTGTCGCAATTTCAAGATCGTCTGCCGACAGCACCGCGTCCATGACGAGATAGTCGTATTTGGTGCGAATCTGGTGCGGGTTGTTATTACGCTGAGCAAAGGCAATCGCGAGTGTCTCGCACAGGCTTTTCAATGCTTCTTCGGCAAGCGAAGCAAACGGCGCACCGCTCTTGCTGTTGATGATCTGGACGACACCCAGCAAATCGGCATTTTGCGCATCGAGAATGGGACCGACCAGCATTTGCTTGGTGCGATAGCCGGTGCGTTTATCGACTTCACGCAGAAAATGCAGTTCAGGGTGCAGCGCACGCAATTCGGCTTCGTCATAGACATCGGCAATGTTGACCATGCGCTTCGACAAGGCGACATGGCCAGCAATGCTACTTTCGGTAATCGGCAGTCGCAGATCCTTGAACGAATTCAACCCGGTCTTGAGTTTGGAAACAATGCTGCTCTTGTCCGGATCAAGTGCGTAGATGGTCAGGCGGTCGGCATTGAAGAGCGTGCAGATTTCCTGAGACATTTCCAGCATGATTTCATCGACGTCCGCCGTCGCATGAATCTTGTTAGTGACTGTCTGCAGGCTCTTGAAAAAAGCCAAACGCCCTCCGATGTCGGATAACCCTCCCGAGTCGCGGGCTGCGGTAGCACTACTCATGATGAAACTCCTTCCGTGCAATCAGTGCTGCCGTCGTCAGAACGTCAGTACCTGGTTGTGCTGCAACATCTGCGGCCTGAACTCATGAATCGCAGCGAGAATTTCCCGCATGGTGAGTTCACTTTGGCCTGGCTTCAGATGCGTGATGAAAATTTCCGCATAGCGGTGCAGATTTCCCAGTTCCGTCGCCAGCATGTGCGGACACAGGTGCAGCGATGCCTGGGCAAGTTGTTTTTCCCGATTGGGGAATGCTGTCTCGATAACGAGATACTTGAGATTCTCGATGGCGTTGACGGCTTGCCAAAACTCAGGGCATGGGCCGGTATCGCCCGACAAGGCGAGACTCGCAACGCCGGAATCGAGCCAATAGCCGACTGCCGGCACGGTGTGATTGGCCGGCAGGGGTGTGATGCGGCGTCCATTGAGTTCAATGCATTCGCCAACGCGCACCGGCTCGAAGCGCAGGAACGGCGCCTCTTTGCTTGGAATTTCGCTGAAATCCGGCCAGATCGCCCAATTGAAAATATGCTTTCTCAGCACATCGAGCGTCGCCTCGGTGGCATGCACAATGAGCGGTTTTTTACGCATGTCGCCCACAGTGTCAATCAGCAATGGCAAACAGGCAATGTGGTCGAGATGAGCATGCGTGATGAAGACATGGTCGATCTGTGCAAGCTCGGCGATCGACAAATCACCAACACCCGTGCCGCAATCGACAAGCGTGTCGTGATCGACAAGCATGGATGTCGTCCGCAAATCGTGACTGTCGATTCTGCCGATACCACCGCTGCAACCGAGAATGCGTATTTTCATGCGAATGTCACTTCGTCTCGAAAGTGGTTACACCGTCCCAATCAACGCCCGGCGGCGTGGCACGGTAATGCGCGATGCGTTCGATATACAGTTCGTACAGATATGTTGGTGTCGTACTCTGCAGGACCTGCAACGTATTGTGGGCCGCCTCCCAAGCCTGCGCACGATAAAACTGCAGCGCAGCGCGCCACTGTTGCAGCTCGGTAACCTCGGCTGGGGTCAGTGCGTCGACTTGTCCCAGTGGCTCGTAAATGCCGACTGGCGCATCCTTGCCTTTGACACGCACGCGATCCAGTTCGCGGAATTCAAACTGTCCCTCAAGCAAGGCAAAGGTTTCCTCGCCGACGATGATGCCGACCCCGTATTGTTTGGTAATGCTCTCAAGGCGTGAGCCCAAATTCACCGCATCGCCCATGACCGTATAAGACTTTCGCACCGGCGAGCCCATGTCACCCACAGTCATCGGGCCGCTGTTCACACCGACGCCAATTGCGAGTTTTGGCCATCCCTTGGCAACCAGTGCTTCGTTCAACGTGACAAGACGCGCCTGCATGTCGAGTGCGGCCTGTACGGCATTTTTTGCATGCGCCGCATCGGCAATCGGTGCGCCCCAGAAAGCCATGATGGCGTCGCCAATGTATTTATCGAGCGTGCCACGATGACGCTGCACGATTTCTGTCATGGCGCCGAGGTATTCATTCATCAGCGCAGCCAGCTCTTCCGGCTGCAAGGCTTCTGAAATCGTGGTGAACCCACGCACATCAGAGAACAACACGGTCAATTCGGCGCGACGCCCTTCCATGCTGTAACGCGTCGGGTTTTTTGCCATTTCGTCGACCAGTTCAGGCGGCACATACTGACCAAACAAGGCTGTGAACTGACGTTTGCTGCGCGACTCGATGAGGAAACCCCACGACATGTTCACGGCATACAGGATGCCAATCAGAATCAATGCATCCGCCACAGGCGCCAGAATGCC
Organism: Rhodocyclaceae bacterium; assembly: GCA_035492055.1. Lineage (GTDB taxonomy): Bacteria > Pseudomonadota > Gammaproteobacteria > Burkholderiales > Rhodocyclaceae. Next base: position 4,246 of record DATJJR010000092.1, on the reverse strand, counting down.
GGCACTCCACAACACGAGATTGAGGCCGACGATGCAGAACACAAGACCCCACGTCAGTACGGTCGCCATGACGGGAGAGAAACGCGGCAGCACGAGAATCATGAGAAGACCGACCACGAGCAAGGAGAGTCTGTCGATGCCGTATACGTAATCCGGCTTGAGCTTCATCATGCCGTCGAGAATGCCAGCGATCAGATTCGCATGAACTTCGACCCCGGGATAAACGGCATCAACCGGCGTTGCCCGCAGATCAAGCAAGCCTGGCGCAGTGGCACCGACCAGTACCAGGCGGTTCTTGAAGGTATCGGCCGGCACACGCCCATTCAGTACATCGGTGGCCGAAACGTAGGGAAAGCTATACGCTTTGCCGCGGTATGGCACCAATGCCGTGAGATGCTCATCGACCGGAATCTGCATCAAATCCGCACCATCATCAGACTGCAGTGACAGCCATGCAACAGCTTTCGATCCGTCATAGCCGGGCGCAACCTTGGGAAAATCAAGTAACGCGCGCACCATCGCCAGCGAGAGCGATTCATAGTATCCATCTTGATATTCAAGCAACATGGGCACGCGACGCACAATGCCGTCGACATCGACAAGCGGCGTGAAATGGCCGCCGGCGGCGACGGATTGAAAACGCGCGAGGTTGCCGTTGTAGCTTGGATGACCATAGGCTGGTGGTGCTGTCGCAAAATCCCTGGCGGTCAGTACGGGTGGTGGCAAGATGCCGGTGCGCACGCTGTTGGCAGCATCAGCAAAGGTATACCCGAGCACGACCTTATGGCGTTTGATCGCAGCAGCGAAACGCGCGTCGTTGTCGAGCTGTGGCCGCATGCGCTCAAGCTCGCTCTGGAACAGGCTGTCGTCCTGCAGTTTTCCGCGCGACAATTGCTCCAGCGAGGCGAGTCCGGAACTGTTGTCGCTCTCGGCAAACACCACGTCGAAACCGAGTACCGCCGCACCGCCATCAAACACGCGATCAATCAGGTTTGCCAGCTTGTCGCGGCCCCACGGCCAGTGCCCTTGCTCCGCCAGCGATTTTTCGTCGATGTCGACGATGACGACGCTATCGCCCGGCGTGTTCGGCATAGTCAGCCGAATCTTGTCGTCGTAGACGATGTTCTCAAGTCGCGAGACCAGATCGATATTGTATAAATGCAGGGAATATCCCAGCATCAGCGCCAACACGAAGAAGCCGATGCCCTTGCGTATCCAGTGCAGGCTCAGTGACACGCAATACTCCCGGAACGAAAAAGAAGAAAACGACGGATCAGGACTTGAAGAAAAATTCCATCTTGACACCCGCGATTTCGATCACATCGTGATCGGCGAGCGCATGTGCTTGTGCATCGAGCGTCTTGCCATTGACGACGGGAAAACCGGCGCCTTCGACGTGGGTGATGAAATAGCCTTGCGGACGGCGTGCAATGACAGCCACTTGTACGCCGGGCTTGCCCAGCGTCGTCAGCGACTTGACGAGATCGAGCGTCTTGCCCGAACCGGAAAGCACTTGAATGGCAGCCATCGGCGGTTGTGCCGGCGCTACGTGCGCTGCCTCGGCAAATACCGGAGCGACCGGCGTGGCAGCGGCATCGGCCGCGCCAAGACCCAGCGCAGCGGCGCCGACTTGAGTATCGCCAAAGCCCTTGCTTTCGACTTGAGCGACAGTCTGGCGCAGCATGTCGGGGCGCAGCACCACGGTTTTTTCGAAATCGGCTGGCGTAGTTTGCTGCACGGCTTCGTTCACATACTTGAGCTTGTATTTGCCAAGCTCAATGACATCGCCGTCCTGCAGGAAATGGCGCTTGATCGACTGGCCGTTGACCGCCGTGCCGTTGGTACTACCGAGGTCTTCCAGAAAGGAGTCGTTGAGCAGCGTGACAATGACGGCGTGCTCACCGCTGATGGCCAGATTGTCAATCTGGATATCGTTGTGCGACTTACGTCCGATCGACATGCGCTCTTTGGACACGGAAATATCCTTGAGCACCAGACCGTCCATGCTGAGAATCAGTTTCGCCATGATTTTTCTATCCTGAATAGTTCTAGTCTGTACTGCCCGCTTTTAACGGAACCAATATCTCAAACGCTGCCAAATTCGTTGCCAGAAGCCATGTTCGCCGTTACCAGCGCCCCCTGCTGCACCAAGCGCTGATATTGGCGCAGGAAAAACACATTTCACGCGTACCAGAATCACAGATACATTGTCGCGACCACCGTTGTCGTTCGCCATCTGCACCAGATGCGTCGCACACAGGCTGAGATTTGCACCAAGGGCTTCGAGCGCCATGGCGATCTCTTCGTCCTCGATCATGTCGTTCAGTCCGTCTGAACACAACAGGTAGAGGTCGCCCGGCAACACCGGATACGTGTGCATTTCCGTGTCCACGGACAGATCCACACCGAGCGCTCGCGTGACCAGATTCTTGTTCTGCGAATGTCGCGCTTGCGCCTTTGTAATGATGCCGCCATCGATCTGCTCCTGCAACAAGGAGTGATCCTTGGTCAGCTGCTCCAGCGCGTCGTTGCGGAAACGATACAGGCGCGAATCGCCGATGTGCGCCACCGTCACCGCATCATCATGAAACACGGATGCAACCAGCGTCGTACCCATGCCAGCATATTGCGGATTGCTTTGTGCGGCGTTATAGATGCTTCGGTTCGTGGCTGAAATTTCGCGCACCAGCACCACTTCGCCATACTTGCCGCCGCTGACATCGCTATAGGCCGGCTGCACTGCGAAAAGATCGTCCAGCGTGCTGCCGAGCAGCGACGTCGCCATGTCGCTCGCCACTTCACCGGCGTTATAGCCGCCCATACCGTCGGCCAGAATGAACACGCCGGAATCGGAATTCGCGTATACCGAATCCTCGTTATGCGGCCGCACCATGCCAGTATGCGAGGCCGTCGCCACATCAAGAACGTCAGCCAGTGTCGTCATGCATGCATCCTCAAGCGCAAATTCCCCGAATGTCGCACCACATCGAGTGCAGTTTTCGGATTCTTCCAGTTGAAGCGCCATGCCGTCAATCAGAACGACACGAAAAAGCCCGGTATTGCTGGGATTTGTGCAAATGTGCAGGCGTTAAACGGTACCCAAAACGAAAAAGCCGCACCAGTTTCCTGGTGCGGCTTCTTTTTGCGAGGGCTGCTCGTGAATACAGCAAATTACAGCAACGACTTCAGCAGCTTGCCCATTTCCGACGGGTTACGGGTGACCTTGAAACCGGAGGCTTCCATGATCGCCAGCTTGGCGTCAGCCGTGTCGGCACCGCCCGAGATCAGCGCACCGGCATGGCCCATGCGCTTGCCCGGAGGCGCGGTGACACCGGCGATGAAGCCGACGATGGGCTTCTTGCCGTTCTTGGCATACCACTCGGCTGCGTTGGCTTCGTCAGGACCGCCGATTTCGCCGATCATGATGATGGCATCGGTGTCCGGATCGTCATTGAACATCTGCAGCACGTCGATGTGCTTCAGGCCGTTGATGGGATCGCCACCAATGTTCACCACGGTCGACTGGCCCAGATTCTGTTCCGACAGCTGAGCAGCAGCTTCGTAGGTCAGGGTGCCGGAGCGCGAAACCACGCCGATGCGCCCCTTCTTGTGGATGTGGCCCGGCATGATGCCGATCTTGAGCTCTTCCGGCGTGATGATGCCGGAGCAGTTCGGCCCGATCAGGACAGTCTTCTTGCCGCCTGCGGCTTCCTTGGCCTTCATCTTGTTGCGCACTTCCAGCATGTCGCGGACCGGAATGCCTTCGGTGATACACACCACCAGATCCAGGTCGGCTTCAACCGCTTCCCAGATCGCGGCAGCGGCGCCAGCCGGCGGCACGTAGATGACCGATGCGGTCGCGCCGGTAGCGGCGGATGCATCCTTGACGGTCGCGAAGATCGGCACGTCGAGAACCGACTCGCCAGCCTTCTTCGGGTTCACGCCGGCAACGTAGCAGTTCTTGCCGTTGGCGTATTCAATGCACTTTTCGGTATGGAACTGACCGGTCTTGCCGGTAATACCTTGGGTGATGACCTTGGTGTTCTTGTTAATCAGAATAGACATTGTTCAGATACTCCCTTACTTGACCGCAGCGACGATGGCAGTCGCGGCTTCGGCCATGGTGTCGGCAGAGATGATCGGCAGACCGGATTCCTTGAGGATCTGCTTGCCGAGGTCTTCGTTGGTACCCTTCATGCGGACGACCAGCGGGACCGACAGCTTGACTTCACGGGCTGCGGAAACC
>DATJJR010000091.1:0-17019 GCA_035492055.1 Rhodocyclaceae bacterium | reverse complement strand
AAACGGCGTGCTGATACAAGCCGCCACGCGCGGCGATGGCGAGACGGGCGAGGATGTGACGCAAAACGTGCGCACCATCAAGCAGATTCCGCTACGCCTTACGGGTTCGACGAACGTACAAATCCCTGAAGTGCTTGAAGTACGCGGTGAGGCCTACATGAGCCGCCGCGACTTTGAGCGCTACAACGAAAAACAGCGCGAGCACGGCCGTGCGACGCTGGTGAATCCGCGCAATGGCGCGGCAGGAAGTATTCGCCAGCTTGATCCAAAACTGGCTGCGCAGCGTCCCTTGTCTTTCTTCGCCTACGGCCTTGGCGAAACGCGTGGTTGGGTAGTGCCGCCAACGCATAGCGGCGTGCTTGATGCGCTTGCTGCGTTCGGCTTGCCGGTGAGCAGTTATCGCGCGGTCGCGCAAGGGCCCGAAGGGCTTATTGCCTTCCATGCGCGCATCCGCGACATTCGCGACCAATTGCCTTTCGATATCGACGGCGTGGTCTACAAGGTCAATTCACTTGAACTGCAAAAACGATTGGGTTTCGTCACGCGTGAACCACGCTGGGCCGTGGCGCACAAATACCCGGCAGAAGAGGCGCTGACGGTGGTCGAGGCCATCGAAGAGCAGGTTGGTCGCACCGGCGCGATTACGCCGGTCGCACGCCTCAAGCCTGTGTTCGTCGGTGGCGTGACCGTGACCAATGCGACATTGCATAACGAAGACGAGGCGCGTCGCAAGGATGTCCGCATCGGCGACACGGTGATCGTGCGCCGTGCCGGCGACGTGATTCCCGAAGTGGTGTCCGTTGTGCTCGACAAGCGGCCGATGCTGGATCTGCTGGGTGAAATACCACGCTACCAGCCTTATGCACGACCCGACACATGCCCGGTCTGCGGTTCATTGGTTGAAAAACCGGAAGGTGAAGCGGTGGCGCGCTGCACCGGCGGCTTGTTCTGCCCCGCACAACGCAAGCAAGCCATCCTGCATTTCGCTTCGCGCAAGGCGCTGGACGTTGAAGGCTTGGGGGAAAAGCTTGTCGATCAAATGGTCGACAACGCCATCCTGCGTACGCCGGCTGACGTCTACAAGCTGGGTGTGCTCGCCATTGCGAATCTCGAACGCATGGCAGAGAAGTCGGCAACGAATCTGCTGGCAGCCATCGAGAAAAGCAAGCAAACAACGTTGGCGCGATTTATCTATGCGCTGGGCATCCGCAATGTCGGTGAAGCCACGGCGCGCGATTTGGCGAATCATTTTGGCAATCTCGATGCGCTGATCGCGGCGGACGAAACGGCTTTGCTGGAAGTCTCCGATGTCGGCCCGATCGTGGCCGCATCGATTCGCCACTTCTTTGACCAGTCGCATAATGTCGAAGTCATCGAACAGTTGCGTGCCTCCGGGGTGACATGGATTGAAGGCGAACCGATCAAGCGCGAGGCGTTGCCGCTGTCAGGACAGACGTTCGTCCTGACAGGTACGTTGCCGACACTGGCGCGCGATGATGCCAAGGGCATGATCGAAGCCCAGGGCGGTAAGGTGAGCAGTTCGGTATCGAAGAAAACCCATTACGTCGTTGCCGGTATGGAAGCTGGCAGCAAGCTCGCCAAGGCGCAGGAGCTTGGCGTTGCGATCATTGATGAATCACAACTTCTGGAACTGTTGAAATCATGAAACCCGTACGCAAAGCCGTTTTTCCCGTGGCCGGCTTGGGCACGCGCTTTCTGCCTGCAACCAAGGCGAGTCCCAAGGAAATGATGCCGGTGGTCGACAAACCACTGATTCAATATGCGGTTGAGGAAGCCATCGCCGCAGGCATCACCGACATGATTTTTGTGACCGGTCGCAGCAAGCGCGCAATCGAGGATCACTTCGACAAGGCGGTCGAGCTGGAAGCTGAGCTTGAGCGCAAGCAAAAGACGGCGCTGCTTGATGCGGTACGCAAGATATTGCCGCCGCATGTGCGCTGCATCTACATGCGCCAATCGGAACCGCTTGGCTTGGGTCATGCGGTGCTGTGCGCGAAGCATGTCGTCGGCGACGAACCGTTTGCCGTTTTGCTCGCCGACGATTTGCTCGATGGCGACGTACCAATCATGCAGCAGATGGTCGAGAAGTACGACTACTACCGCTGCTCGGTGCTGGGGGTGCAACAAGTGCCGCGCGAAGATACGCGCAGCTACGGCATCGTCGCTTCGCGTCCGCTGGGCGAACGTTTGGAGGCGATGACCGGCATCGTTGAAAAACCCAAACCCGAAGATGCGCCGTCAACGCTGGCCGTTGTCGGTCGTTATGTTTTAACGCCGCAAATCTTCCACTACCTTGAACGGGTCAAGCCTGGCGCGGGTGGTGAAATTCAATTGACCGACGGTATTGCTGCGTTGTTGGCGGAAGAGCAGGTGCTGGCGTATCGCTACGAAGGCGTACGCTACGACTGCGGTTCAAAACTTGGCTATCTACAGGCAACGGTCGAGTTGGGATTGCGACATCCGGAAACGGGAGACGAGTTCGCGAAATGGCTGGCTGCGCGCAAGTAATTTCATGGGCATGACACCACAAGAGGCTGAGCGCATTCTCGCCAACGCCGAGCAGATTCGCTCGGCGGAAGAGGTAAATCGCGCTGTTGAAAGCGTTGCTGCTGCACTCAACACCGATTTTTGCGGCCGAAATCCGCTGGTCGTGTCGGTCATGGGTGGTGCGGTGATTTTTACCGGTCAATTGCTGCCGAAACTGACTTTCCCACTCGATTTCGACTATGTCCACGTCACGCGTTATGGTGAGGCGACCAGTGGTGGCACGCTGAAATGGGTAGTCGAACCACGCACGCAAGTTGTCGGCCGCACCGTACTTTTGCTGGACGACATTCTTGACGAAGGCGTGACGCTGGCTGCGATTCGCACCCATTTGCTTTCGCTTGGTGCGACAGATGTGATTACTGCGGTTTTCGCAGACAAGGACATCGGCCGTGCAAAACCGCTGCGTGCCGATTACATCGGCATGACCTTGCCAAATCGTTTTGTATTCGGTTACGGCATGGACGTGGCCGGCGCCTGGCGCAATCTGCCGGCGATTTACGCCATGCGCGAATAACTATAATTGCATTTAAAATGCAGCTTTAAACGAGGAGAGCTTGGCTGATGGCCGCATCTTTCATGAGCCGTGAATGGCTGCACAGTTTTCTTCCGGCACAGCCTCATGTGGATCGCTTCGAGCGCATGCGCAGTTGTGTCGGTGCGCTCTTCGGCATCGTACTGACAGGCGTTATTAGTTACTTGTGCATCGGCGATGCCGGCGCAACAGCATGGCTGGTGGCGCCGATGGGCGCATCAGCCGTATTGTTGTTTGGCGTGCCAAACAGCCCGCTGGCGCAGCCTTGGTCGATTGTCGGTGGCAATCTCGCAGCTGCCTTGATTGGTGTGACGTGCTCCAAGCTGTTCTTCGCAGGTGCACCGGCATTGGCCGCTGGCCTGGCTGTATCACTGGCGATCGGTGCGATGTTCGTTCTGCGCTGCATCCATCCTCCCAGTGGCGCCGTGGCCTTGACCATGGTCATGGGCGGTCCTGTCGTACATGCGGCTGGTTATGCTTTTGTATTCAAGCCGGTAATGATCAATACATTCATCCTGGCGGGCATGGCAATCCTCTACAACAATATGGTTGGTCGGCGCTATCCCTATTCGCCGCAGTTGAGCGCTCCAGTACTTTCACCCAAATCGGCCGAGGCACCCAGTCGTACCAGTCTCGGTTTTTCTGCTGCGGAATTGGACGAAGTGCTACAAAGCTACAACCAGGTACTCGATGTCAGCCGCGAAGATCTTGAATCCATCTTCATCAAGGTTGAAGCCTTGGCCTATCGTCGTCGCTTTGGTGAAATGACTTGCGGCGACATCATGCGCACCGATGTGATTGCCGTCGAGTTCGGCACGTATCTCGACGAAGCCTGGCGGCTTTTGCACACGCACAAGCTGAAGATATTGCCGGTGCTCGATCGCGGTCGTCGTGTCGTTGGTGTGGTTACCCCCATCGACTTTATGGAACATGCCGGGATCGAAACCTACATCGGTTTGCGAGGCAAATTTCGTCATCTGTTGAGCCGCAGCGGCAAGACGCATGATGACAAGCCCGAAGTCGTTGGGCAGCTCATGACATCGAATGTCTATACCGCGTCGGAAGGCAGCCCGGTTGTCGATCTGATGCCTCTTATTTCAGAGCATGGCTTGCGTCATATTCCGGTCGTGGATGAAGATCGCAAGCTGGTCGGCATGCTGACACAGGCCGACATGGTGAATGCCTTGTACGGGCGCAAGCTGGTTGGTGGCTGATCGGTGCTTCATCATCGAATGCACTCAAGCGGGCTGCTTTACGTTCCCAGCGGCTTGCGGGCAGTCATCCATACAATTCTGTCCACATTCAACTGCTGATTTGTCTCGTAGAGCACGCGGAGTTTGTCTTCAAAAAACTGCCGCTCATCCAGGGTGAAATGTTCATCGAGAACCTTGCTTAGCGTAGGTGCGAGCGGATGCGGCGACATTTCCCGGTATACGTTCCATGACGGGCGCAGCGCTGCATTTTCAACATCGATGTGAAATTCAAGGTGAATGTCGGTGAAGCCGGCATCCATGGCATAACGAATAAAGTCGCGTTCACCGAAACTCGTAATCGGAAGCTGGCACATTTTTTCTTCCGTATCCGGATACAAGGCGGCACGCCAGCGAAGCAGCATGGGAATAAATGGATCGTTGTCCCCATCCTTGCGTGCGGCGACAATGCGCCGCAGGGTAATAACCTCAATTGCGGCATCCAGCATGATGGGTTCTGCAATCGACAGGTAGCCACCTGGCCGCAGAACGCGGTGGATTTCACGAAATGCAGCAGGTTTGTCGGCAACGTACGCCAGTACCGCACGGCATGTCACGGCATCGACCGAATTGTCGGCTATGCCGATGAGTGCATCGGCAGATCCCTGGATGAAAGTGCACTGTGTCTGAACATCTTGCTCCGTTGCAAGTGCTTTCGCATGATCGAGCAGCTTTTCGGAAATATCGGTCATGACGACCTTCAAGGATGGGCCAATACGCTGGATCGCGCGCAAGCCCACCAGACCGTCGCCTGTACCTATGTCCGCAAGTGTCATGTTCGGCCTCAGCCCGGCAGCATCCAGAACACGATCGGCGTACTGCGTGATTTCAGTGCGTACATGTTCCCGAAATTGCGTATCGCCACCATGCCGGTGATGCAATACCCAGTCCATCCATACATCCGGTTTTTCTTGAGTCATGAATTCGTATGAGCAGTACTCGGAGAGGATGCGTCATCACTGCGACGACGATCCGGGAAAGATGAAATACGCGGCAGGCATGCGTTTTGCCGGATATGTCTGGGCGAGAAGGTCTTTTTCAGAGAGGGGTGTTGCAAAGCAGGCAAGCATTAATCCAAGCAGGTAATGCCGAGCGACTGATGCAATGTCTCAAGTAGAGGGGCAGGCTTGTCCTTCTGTCAGCCGATAAGCAAATTCCCGATCAGACCCATTGGCACTATTCGATACAGCAGCCTGATCGGGAAAGAGTAGCGGATCGCCGTATTGGCGCCAGCCTTACGCTTTCGTATCGATGATCGTACCGAGGCTTCCGCTCGTTGCTTGCACACCCTGAACCGATGCACTGCTCGCGGGCGGACTGCCATCGAAGTCACCGTCGGAGTCGCGGCTACGAACCGGAGCAGCCGAGGCTGTCGATGCTTGTTGCGAATAGGCTGAGGGGATATATGTCGATGATGATAGTGCTGCGATGGACATGCTTTTCTCCTTTGAGATGTGTCGATGCCAAGGCTTGCAACAGGCTGCCGGGATGGCGCCGACGTGAGGATGCTACTGCCTGCGACTTAGGGAAGACTTAGTACGCGCGATCCTCAATTTGAGAAAATGCGACAGCATTTTTTATCGTTGTGATGAGCTGCATTGGCGCGGCTTGGAGAACCCATTCATGAGAACACTCCTTGTAGAAGATGACCCCATGATTGGCGAGGTTGTCATGCGCTCCTTGAAGGATCATGCCTATGCCGTCGATTGGGCCAAGGATGGCAAGGCAGCGCTGGCTGCACTGGACAGCCAGCATTACGATTTCATGCTGCTGGATCTCGGCTTGCCGGGGCAGGACGGCATTCAGGTTCTCAGGAAAATACGCAGTGGCAAACATACTTTGCCGGTCCTGATCGTGTCCGCGCGTGACGGCGTAGAGGATCGCATTGCCGGGCTTGACCTTGGTGCGGACGATTACCTTCTCAAGCCGTTCGACATGGCCGAACTGCTGGCGAGGATACGTGCAGTGATTCGGCGCAAGACAGGCTATGCGAACTCGGTTCTTTCCAATGGCATCGTTTCACTGGATCTGAATACGTATGAAGCGATTATCGATGGCTATTCGATTCAGCTGTCGAATCGCGAGTTTTCCCTATTGCAGGCGCTCATGCTACGGCCTGGTGCAATTCTTTCACGCACGGAACTGGAGAGCCGCCTTTATGGCTGGGGTGAGGAAGTGGCCAGCAATGCGGTCGAGTTTCTGATTCATTCTCTGCGCAGAAAATTGGGCAGCAAGGCAATCAAGAATGTGAGAGGTGTCGGATGGATGGTCTCCAAAGGAAATTGAATCACTCGTTGCAGCGCCGGCTGTCTGCGGCAATTGCGGCATGCATTGCGCTGGTTGCCTTTTTGGGCGTATTCCTGTCGTTTCTCCTGATGCTGAACGAGTCCGCGCGTTTTCAGGACAGCCAGTTACGGCAAATTGCTGCCTTGATCGACAGCCGACATCTGCCTGCGCTGCCTGTTGAGGGACAAAAAATAGCGGCTGATGATGATGACGATGCGCGCATCACCATCCAGCAAGTGATGCCTGATCACTTCACCAATGCGGATAGAAACTTGGGTACAGGTCTGAGAATGCTCGATCTTCCCGCAGGATTGAGGGATGGCTTGCAAACGGTACTGGTCAATGGCGTGGCGTGGCGAGTGCTTGTCAAGCCGGTGGCAGAGAATTCACGTATTGCCATTGCGCAGCCCACCGCAGAACCAGAGGAGGTTGCACGGCACAGTGCCATGGAGACCTTGGTTCTGTTGTTGCTGTTGATCCCATTTGTCATTCTTCTCGTCCATTTCCTGATCCGAAAGATGTTTCGTCCTTTCGTTCAATTGGCAGAGGGTATCAATCGACGCTCGGATCAGGATTTGCAGGTGCTGGATGATAGGCAGGTTCCGCTTGAGGTCGTTCCATTCACGTCGGCCATCAATCGATTGTTTATTCGTGTCGGACTTGCGATTGAGCATCAACGCAGGTTTATCGCCGATGCGGCGCATGAGCTTCGGTCGCCGCTGACGGCACTGTCTCTTCAGGTGGAACGTTTGGTTGCAGTGCAGTTGTCCGATACGGCAAGGGAACGAGTCGCGGCACTGCAGCAAGGTATTCACCGGGCAAGGGCACTCATCGATCAACTCCTGGTTCTTGCGCACATGCAGCAGCAAATGCCACAGCAAATATGCAAACCTGTTTCCCTGAGAGCAATCATTCGGCAAACATTGGAAGATCTGATGCCGCTCATGGAATCAAAAAACATCGATTTCGAAATGACAGGCAGCGATGACGTCATCGTCGCCGCACCGGAAATTGATCTGAAGACCTTGATCAAGAATCTGCTCGACAATGCGATCCGCTATACGCCTGAATGGGGAAGTGTCGGTCTGCATCTTTCCGCTGAGCGGGGCGGTGTACTTCAGGTGTGTGATACGGGGCCGGGAATTCCGGATGCAGAACGCACGCGAGTGTTTGATGCGTTCTATCGAATTCCGGGTAATACTGCCCTCGGGTCCGGTCTTGGATTGGCGATTGTCAAGACGATCGTCGACCGTCTTGGTGCGTCGATTGAATTGAGCGCCGCGCAGGCGACTGCGCCAACCGGGCTTGTGGTCAAGGTCGAATTCCACTTGCCTTGATTGATGCATACGAAGTAAAAACGCCTCGCAATGCGAGGCGTTTTTACGTACTGCGCTTATTTCAGCTGATCCGAATCAGGCTTCAGCACGCAGGGCACGCTTGCGTTCGTGCTCGAGGAGGTGACGCTTGCGAATGCGAATGTTCTGCGGCGTGATTTCGACCAATTCATCGTCGTCGATGAACTCGACAGCGCTTTCCAGCGTGAGCTTGATCGGCGGGGTCAGGCGCACGGCTTCGTCGGTGCCGGAGGCACGCACGTTGGTCAATTGCTTGCCCTTGATCGGATTGACGACGAGATCGTTGTCGCGGCTGTGAATGCCGATGATCATGCCTTCATACAGCTTTTCGCCCGGCGACACGAACATGCGGCCGCGGTCATCCAGCTTCCACAGTGCGTAAGCAACAGCTTCGCCGTTGTCCTGCGAAATCAGCACGCCATTGTGACGGCCCGGCAGGTCGGCCTTGACCGGTGCGTAGTCGTCGAACACGTGGCTGATCAGGCCGGTGCCGCGCGTCATGGTCATGAAGTCGGACTGGAAACCGATCAGGCCGCGAGCGGGGATGTGGTACTCGAGGCGGGTACGGCCACGACCATCGGATTCCATGTTGGTCAGTTCGCCGCGGCGACGACCGATTTCTTCCATGACGCCGCCTTGGTGAGCATCTTCCAGGTCGATGGTCAGGTTTTCGTACGGCTCGCACTTCTCGCCGTTGATTTCTCTGTACACAACCTTGGGCTTGCCGACGGCCATTTCAAAACCTTCGCGACGCATGGTTTCGAGCAGGATGGTCAAGTGCAGTTCGCCGCGACCGGAGACGCGGAAAATATCAGCATCCTGAGTGTCTTCAACGCGCAGGGCGACGTTGGTCAGCAGCTCCTTGGTCAGGCGATCGCGGATCTGGCGCGAGGTCACGAACTTGCCTTCGGTGCCGGCCAGCGGCGACGAGTTCACCATGAAGTCCATGGTCAGCGTCGGTTCATCCACGCCGACGACGGGCAGACCAACCGGATTGTCCTTGTCGCAAATGGTGACGCCGATACCGATGTCATCAAGACCGGAGATGATGATGATGTCGCCGGCTTCGGCGCTTTCAACCGGAATGCGGTTCAAGCCCTGGAAACCCAGCACTTGGTTAATACGACCCGAAGCGACCTGCTTTTCGTGGTTCATGACCACCACGGGCTGGCCCGGCTTGATGCGGCCATTGATGACCTTGCCGACGCCAAGACGGCCGGTGTAAGTGGAGTAATCCAGTGCGGCCAACTGCATTTGCAGCGGCGCTTCGGGATCGCCCGGCGGGGTCGGCACGTGCTTCAGCACGGTGTCGAACAGCGGACGCATGTTGTCCGATTCTTCCTTCATGTCCAGCTTGGCAAAGCCGTTCAGCGCCGATGCGTAGATGATGGGGAAGTCGAGTTGTTCGTCGGTTGCACCCAGCTTGTCGAACAGATCGAAGGTCTGATCGACAACCCAGTCAGGGCGCGCACCCGGACGGTCGACCTTGTTGATGACGACGATGGGGCGCAGGCCGAGCGCGAGTGCCTTCTTGGTCACGAAGCGTGTCTGCGGCATCGGGCCTTCGACTGCGTCGACCAGCAGCAGTACACCGTCGACCATCCCGAGCACGCGTTCCACTTCGCCGCCGAAGTCGGCGTGGCCCGGGGTATCGACGATGTTGATGTGGGTACCTTCGTACGTGATCGCAGTGTTCTTGGCCAGAATCGTGATGCCGCGTTCCTTTTCCAGGTCATTGCTGTCCATGACGCGCTCGTCCACCTGTTGGTGGGCGGCGAAGGTTCCGGATTGACGCAGGAGTTTGTCAACCAGGGTGGTTTTGCCGTGGTCGACGTGAGCGATGATGGCGATATTGCGGAGGGCGCGGGACATGATCGAATCCGATGGGAGCGTGCTAGGTTAAACTGCATGAACAGCGACCGGAGAATCTTGCCGGAAACGCTGAAAGGGCATATTGGAAGGGCGCGTATTCTAGCACGGACGGGACCCTCGGCCGTAGCGAACCCTTCATGAAATCAAACACAAGCGACCATAAAAACACTCCATGCTGGCAATCATCGGTGGTAGCGGCCTGACGCAACTTTCCAACCTCGACATTTCGCATCGTGAAGTCGTGCGCACACCTTTCGGTGAGCCTTCCGGCGCATTGACCTTCGGCACACTGGGCGGCAATCCAGTGGTATTTCTGGCCCGGCACGGTTACGGGCACACGATTCCGCCGCACAAGGTGAATTACCGCGCCAATATCTGGGCGCTGCGTGAAATGGGTGCGAAGCGCATCGTTTCGGTCGCTTCGGTCGGCGCGATTCGCAACGATTTGCCGCCGGGCACATTGATCGTGCCGCATCAGATCATCGATTACACATGGGGTCGTCCGTCGACATTTTTCGATGGTCACGATGGGCATGTCGTGCATGTCGACTTCACCGAACCTTATGACGGTGCCTTGCGTACCGGCTTGATCGAGGCTTTCCACGGAGCGGGTGAAGCAGTGGTTAACGGTGCTGTTTACGCAGCAACGCAAGGGCCGCGCCTGGAATCGGCTGCTGAAATCAATCGTCTGGAACGTGATGGTGCCGACATCGTCGGCATGACCGGCATGCCGGAAGCCGGCTTGGCACGCGAAGCCGAAGTGGCCTATGCAGCGTTGTGTGTGTCAGTCAATTGGGCCGCTGGACGTGGCGATTCGCAGCGCGGCATTCGCTTCTCTGAAATCGAAGGCGTGATGCAAGTGTCGTTGTCGCGCGTGCGCCGTGTACTGGAACATTACGCCGGAAAGGCCGGGCAATGATTCGCCCCGTGTTGCGCATGGGTGATCCGCGTCTCTTGCGCGTGGCGCAACCGGTGGCGAAATTCGATACGCCTGAGTTGCATGCCTTGATCGCCGATATGGAAGACACGATGGCGCACCTCAACGGTGCTGGCCTGGCTGCGCCGCAGATCGGCGTGGATTTGCGCGTCGTGATTTTTGGCGTGACGGCGAATCCGCGTTATCCGAATGTCGAGGAAGTACCGCATACCGTACTGATCAATCCCATCATCGAATTTCTGACGAGCGATGAGGAAGATGGCTGGGAAGGTTGCTTGTCCGTTCCCGGCATGCGTGGCGTGGTGCCGCGCGTGATGAAGCTGAAGTATTCCGGCTTTGATCAATACGGCCACAAGGTTGAACGCATCGCCGAGGATTTTCATGCACGCGTCGTGCAACACGAATGCGATCACCTTGATGGTGTGCTCTATCCGATGCGCATTCGTGATTTCAGTCGGTTCGGCTTTACCGAGGAATTGTTTCCGGACGGCAGCGTCGCGGGCGACGATTGAAACGATGTGAGGCCATGACACGGCCTCACATTGAGTCAGTTGCTTTTGCGATCAGGAGAACGACAGCGTTTTAGTCAAATCCCCCGGCGCTGCCGTGCCGCGTTCTGCAAATGCCGCGTTGCGTTCGGCAATGCCCTCAAGCGTAGGCAAATCGTGCAGCCGTGTGATGAAGCGCAGTACCGAGGTCGTGTCGTAGAAGGTGTGATCAACGTTGCTGCGTTGAACGAACGGCGATACAACCACTGTCGGAATACGTGAGCCCGGACCCCAGCGATCGCCCTTCGGTGGTGCGACGTGATCCCACCAGCCGCCGTTCTCGTCATACGTAATCACGACCATCATGTTTTGCCACTGAGGCGATGCCTGCAGATGGGCGAGTACGTTTGCCACGTGCTGGTCACCCGATTCAACATCCGAATAACCCGCGTGCTGATTCAGATTGCCTTGCGGCTTGTAGAACGTGACGGCAGGTAGTTTGCCGGCTACGACGTCGCCGATGAATTTGTTCGAGATCGGGCTGTCGCCGGTGCCGCCATCACGCAAATATTCCGTGCGCGCAGCGGTGCCCGGTGCGAACTGGGCGAAATAGTTCAGCGGTTGATGGTGATACTGGAAGTTTGGTCTGTCGGCGCCGCCTTTGTGATCCAGCGCATCCTGCCAGGCGCCGGAATACCATGCCCATGAAATGCCCTTGCGCGAGAGTAGATCACCGATGGTGTCGTGCGTTTGCGGCGGCAACGTGGTCGGTTGGCTTGGATCGGCAAAGCGAACATCGCCGCCGGCTGCCGGTTTCACCGTGCTGGGCTGATAAGGCGGTGCCATTGTATTGACGGCGTAATTGTCCGGCGTGATCGCGCCATCGCGCACGAATTTCGGCTTGCCATCCACGGCCGACGGTGCGCAGTCGGCTGCCACGGACAGACGTACACCTTGCGGTCCGTCGTCGAGCACGGCGATCTTGTCCTTGGCCGGGCCTTGTGCGGCGTTCGGATACATCGGTGCGCGGGCCGAAACGAGAAAGTGGTGGTTGAGGAATGAGCCGCCGAAAGCCGCCATGAAGAAGTTGTCGCACAGTGTGTACTGCTGGGCAATCTTCCAGAGATTGAGGTTCTTCGCAGTCTCGCCGTAATAGCCCATCACAAGACCACCGGAGTCTGCCCAGGCGGCGAACTGATTATTTGCGCCATCGTTGATCTGCATCTGGTTCTGCCAGAATAGATGCCACAGATCGCGTGTGATGACCGATTCAGGCAAAGGTTTGCCTTCGGCATCCTTGAGTGAAAAGGGCGCATTCGGCAATCCAGTGATGGCTTTCTCGTCGATCAGGTAAGTCTTGCCGCCAATGGTTTGTGATTTTGGAACGAGCCCACCCCAGATGGGAGGCAATGATGGCAACGGCGTCTTGCCGTCGCGGTCAAGTTGTGTGTAGGCCGAGGCCGGTACTTTCGACAGCGGTTTTTCGACGCCGGGGAAATTGCCGAACAGATTGTTGAAACTGCGGTTCTCCATGTAGATCACGACAACCGTCTTGATCTTGGCTTTCAACTGTGCGTCGAATGTGCCGCCGGCTGCAATGCTTGTCGCTGCGCTTCTGTCGTCGGTTGCATACGCCGACAGTGGTGCTGCCGCCGCGAGTGCGGCCATGCCTTGCAGCAGGCGACGGCGGGAAGGATCGGACGGCGTGTCGTCCTGAGTGTCTTGAGTGTTCGGAAGCAGCGGATCGGGTGTGGTGTCGTGCGTCATGGCGTGCTTGTCTAGGCGTTGAAAGGCTGCCGTGGGCATGCCTTAAACGTGTGGCCAAGACGATCATGGAATGACGGCAAAGGCGAACGTGCAACCAGGCAACCTCCGGAGGGGTGCCAAGCTTTTTACGTCTTGAATGTGACAAACGCGTGACGGTTGTTTGCTTGCCGTTCATGAATCGCGGGTCGCATGCCTCATGCGTAGCGCGTCATAGGCTGCGTCATCAATAGTTTGCGGCGGCGGCTTTGAGCTCGTTACCAACGGCCATACGCAATCCATCTGGTGCGAGAACTTCTACACCGCTGCCATGCCGCAGTATGTCCATGACCAGTTCGGTCGGATTGGCATAGGGCAGCTCCATGATCAGGCTACCGTCTTTCTGCAGTTCGGTTTTTTGCTGCGGATGCCATTGTTCTTCGATGACCCAGCGTGCGTGTTCGGGCGTGAAGCGCAATTTGGCTGACTCAATGTCGCTGCCGGAGAAGATGCCGTAGCCGGCGGCGAGTACGCGGTTGAGTTCTTCTTCCTTGACTTCATCAGCGGCTACGTCCAGCAGTTCTGCACTACGGATGGCATCGACGGCGAAGCTGCGTACATCTTTTCTCAGATGACACCATGCGTCGAGATACCAGTTGTCGCGGTAGTGCACGAGGCGTTGCGGCGAAATCTCGCGTTCGCTTTCTTCGTTGCGGCCGCGGTTGAAATGACGGATTTTCAGGCGGCGCCGCTTGAGCAACGTCGAGGCAATCAGTTCGAAATGGCGCAGTTCGGTGCGGCGCTTGTGTGCATGAAGAATGCGCACGCGTTTGGCGATTTGATCCGCGTCGTTCTTGCCGTCACCGCTGGCGCTGCCGAGCAAACTTTGCAGGCGCGTCTGCAGTGGTGCAATGTGCGGCCCGAGCAGTCCGGGCTGAACGTCTTCCAGCAGTTGCTGCATCATCAGCAACGCATGAATTTCGGAAGCGTTGAACCACAGACCGGGTAACTGGTGTTTCGGTGCGTAACGATCCGGTACGTCGAATCGATAGCCGTTGGCTTCGCGGTCGTACACGATCGGTGCATTGAGCCGGTCACGCAGGAATTGCAGGTCGCGCTTCAGCGTGGCGCGCGAAATTTCAAGTTCGTCCTGCAGTTCAGCAAAGCTTGCGATGCGACGGTCATGCAGGATCTGCTCAATCTTGTAGAAGCGCTCGGTCTGGTTCATTCGTTTGGCTTACACTTGCATGGCGTCGAGCAATTCCTGTTCGATACGCACAAGGCCGGATGGCTGGGCGAGTTCATTGCCGCTGAGGAGGAACGTATCCTCGACACGTTCGCCGAGCGTGTTGATCTTGGCGGTGTGAACGTCGACGTTATGTTTCGCCAGCACCATGCCGAGCGCATAGAGCAGGCCAGGGCGGTCGGCGGCGGTGATCGACATCAGGTAATGATTGCCGCGCTCGTCGGGGCGAATCCGGATTTCGGGCGTGACAGGAAAATGCCGTACCTGGCGTGACATGCGTGCCACCGGTGGGGGCGTATGCGCACGTCTGTCGTCGAGCATTTCGATGAGGTCGTGCTCGATCAGCGCGATCATGTCGCGGTAAGGCAACTGCTCGCTCGGATCGAGCAGGACGAAGGTGTCGAGCGCGTAGCCGTGTTTCGTTGTGTAGATCTTCGCATCCGCAATGCTGTAGCCGAGGCGTGCAAAAAAACCGCAGAGTCGGGCAAATAATTCGGCTTGATTGTGTGTGTAGACCATCACCTGCAAACCTTCGCCGATCGGATTGGGGCGCGCGACAACAATGCTTTTCTCGCTGTCCCAGCGGCCATACAGCACGCGACTGTGCAGCGCGATGTCCTGTGCGTCGTGGCGCAGGAAATAAACCGGATCGAGTTGCGCCCAGAACGCCGCCTCCACATCGGGCCGCAGGCCATTGCGGCGCAGCAGTTGACGTGCTTCTTCCTGACGTTCGCCGACGGTGCCGCAGATGGCGGAAGGCTTGCCATGCAGTTGACTCAGCGTGGCGCGATAAAGGTCTTCCAGCAGTTTTGCTTTCCAGCCGTTCCAGACTTTCGGGCTGGTGCCGCGAATATCGCTGACGGTGAGCAGATACAGCGCAGTGAGATTGCGCTCGTTCTTGACGATGCCAGCGAAATTGCGGATGACCTCCGGGTCGCCGAGATCCTGTTTCTGCGCCACGGACGACATGGTCAGATGCTGGCTGACGAGGAAGACGACGAGCTCCGTGTCCTCCTTCGATAGTCCATGCTCGCGCCCGAAGCGGCGAGCGTCGGCCATGCCGAGTTGCGAATGATCGCCACCGCGGCCCTTGGCGATATCGTGAAAAATGGCAGCAATGAAGAGTAGCCAGTAATTCTCGAAGGCCAGCGCGAGTTGCGTGCAGAACGGATATTCGTGCGCGCATTCGGGCAGCACGAAGTTACGCACATTACGCAGTACCTGCATGATGTGCTGATCAACCGTATAGACGTGAAACAGGTCGTGCTGCATCTGTCCGACGATCTTGCCGAAAGCTGGCAGGTACTGACCCAGAATGTCGAACTGGTTCATCCGCTGTAGCGTCATGACCGGTCGGTCGTGGCGGAAGATGTCCATGAACAAGGCGCGATTGGCCGGGTCGCGACGAAATTTCGCGTCGATGCGCTTGCGGTTGCGCCACACCGCTTGCAACGTGCGCGCACTGATGCCCTTGATTTCAGGATAGTCCTGCATGTGACGGAAAATTGTCAGCAGTGCGCGCGGCTCGCGTTCGAACAGCGTGAGATCTGGCACGTCGATCAGTTCGCGCACGATGCGGAAGTTTTCATCAATCAGGCGTGGCAGATCGTCGCTATCGGGAAACAGGCGCGTACCAAGATTTTGCAGGATGACCAGGTTGAGCTGCATGACCAGCTTGGCGTTCTGGTAGTAGTGCTGCATCAAGACTTCGGAAGCACGTTTTGCGTCGGTACGTTCGATGCCGAAGGCTTGTGCCAGTCCTTCCTGATAGTCGAACATCAGCTTTTCCTCGCGGCGCTTGGCGAGGTAGTGCATGCGGATGCGCGTATGGCGTAGGAAAGCTTCGGCACGCGCCAACTGGCGTACTTCGGTGGCGTCGATCAGTCCGTGCTTGCGGAAATCGTTCCATGATTCGCCAAGCCCAGCCGCACGTGCGGTCCAGAGAATCACGTGCAGGTCACGCAAGCCGCCGGGATTTTCCTTGCAATTGGGCTCAAGGCTGTAAGGCGTATCGTTGAAGCGCGTGTAGCGCTCAGCCTGTTCCAGTTGCTTGGCCTTGTAGAAATCGGCTGGTGCCAATGCGGCGGTGTATTCGTTGGTGAAACGCTTGAACAGTGGGCGATTGCCTGCCAGATAGCGCGCTTCGAGCAAGGTGGTTTGTACCGTGATGTCGCCGGCCGCTTCGCGCAGGCAATCCGCGACAGTGCGCACGCTGTGGCCGATTTCGAGACCGATGTCCCAGAACTGGCCGATCAGGCGTTCGACGGCGGGATCCTTGTTTGCATCTTCGTTGGCATCGTCCGGCGCGAGAATGAGCAGGTCGATGTCCGAGGCTGGATAAAGCTCGCCGCGACCATAGCCGCCGACCGCTGCCAGTGCATAGCCGACCGGCAGTTTTTGCGCGAGCCAGAGCTTGCGCAAGGTTTCGTCCACCAGCCGTGCTCTGCCACGGAGCATGGCGCGGGCATCAGCGGTTTTTTCGTAGGCTTCCCGAATCGCCAACTGGCCAGTCTGAATGTCGGTACGCAATTGGCGCACCAGCTCGGTATTGTCTTGATCGGTCTGGTGCATGGCGAAGCGTCGAGAATTGGTAGGTTAGGCGGCTTGCTGGAAAATCGGGCGCGGTGGTGCGCCATTAGACACGGTGAGTACCTCAACGCCAGTATCGGTAACAAGCACCGTATGTTCCCATTGAGCGGACAGACTGCGATCCTTGGTGACGATGGTCCAGCCATCGTTGAG
>DATJJR010000090.1:0-32181 GCA_035492055.1 Rhodocyclaceae bacterium | reverse complement strand
CCGAACAGCGCACCGATGCCGCCGAACTGGAATTTCTGCTTCACATCGACGTCCACGTCCGGCCATTCTTCGAGATAGGGCGAGACGACCTTGAGCAGCCATTGATAGCAGGGGTGGCACTCCATGCCGATGCGCAGCGTGCCGCGTTCCCCCTGCGCAAACTGGCGCAGCCGCTCTTCGGCCAAATTCAATTGGGGCAATACGCGATTGGCGACGGCCAGCAGATATTGGCCGGCCTGCGTGAGCCGCAAGCTGCGCCCCTCGCGCAGCCAGATGTCGGTGCCAAGCTGCTGTTCCAACTTTTTCATGCTGTGGCTCAGCGCCGATTGCGTCAGATACAGGGCCTCGGCGGCGGCGGTCAACGAACCGAGGCGTTCGACTTCCTGGACGATGGACAGATGGGACCGTTCAATCATGATTAATATTCATGTAATTCTGAATTAATACCATTTTACTTCATGTGTCTGCGCGCCTAGGATTCGACCGTTATTTTTCTGTTCGGATCGTCATCATGACCACCATTCACAACCTCGGCTTTCCCCGTATCGGCGCAAAGCGCGAATTGAAGTTTGCACAGGAATCCTACTGGAAGGGCGAAAGCTCGCGCCAGGCGCTGCAGTCGGTCGGCGCCGAGCTGCGCGAACGTCACTGGAACGTACAGAGCGGCCTCGATTTCGTGCCGGTCGGCGACTTTGCCTTCTATGACCAGGTGCTCGACATGAGTTTCACGCTGGGCAATCTGCCCGAGCGTGTGCAAGGCTTCCATGGCGACGTGCTCGACAACTACTTTCGTGTAGCGCGTGGACGTTCGGCTGCCGGTGCCGACGATCACGCTGCCTGCTGCGGTGGTGTGGCTGCCGGTGAGATGACCAAGTGGTTCGACACCAACTATCATTACATCGTGCCCGAGTTCAATGCCGCGACCGAGTTCAAGCTCGATGCCACGCGCCTGCTCGAACAACTCGCCGAAGCCAAGGCACAAGGCGTGAAAGCCAAGCCGGTGATCATCGGCCCGGTCACGTACCTTGCACTCGGCAAGGCCAAGGATGACTCCGACAAGCTGGCGCTGCTGCCGCGTTTGCTGCCGGTGTATGCGCAATTGCTGGAAGCGCTGGCGGAGCAAGGCGTGGAATGGGTGCAGATCGACGAACCGATTCTGGTGACCGAGCTCGATGCCGACTGGCAACACGCGTTCAACACTGCCTACCATGAGCTCAAATCGGCTCGCGTCAAGCTGCTGCTGGCAACGTACTTCGGCCAATTGCTTGAGAACCAGTATCTTGCCGCCAACCTGCCGGTGGCCGGTTTGCACATCGACGCGATCAATGGTCGTGACGACGTGCAGCCTTTGTTGAATTTGTTGCCGTCCAGCAAGGTCATCTCGCTCGGTGTCATCAACGGCCGCAACATCTGGAAGACCGACCTGAATGCCGTGCTCGATTGGATTGAGCCCCTGGCGCAACAACTGGGTGATCGCTTATGGATTGCGCCGTCGTGCTCGTTGCTGCATGTGCCGGTCGATCTGGACAGTGAACAGCGACTTGATGTCGAAGTGAAATCGTGGCTTGCCTATGCGGTGCAGAAACTGGAAGAGCTGCGCGTGCTGGCGCGTGCGTTGAAAAATGGCCGTGCCTCGGTCAAGGCGGAACTGGATGCAAACAAGGCGGCCATCGATGCACGTCGCAACTCACCGCGCGTCAACAATCCGAGCGTCAAGGCCGCACTGCAAAAGCTGAATGCGGCACTCGGCAATCGCAAGAGCGTTTATGCAAAGCGTGCGCCGAAGCAAGCCGCGTTGTTGAATCTGCCGAAATTCCCAACCACGACCATTGGTTCCTTCCCGCAAACGGCTGATATTCGCCAGGTGCGTAGTCAGTTCAAGGCCGGTGAAATCACCGAGGCGACTTACATCAAGGCCATGCAATCCGCGATTGCGCGTAGCGTGACGGAGCAGGAACTTCTGGGCCTGGATGTCTTCGTGCACGGCGAAGCCGAACGCAACGACATGGTCGAATATTTTGGCGAGCAACTTGAGGGCTACGCTTTCAGCCAATTCGGCTGGGTGCAGTCCTACGGTTCGCGTTGCGTGAAGCCGCCAATTTTGTTCGGCGATATCAGCCGTCCGCGCGCGATGACCGTTGAGTGGATTGCGTACGCACAATCGCTGACCAAGAAGCCGATGAAGGGCATGCTGACCGGCCCGGTCACGATTCTGAACTGGTCTTTCGTGCGCGACGACCAGCCGCGTTCGGTGAGCTGCCAACAACTGGCCCTGGCGATTCGCGAAGAAGTGCTGGATCTCGAAAAGGCCGGCGTGCGCGTCATCCAGATCGACGAAGCCGCATTGCGTGAAGGTTTGCCCCTGCGCAAGTCGCAATGGCAGCACTACCTGGACTGGGCGGTTGAATCGTTCCGAATTACCGCCAATGGCGTAGAGGACGAAACGCAGATTCACACGCACATGTGTTATTCGGAATTCAACGACATCATTGCGTCGATTGCCGACATGGATGCCGACGTCATCACCATTGAAACCTCGCGCTCGGACATGGAGTTGCTCGATGCCTTCGAGAATTTCCAGTACCCGAACGAAATCGGACCTGGTGTATACGACATTCACTCGCCGAACATTCCGACGCAGGAACACATGGTGAACCTGATGAAGAAGGCGGCCGAGCGGGTGCCTGCGGAACGCCTGTGGGTCAATCCGGACTGCGGCTTGAAGACGCGTCAGTGGGCCGAGGTTATGCCGGCGCTGACCAATATGGTGGCTGCAGCGAAGGCCTTGCGTGCTTCGGCTTGATTCGGTCGACGTGATTTGATGCATCAGATAAAAAGTCCCGGCCATCGGTCGGGACTTTTTACTTCATATGCTCCCATTTTCCTGAAAGCATTGCGCCATGGATTTTTTCAACCGCTGCATCAGCATCAAAAAACTCAGCCTGCCGGTATTGATCGGTTTTCATCATGGTGAAGTGAATCGCCCGCAACGTGTGCTGATCGACATTGAGTTGCGCCTTGCACCGATTTCGAATGTATTGCCGGACGACGTGAACAGCACGGTCGATTACGACACCGTTTACCAAGGCATGCCGAAGCTGGTTGCCAATCGGCATTTCAAATTGCAGGAAACGCTGTGCCACGAAATCCTCAGTTTTTGCGCAAGCCTTGAAGGCGTGGCGGGCGCACGCGTCTGGGTACGCAAACCGGATATTTATGGCGATTGCGAAAGTGCGGGTTACGAAGCCGAGATTCGGCTGAAGCTGACGTGATGTCTACTTCTCGTGCTCGTGTGACGGGTTTGCGTGACGGCCATTCGTCAGATTAACGACAGGATTTGTCTTTAGAGTGTGACCTGCTTCCGTTTTAAACCCCTGACCGGTTGGGTTTTCGGCCCTGCAATGGGCTGTCCCGGCGTTGATCAAGCACGACGCTGTCCAACGGGTTCT
Source organism: Rhodocyclaceae bacterium (assembly GCA_035492055.1). GTDB lineage: Bacteria > Pseudomonadota > Gammaproteobacteria > Burkholderiales > Rhodocyclaceae. The sequence goes on along the minus strand of DATJJR010000090.1, from coordinate 28,732 downwards.
GCTGCGGCACATTCCAACCCTACGTAATGAAACCGGCATCCATTCATGGCTATTTGAGCCGCATGGCACGCTACCGTCTCTGGATCGGTGGCTTGGTCATTGCGCTTCTAATTGGCATGCAAATGCTCGAGGCATTGCATCGCCACCATGACGGGGTGACGGAAGAAAACTGCCCCATCTGCCTGGTGGCGATTCACCATGTCAGCGATGCGCCGGCGCCGGTGCCCGTCACCCAGCCGGCCAATTGGTTCCTGCTTTACTTCACCCCGCCAAGTACGTTCTGGCGCAGCATCGCCGATGCGTTGCCGCCGCACGCTTATCATTCGCGCGCGCCTCCTGTCACACCTCTCGCCATCTAGATAAACAAAGCGAGTGTCGTTCCGCCATGGAACGGCATGGTGTGTTCGTTTCAGGAGTAAAAAATGTCTTCACGTTTTCCCCTGTGGGGCGGCGCGCTTGCGTCTGCCCTGGTTGTTGCTGTTCCCGGTGTGGCATGCGCTGCCGTACCCAACGCCGGCAATATTCCCGCCTTGATTCAGGATGCACTTGGTCGCCCTGTCATCGGTGCCGATGTCCAACTTCAGAACGCCGCGGGTGAAACGCTCGGTACGGCGCGCAGTGATAATGCCGGTCGGGTCGTTTTCTCTAACATTCCTGCCGGCAGTTATGCGCTCGTTGTCAAAAAGGCCGGCTTCCAATCGAGTACCGGCATTGTTTTGCTGAGTGCGGACACTGCAAGCAAAACCACGACGGTGGTGCTGGCTTCCGCTGCAGCGCTGGATGTCACCGTGCAGACGCAGGCGCCCGTGGCGTCGCGACAAAAGATTGCAGCGCAGATTGGCGCCAGCAGCTACGGTTTCAGCAAGGACGATATTGCAGCCTTGCCGCAGGGCGACGCCACGCCGATGAATCAAGTGCTGTTGCAGGCACCGGGCGTGGTCAATGATTCCTACGGGCAAATTCATATTCGCGGCGATCACGCCAACATCCAGTATCGCGTCAACGGTATTGAGCTACCCGATGGCATCAGCGGTTTCGGGCAAGCGTTTGATACACGCTTTGCGCAGAACATCAATCTGCTGACGGGCGCATTGCCTGCGCAATACGGCTTGCACACCGCCGGGGTTGTCGATATCACCACGCGCAACGATTACGATGGCGGCCGCATCGACATGCTTGCCGGCAGCAACAACACGGTCAATCCGAGCATTGAATACGGAAAGACGGACGGGCCGTTGTCCTATTTCTTCAACGCGAGCTATCTGTCGAACAATGTCGGTATCGAAAACCCGACGTCGAGCACGACGCCGCTGCATGACAACACAAAACAGGCGCGTGCTTTCGGTTATCTATCGTATCTGATCGATCCGGCCACCAAGGTCAGTTTCATGTTCGGCACGTACAGCGGGCAATTCCAGATCCCGAACAATCCGGGCCAAACGCCTGACCCAAACGGGCTTGGGATCATGTCGCAACTCGGATTGACGGGTTTCAACTCGGCGAACCTGAATGATCAGCAACACGAGAGCAACAGCTTTGCGGTACTGGCGCTGCAAGGCTCGCTGAGCGATGCATTCGACTACCAGGCATCGTTGTTCACGCGCTATTCGAATTTCCATTACGAGCCGGATGTCATCGGCAACCTTGTGTTCAACGGCGTTGCATCCGACATCTATCGCAGCAGCGTAAGCAACGGCCTGCAGCTTGATGGCACCTATCGCATGACGCCTACGCACACGCTGCGCATGGGCCTCTACGGCAATGTCGAGAATGTCATCAGCGACAACACGTCGACTGTCTTTCCGACCGATGCCGGTGGCCTGGTATCGGGTGCGCCATTCAGCATTGCCGACAATCAGAGCCGCAACGGCAACACGACAATCGGCGTTTACCTGCAGGATGAGTGGAAGGTGCTGGACAATCTGACGCTGAATTACGGTGGCCGTTTCGATAGCGTTCACGCGTATGTCGACGAAGAGCAGTTCAGTCCGCGCATCAATGCCGTGTACCAATGGAGCAAGCAAACCACGTGGCATGTCGGCTACTCGCGTTATTTCACGCCGCCGCCGACCGAGCTGGTATCGACCAGTGATCTGGCACTCTTCCAGAACACAACGAATGCGGCCAGCGGCCAGAACTCTCCAGTCAAGGCTGAGCGCGACGACTACTACGATCTCGGCGTCGACCATCAGCTCACGTCGAAGTTGTCAGTCGGTGCGGATGCGTATTTCAAGCATTCACAGAACACCATCGACGAAGGTCAGTTCGGTCCGGCACTGTTGCTCACACCGTTCAACTATGCCGAAGGCCGCATCTACGGCATGGAGTTGACCGCAAATTACAAGTCGGACAATTTCTCGGCGTATGCAAATGTGGCGCGCAATGTCAGCAAGGCACGCAACATTGTGTCGGGGCAATATCTCTTCGAACAGGATGAACTTGCCTATGCTGCAAGCAATTGGGTCAACGTGGACCACGAGCAGGCCGTGACGGCTTCACTGGGCGCGGCATATCTTTGGCAAGGTACGCAGTTCTCCGGAAATGTCACGTATCAGAGCGGCTTGCGTGATGGCTTTGCCAACACCGGCAGTTTGCCCTCGTACACCCTGGTCAATCTTGGCGCGACACACAAGGTTGATTTCGACGGTACTGGCCCTGTCGAGCTGCGCCTGACGGTCAACAACTTGCTCGACAAGGTCTACGAAATTCGCGATGGTTCCGGCATCGGTGTCTTTGCACCGCAATACGGTATGCATCGCAGCATTCTCGTCGGCGTCAGCAAATACTTCTAATCTTTTGGACACCCATCATGCAAGATCTTCATGAAGCATTGACTGCGCTCCAGTTCGGCGGCGCAATGGTTTATCCGTTGCTCGCCATGGCGTTGCTGGCACTGGTCATCACGCTCGACAAACTGTACGTCTATTGGCGTTATGTCCGCTTGCCGCAGTCGCTGCTGAATCTCGTCGAGACCTACGGATTCGACTGGAGCGTGCTTGATGCCGAGCTTGGAAAGCTGGCCGAAGGAAATTATTTCGGCCGCTTCTTCGGCGTCATTGCGGAGAACAAGAGCAAGCCGGCATGGTGGGTGGAATCGCGCGCGGGCGATGAAGCGCAATTGATTGAGAAAGCACTCAGCCGTGGATTGTGGGTGCTGGAAACCGTGACGACGGCCGCGCCTTTGCTCGGTCTGCTTGGCACAATCACCGGCATGATGAATTCCTTCAAGCTGATCGGCGGCAGTGGTTTGGTCGACCCGACCGGGATTACCGGCGGCGTTGCCCAAGCCTTGATCGCCACGGCACTGGGCTTGTGCATCGCGGTGCTCTCGCTGTTTGCCTACAATTTCTTTTCACGTCGCCAGTCGCAGACGCTCGACGAGATGGAGCGTCTGGGTACACGTTTGATCGACAACATCCGCCTGGGCGAGCACGAACGGGGAACGGCTCATGAAACTGCGTAGATCGCGCGAAGCCAAGCGGGGGCGCATCGAGATCATTCCGATGATCGACGTGATGTTCTTCCTGCTGGCGACGTTCATGCTTGCATCGCTGTCGATGCAACATTTGCATTCGTTGCCGGTTAACTTGCCGCAAGGCAAGGCGGCGGTCATGCAGGCCAAGACACCGACCACGCTCACCATCACGGCCGACAGCCGCATCTATCTCGACAAGACGCCAGTTACGCTGGATACGCTATCGACGATGCTGCAGCCGATGCTGGCGAATGGCGACGGCAGTCTCATCGTGGCGGCCGACAGTGCTGCGCCCAATGGCATCACGGTGCAGGCCATGCTGCGTGCGCGACAAGCCGGTGCAGAACATTTCCTGATTGCGGTGAAGCATGCCGACTAGCGTGACGTACCGCACACGCGACGGCTTCGAGCGGCGGTTGCGCTGGACCGTGCCGGGCGCCTGCCTGCTGGGTGCGGGCATGTTGTGGCTGGCATCTCTTTTTCTCGGTCACGATACGCCGCTGCCACCCCCGACGCCTGAAAAGCCGGTCGATGCGCAATTGATTGAGCTGCCGCCGAGCGGTGTGGCACATGAACATGCACCAGCAACACCGCCAGCCCCGCCCAAGGATCCGTTACCTGTCCCACGCGCTGTGCCGGCAACGCAGCAGCAACGCACGCCGAGCGTACCGCAAGTTGCTCCTGCTGCACCAGCAACGCCTGCCACACCAGCACCTTCGACACCGGCACCGACGAATGTTTCATCCAATGCCGGTAACACTGGGGGCGCGCGCGCCATCATCAGTCCATTGCCGAAGATCCCGGATGACTTGCGCGACGAGGCCATCAACATGACTGTCACCGCACGCTTTCATATCGCCGTTGACGGTAGTGCAAGCGTTGAATTGATTCAGCCGACGCCGAATCCGCGTCTCAATCGATTGGTGCTGGAAACGCTGCAGCAATGGCGTTTTTTCCCGGCCGTCTCGGAAAATCGGCCGATTGCTTCAGTTCAGGAAATCCACATCAGGATTCAGTAGCGGGAAAGCGCCACGCATCTCGAATCATTGCAAATACATTTGGATGCGTGGATTTTTGTCTGTCATCCTGATCATGCTGAGGCCAACAGCTCGTTGATCTTTGCAACGAAATCAAGGTGCTGTATCGGCTTCGATATATAGGCATCGCAACCTGCTGCCAGAATTCTTTCTTCGTCACCTTTCATGGCAAAGGCCGTCAGGGCGACCACTTTGATCGATTGCGTCGAAGAGTCCTGCTTGAGCCTGCGCGTTGCTTCAAGACCATCCATGCCTGGCAACTGGATGTCCATCAGGATCAGGACGGGGTTCTGCGTCTTTGCGATCTGAATCCCTTCAGGCGCATCGTGCGCTTCGATGACATTGTGTCCCATCGAGTCCAGAATCAGCGACACCAGCTTCATGTTGGAAGGATTGTCTTCGACAACCAGTATTGACGCCATTGTCTTTCCCCTCAGGATGAGCCAAGCACCCGGCGCACTTCGCTGATGAAGCGGCCGTGATTAAACTCGGATTTTTCAATGATCTGCATGACGTTGCCGTTCAAGATGTCACGGTCCGCCTGAACGATCTGCTTTGCGGTGACCACCAGAATCGGAATTCGTGCAGTACGCTTGTCACTTTTGAGGGCTTCCACCACTTCGAAGCCGGACATGTCGGGCATCATGAGATCGAGCACGATCAGATCCGGTTGCAGTTTTGTCGCAGTGACAATGCCGTCCCTGCCGCCGTAGGTCCGTATGGCTGTGCAATCGGCCTTGTTCAGATAGCTGGCAATGATTTCCACGGAACGGGGATCATCGTCGACAACAAGTACGTTCAGTTTTTCGCCTGGGGAACGTTTCAGTCCGAGTCCGTCGAGTGCCTCGACCAGCATCTGATGCGTGATCGGTTTCTGCAGGATTGCTGAGGCACCGAGCGACAGTCCTCGATTTTCGTCGGCGACGACGGAGATGATGACCACCGGGAGCGAGGCCGTTTCGGGCGACTCCTTTATGCGGGCGAGGAATTCCCAGCCATCCATGCCGGGCAAGAGAATGTCGAGCGTGACGAGCGAGAATTTTTCCTTTTTGGCGAGCGCAAGCGCTTCTTCTGCGGTACTGGCGCGTTCGATTTGCAAACCTTCGGCTTCAAGCTGCAGGCGTATGAGTTCGGCAGCCTTGTCATCGTCCTCGACGACCAGGACACGGCCGGTTGCCTGACGCGTTTTCGTTACTTTCGACGCAAGTGGGGCCGCTGTATTCTCGGCAGATTTCACAATCGATATGGTTATGCCTTCACGCAGCGGCAACCACACGGTGAAACTGCTGCCTTCGCCTTCCTGGCTGCTGACACCGGCGCTACCACCATGCAATTCGGCCAGACGCATGATCATCACTAGCCCAAGCCCGGTGCCTTCGAATTTCCGCGACAGACTGCTATCAACTTGTGTGAAGGGCTGGAAGAGTCGATCCAGTCCTTCCTGAGAAATGCCGATGCCCTGATCTGCAACCGTGATTTCGAGAAAGTCATCGAAATCGCCGGGCCGCATCGGCAAGGCACGGTGTGGACGCCCCGTGTCCAGCATGCCTACTTCGCTGCGCGGCACGCGACGGGCGAATATGCGGACCTGTGTGTCTTCGCGCGAGAACTTGATTGCATTGGACAGAAGGTTGTAAAGAATCTGCTTGAATTTCCGCTCATCGGCCAGGATGCCGGACAGATCCTGCTCGACTTCGACGCTCAGTTGAATACGTCGCTGTACCGCGATTTCCCTGACGATGGCAAGACTGGCGTTGATGGCATTCTGGATATTGACCGTAGAGAGCGCCAGTTCCATCTTGCCGGCTTCGACCTTTGATAGATCGAGGATATCGTTGATCAGCGCCAGTAAGTGTTGACCGCTCTGGTTAATGCGGCCGATGTAGTCGAGCTGTTTGTCGTTGAGCTCGCCACCGATGCCGGCCTTGAGTACATCGGAAAATCCGATGATGGAATTCAATGGCGTGCGCAATTCGTGTGACATGTTGGCCAGGAATTCCGATTTGGTCTGGCTGGCTTGTTCGAGTTCCGCGTTCTTGTGCGCGATTTCTTCACTGCCGACGCGCAACTGCTCGGCAAGTAGCCGCGTGTCTGCATACAGCTTGACGTTGTGCAATGCGGCGCCGAGTTGGGTTGCCAGCCGCTCGATGAAAATATGGTCGCGTTCGGTCAATGCCCGTGAGGCGGCCAGTGATATCACGCCAATGCTTCGATTCTGATAGATGATCGGGACGATGATGACTGCAGCCGGTTGTGTTGCGCCGAGCCCGATTTCGAGGCGCATTCCGCTGTCCTTGAATTCGGGTAGCGAGGCGACTTCCTTGCGTGCCGCTGCTTCGCCGAGCAGCCCTTCGCCGCTTCTGAATTCGCGTTTCATGTCCAACGGCAGGCCGCGGCTCGCTTCACAGACGTAGCAGCCACGCCAGTCATCGTGGAGATAAATGGCGGAGAGGGGGAACGGATGGCGCTGCGCCAGCAGGCTGAGGACGCCATCGAGAATTTCACGGCGATCGAAGGTGCTTGAGAACAGTGCGAGTGCGTGACTGTGACTTTCCTCGTAGAGCGCCGCTTCACGCAGGGCGATTTCGCTACGATGCCTTTCGCGAATGTCGTGAGCGATGGTCGAATAGCTTGTCGTTCCATTCGGCAAGGGGTGCGCCATGATGACTTGCAGCGTCGGGATCGGCTCCCCGTTCGGTGGCGTCAATGCAGTTTCACCCCGCCACACCCCCTGCTGATTGGCCACGCTGAAACGATCTTCGCCGTAAATATCGTCATGGGGTGTGACGTCTGCAATGCCGAGATGCCCGATGGGAGCCTGATCCGATAGTCCGAGGATGCGGCGCCCTGCCCGATTGAGATAGGAGAGCTGCATGTCGCTTTCCGCCATTGCGACCAGATCCGGTGTTGCGTCCAGAATCGCAATGAGCTTCTGTTGCGCCGCTTCTGCCCGCGCGCGTTTGCGCATGTCGTTGCGGATGCGATAGAACAGAAAGCACAGCAGGAGAATGACCAGCGGTACCAATGTTGCGAAGCAGATGGTTTCGACCAGATGCTGCGTATCTGCTTCGGATTCGCGCATCGACAGCAGCCGCATTTCCTCATCGCGCATCAGGCTGAGGATTCTGGCCACCGCCATCATCTGGCTCGTGCCCAGCGCCATGCTTTCGCGCAGCCCCGGCGAGTTGAGGTTCGACGTGGACGAATAGAGTTTCAGTGTCCTGTCCTGGGTTTGCGTGCGTGCCTTGATTGCCTCTTCCAGTGTGGCGATCTGTTTTTGCTGATAGGGGTTGTCGCGCGTCAAGACGGAGGCGTAGTCGATGGTCTCCTCGAGACTTTTCAGCGCCGCTTGCCGCTCGATCAGATAAGGATCATCCCTGCCGGTGATGAAATAGGCACGTTGCGAGGATTCGGCGCGATAGAGATCGGAAGCAATTTGCTGCAGCTCGGATAGCACCTCGTGCGTATGTCCAACCCATTGACTGGCCTCCTTGGCGCTGTAGGAGCTGTGCCAGGCAATGCCGCTGATGACCAGCGTGAGCGACACGCTCGCACTGAAACTGATAAACACCATGCGTTCGATCGACTTGTTCGGCATGCGGGCTCCGGAGGCTGGACGCGGATGAACGAGGACTGCGAGACGTGAAGCTGTTTAAATCAAGCGTGCCCGTATAGTACAAACGAATGGCATTTTTTGCCATTTATTAGGCGTCTGTATCAAATATGCTGTTTGTATTTGAGGCGCAACAAGGACGGTATGCGTGAATCCATTGCAGATGCACGTTTTGTATGAGCACCCCATTGCAGTGCAATGGGACTGTCAATTCAATGAACCCTTTTGCTCCAGCCTCAGGGGGGCACTCTAATGCTGCGCAGGGTTTGCGCTAAACCTCGACAGTGTGACCCGCTGCGATCCAGGCCTCGATCCCGCCTGCAAGCGGGCGAACCTTTTGGTAGCCCTTCCGCATGAGCTGCTTGGCTATCAACGCCGCGGAAGCTTCATTGGGGCAGGAGCAATAGAGAATGACTTCGCTCTCCATTGGCATCTCCAGCGTCAGGATGTCCAAGCCTTTGTTCGGAACGGCCAAGGCACCGGGGATGCGCCCGGTTTTCTGTAGTTCTGCCGGCCTCACATCGACGATGACCGGGAGACTTTCTTTCTGCAATAGCTGATGAAGCTCATCTACAGAAATGCGGGCCATTCTCAGGGTGTAAAGAAAGCGCTGGCGCTGCCACCATTTTTGCGCCACGTAAATGGCAAACACAGCGGCAAGGAGAGCAATGCCGTATTTGCCAAGGTCAGCCAGGACATTCAGCAACTCGTCGATGGCGGAGTTGAAAAGATCGCCTAGCAGTATTGCCGACCCTACCCAGATGATCGACCCCAGCCCGCTGAAGAACAAATAAACGGATGGTTTCGTCTTCGTGGTGCCTGCCAGCACGTTGGCAAACGTCGAGAATCCGGGGATGAACTTTGCAACGATGAGAGAGGCCGGGCCTAGCCGGGTATACACGGATTGCATCTGCCGGACACAAGAGTCGGGAGATAGGGAAATCCGGCACAACAGCCCCATCGTTTTCTGGCCGTAGCGTCGGCCAATGTAATACCAGATGTAGTCGGCAAGGACTGCGGCAATGAATGTGGCCGCGAACAGGAACGTGGCGGAATACTTGCCTTGATGCAGCATTGCACCCATGAGCAATAGCGTCGGATAGGCAGGGATGGGCGCGCCAAGCTGCTCGATCAATACATTGGCAAAGGCGAATCCAACGCCGTATTGGGTAATCAATTGGAGCGTTTCCGTCATGTCCGTTCCTTGAGACCGTTGGCTTAAGCAGCCAAACCGACTGCGACCAGAGGCAGTGTTAATCGCATTCACTTCCAACCGGTCGCATCACTCCTTGGCGCCAGTCGCATTTACTCGTGATTATTTACAACCACACCTGCCTCATGCGCTTGCTGATCGGCGTGATAGCTGGATCGAACCATCGGGCCGCAGGCAGCGTGGGTGAACCCCATGTCCTTGGCCAGCGCGGTGAAGCGATCGAAAATGTCGGGGTGAACGTAGCGGCGGACGGGCAAGTGATGACCGGATGGTGCAAGGTATTGACCGATGGTGAGCATGTCGACGTCGTGGGCACGCAGGTCGCGCATGACTTCGATGATTTCTTCATCGGTTTCGCCGATGCCGACCATGAGGCCGGATTTGGTCGGGACGTTTGGATTCCTGGCCTTGAAATCCTTAAGAAGCTTCAGGGAATGCGCATAGTCGGCACCGGGGCGTGCTTCCTTGTACAGGCGCGGCACGGTTTCGAGGTTGTGATTCATCACGTCCGGTGGTGCGGCAGTGAGAATGTCGACTGCGACATCGAGACGGCCACGAAAATCCGGCACGAGGACTTCGATGGTGGTTTGAGGCGACAAGGTTCGCGTCTCGGCGATGCAGTCGGCGAAATGTCGGGCGCCGCCGTCGCGCAGATCGTCGCGATCGACGCTGGTGATGACGACGTAATTGAGCCTGAGCGCGGCGATGGTTTCAGCCAGATGTTTCGGCTCCTGCGTATCGGGCGGCAACGGTTTGCCGTGGCCGACATCGCAGAAGGGGCAGCGGCGCGTGCACAGGTCACCGAGAATCATGAATGTGGCGGTGCCCTTGCCGAAGCATTCGCTGATATTGGGGCAACTTGCTTCTTCGCAAACCGTATGCAGTTTCTGTTCGCGCAGAATTTGCTTCACGTCGCTGAAGCGGCTGCTGGCCGGCGCAAGGCGCACACGAATCCAGTCCGGTTTCTTGAGCGCTTCCGCGAGGGGAACGATCTTGATCGGGATGCGCGAGGTCTTTGCTGCACCGCGTTGCTTTTCGGGCAGTTTCTCGCTCAATTTCTCGGACTCGCTCATGTCAGTTTTTCTGCAAGATGGCGCTGTAAAGCTGCGCCGACATCTGCCATTTTAACGCGTCGACCCGATGTGCTGCCCAGATCACACAGTTGTCCAACCGGCATGCCTGCATAGCCACAGGGGTTGATGAATTGCCACGGCGATAGATCCATGTCCACGTTGATGGACAAGCCGTGATAAGTGCAGCCTTTTTGCACACGCAGACCGAGTGCAGCAATTTTGGCGCCGTTGACATAGACGCCGGGCGCGCCGGCGAGCCGTTCGCCGTGTACGCCGAAATCCGCGAACGTGGCGATGATGGCATCTTCCATGCGCTCGACGAGCTGGCGAACCTTGTATGGCCGACGTGCGAGATCGAGCATCAGATACGCGACGAGCTGGCCGGGGCCGTGATATGTGATCTGGCCGCCGCGATCGATCTTGACGACAGGAATGTCGGTTGACGTAAGCAGGTGTTCCCTTTTGCCGGCGAGGCCCAGCGTGAATACTTGTGGATGTTCGAGCAGCCAGATTTCGTCAGGTGTGTTGTCCGTTCGCTGCGCAGTGAAGCTGCGCATCGCGTCGAGCGTGTCGGCGTAATCGACGCAGCCGAGCTCGCGGAACAGCAGTGGCGAATGCGATGGCGAATTCAGAGGACGACCTTCACGAGCGGATGCGAGGTCAGGGCACGATAGAGGTCATCGAGTTGCGCCTGCGACGTTGCGCGCACGGTGGCGGTGATGCCCACATAAGTCCCCTTGCTCGACGGCCGAATTTCCAGCGTCGTGCGGTCGAAGTCGGGCGCGTGCACCAACACGACGGCAACGATGGCTTCGGTGATTTCCTCGGTGTTGTGGCCCATGATCTTGATCGGGAAATCCGATGGAAACTCGATCAGGCTTTGGCGTGGGGCGATTTCGTCTGTCATGGTGGAGTTCCTTTGTCGTCCCATGTTGGGGCGAAGATGCAATTCATCAAGGTTTACCGTACATGACGGTCTGCTTGAAGGATTGATACAGCGTAGCGAGTTTTTCGGTAAGCGGCCCGGGACGGCCATTGCCGACCGGTGCGCCGTCCAGCATGACGATGGGCATCACTTCGCGCGTCGATGAGGTCAACAAGACTTCATCCGCCATGCGTACTTCGAATTCCGCAATCGGACGCACTTCGTAAGGCAGATCGTTTGCGTCGGCGATTTCGAACATGATGTCGTACGTGATGCCGGGCAGCATGAACTGGTTTTTCGGTGGCGCAAGCAATGTACCGGCCTTGACGATGAAAATGTTCGAGGCACTGCCTTCAGAAAGCATTCCATCACGGAACAGGACGGTTTCAAAACAGCCGGCGTCGGCCGACAGTTGTCGCAACAGGCAATTGGCGAGCAGCGATGTGGTCTTGATGTCGCAGCGCAACCAGCGCAAATCGTCGGCGGAAACGGCGCTGACGCCCTCGCGCAACAGTTCCGGCGCAGGCGGCAATAATGCATCACTCATGGCGAACACAGTCGGCACCGGATTTTCCGGCAAGACGTGATTGCGTGTTGCGGCGATGCCGCGCGTTACCTGAATGTAGATTTGCTGATCGCTGTGTTCGCTGGTCGCGATCAATTGCGCGACGATGCTTTCCCATTCCGCTACTGCATGTGGATTGCCGAGCCGGATCGATGTCAGGCTCTGATTCAATCGCCGCAGGTGTTCATGCAGGCGGAAGGGAGTTCGCCCGTAAACTGGTACGACTTCATATACGCCGTCGCCAAACAGAAAGCCTCGGTCCATCGCCGAGACGTGTGCCTCGGCCAGGGGCAGGTAGGTTCCGTTTAGATAGGCGAGGCTCATTACTGGAAGAACAGGAAAATGGCGTCCCAGATGCGGCCGAAGAAACCGGCGATGCCGACATCTTCGAGCGCCTGCACCGGATATTCGCCATACGGTTTTCCGTCTAGCGTGAGCTTGAGTGTGCCAACCGTCTGGCCAGTCTGAATCGGCGCAATCAGGGGTTGTTGGCTGACCAATTGAACCTTGATGCGATCAGCCACGCCTTTCGGTAGTGACAGTACGAAATCTTGGGTGAAGCCGGCTTCAACGCGGCGACTGCTGCCTTTGTAGACACGTAGCTCGGACAGCTTCTGATTTTTTGTGTAGAGACGAACCGCGTCGAAATTCTGGAAGCCGTAATTCAGTAGCTTGAGTGATTCTTGCGCACGGGCATTGTCCGACGTGGTGCCGACAACAACGGCGAGCAGGCGACGCGGCGGCCGCAGGCTGGATGAAACCAGGCAGTAGCCAGCGGCATCGGTATGGCCGGTTTTCATGCCGTCAACGGTTGGGTCGAGCCACAACAGACGATTGCGATTCGGTTGCGTAATGTTGTTGTAGCGGTATTCCTTTTCCGAATAGAGCGGATAGAACGCCGGGTAATCGCGAATGATCGCCGAGGCAAGTTTGGCGAGATCGCGTACCGTTGCGTAATGCTGTGGCTCCGTGAGGCCAGTGGCGTTGACGAAGTGCGTGCCCGTCAATCCCAGGCGTTGCGCTTCCCGATTCATCATCTCCACGAACTTGCCCTCGGATCCGGCAATGGCTTCGGCCAGTGCGATGCAGGCATCGTTGGCCGACTGCGTAATCATGCCGCGCAGTAATTGATCGACGGTGACCGGTTTGTTCGGCTCGAGAAACATCTTTGAGCCGCCGGTCTTCCATGCCTTTTCGGATACAGGAACGATTTGATCGCGCTTGATGAGGCCTTGCCGAATCGCACCGAAAGCAACGTAGGCGGTCATCAGCTTGGTCAGCGATGCCGGTTCAATGCGCGTGTCCGGATTGTTGGCGGCGAGTATCTGGCCACTGCCGTTGTCAATCAGCAGCCATGCCTTGGCGTCGAGCGTGGGCGGTGGCGCGGATTGCGCAAAGGCAGCGGCGGAAATCAGGCTGGCGATAGCAAGGCAGAGTGCGCGGAACATGAAGGGGCAGGGAGCAAGATGAGCGTGGTGTAGCGAGGGACAAAGTATATCGCCACCCCATATCGTCAACTCACTGGCTCAGCGAATCACGACCGTTGGCTTTAGGCCCGTAATGGCGCGAATTCTGTCGGCATTTGCATTGGCTTCGGCGCGGTCGGCGAACGGCCCGGCTTGAACGCGCATGACATTGCCGCCAGGAGCCAGGCGAATGCGATCGGCCAGCCAGTCGAGCGATTCCGCCATGTGGCTGCGAAAGGCCTCGGCGTTATCGGGATTGCCGAAGGCGCCAAGTTGCAGGTACGCGCCCGGAGGTAAATCGGCGGATTGATTGGCCGGGTCTGCCGCGAGAGGGGACGAAACTGTCGCCGCATCGGCTGGTGTTGTCGCGCCTGGTGCGGTTGTCGGGGCCGGTATTGGTGTGGATGTTGGTGCTGGTGCTGCGGGGGCGGCAGCAATCAGCGTGTCACCGCGATCCGGGTGCAGCAATTCCACCGTTACCTTGGCGCTGCCATTGCCGCTGTAACCGAGTTTCCAGGCCGCGGCGTAGGACAGATCCATGATGCGATCATGCAGGAACGGTCCGCGGTCGTTGACGCGAACGATCACGCTCTTGCCGGTGGTCGTGTTGGTAACGCGTGCGTAAGACGGAATCGGCAATGTGGGATGTGCCGCAGTCATTGCGTACATGTCGTAGGCCTCGCCGCTTGACGTTTTCTGGCCGTGGAATTTCTTTCCATACCAACTGGCAATCCCCGTGGTCTTGTAGTCGCGATTCGGACTCATTGGCACGTAGGTCTTGCCCATCACGGTGTACGGTTTGTTGGCATTGCGATTGAGCGCTTCTACACGCGGCACGGCATCGGGGAGGGCCGCAAGCACTTCCGCGGGCGGCTCGTTGTCGCCGGGGCCGTCGTCCAGGTAATAGCCACCACCGCGCTTGGTGACAGGTTTCGATGGCGTTGGTGCGACGACGGTTGGTTGGCTTTCAGTCGGCCTCAGGGGCTGTGTGCCGCAGGCCGCAAGCAGCATGACCAGCAAGGAAAGAAGCAGGCGGTTCAGCATGAGAAGCGTCTTTCGGAGAAAGAATGCTTTGCCGCTGGGCCGTTCCAAGGCAAAGCGGCGTCGAACATAGAGCCATGCATCGCATGGCGAACCGTGGTCATCCCCTTCCTCGGGAAGGAAGTTGGGAGGAGGGCAGTCACTTCTGCACCAACATTCTGTTGCGGTGAATCGACATGAGAATGCCGATTCCGACCGAGAGCGTGACCATGGCCGTGCCGCCGTAGCTCATGAAGGGCAGCGGTACGCCAACTACCGGCAGGATGCCGGACACCATGCCCATGTTCACGAAGGCATAGGTAAAGAAGATCATGCTGATGGCGCCGGCCAGCAGGCGCGAGAACAGCGTCGGTGCATTCGCGGCAATCATCAGGCCGCGGCCGATCAGCAGCGTGTAGAGCACAAGCAGGACGAGGCTGCCAATCAAGCCCATTTCCTCCGACAGTACGGCGAAGATGAAGTCGGTATGGCGTTCAGGAATGAATTCAAGCTGGGTTTGCGTGCCTTGTCCCCAACCTTTACCGAAAATGCCGCCAGAACCGATGGCAATCGTCGACTGGATGATGTGAAAGCCTTTGCCGAGCGGGTCTTTTTCCGGATCGAACAGCGTGAGAATGCGGTCACGCTGGTAGTCATGCAAAAAGCCCCAAGCGACGGGTGCCGCGCAGACGGCAGCGACGATCATGCCGATGAGAATCTTCCATGGCAAGCCGGCGAAAAAGATGACATAGAAACCTGCGGCAAGCACGAGGATGGCCGTACCGAGGTCAGGCTGGCGCGCGATCAGCGCGGTGGGCAACAACAGGATCAGGGCGGCTAGGGCGAAATCGCGCAGACGCAACATGGATTCGTGCTTCTGGAAATACCAGGCCAGCATCAACGGCATGGCGACCTTCATCAATTCGGAAGGCTGGATGCGCATGAAACCGAGATTCAACCAGCGGCGCGCACCCTTGGAAATGTCACCGAACAACGCCACCGCGATGAGCAGCAATACCCCACCAATGAAGATCGGCGGCGCAAAATACATCAATCGTTGCGGTGGTATTTGCGCCAGTACGCGCATGATGATGAGCGCGACGATAGTGTTGACGATCTGGTTGCCGATGCGATCCGGGGCGGCGGAGAGCACGGTGAAAAATGCATAAATGAAGAGCAGGCAGGTGAGCAACAACAACACCGGATCGAGTGGTGCGATCAGGCGATACCACCATTGGCGCAACAGGTTCATTGTTGATCGTCCTCCGGTGTTGTTGCCTCGTCGGGCGTATCGTCGTCCTTCGCGCCGGCATCCGGCGTAGCCGGTGCATTCGGCACTTTGCCAAGCAGGTAGTAATCGAACACTTGGCGCGCGATCGGCGCAGCGGCTTCGGCGCCCCATCCACCATTTTCAACGAGTACGGCGACGGCGATCTTCGGATGGTCGGCGGGTGCAAAGGCGATGAACAGCGCGTGGTCGCGCAGATGCTCCTTGATCGCGTGCCCCTTGTATTGCGAGCCCTTCAGCGAGAAGACCTGCGCTGTACCGGTTTTACCGCCGGAGGTATAGCCGGCATTGGCAAAGGCGCGCGCGCCAGTACCTTCGGTATTTACACCGACCATGGCGCGTTTGATGACGTCGATATCTTCCTGCTTGAGCGGAATCGTGCGAATCGGTTGCGGTTCAACCACCTGTTGCTTTCCGGTCCGCGTATCGGTGACGTATTTGACGAGGTGCGGACGATACATCACGCCATCGTTGGCGAGCGTCGCCATTGCCTGCGCCAGCTGGATCGGCGTGTAGGAGTTGTAACCCTGGCCGATACCGATCGAGATGGTTTCACCGGCATACCATTTCTGCTGTTCCGGCTTCTTGAAGCGTTCCATCTTCCATTGTGGTGATGGCAATACGCCCTTGGATTCACCGTCGATGTCGACACCAGTCTTGCTGCCGAAACCAAATTGCGCCATGAACTTGGCGATGGCATCGATGCCAAGATCGTTGGCGAGCATGTAGTAGTAGGTATCGCACGACACGACGATGGACTTGTACATGTCCACGATGCCGTGACCGCCTTTGGTATCGTCACGGAATTGGTGACCGCCGAAATTGAAATAGCCGGGATCGGAGATGGCCTGGTCGGGACGACGCTTGCCTGTCGTGAGTGCCGCCAATGCCATGTAGGGCTTGAAGGTCGAGCCGGGCGGATACGCGCCGTTGATGGCGCGGTTGATCATCGGTTTGTCTTCAGACTCGTTGAGGTCTTTCCAGCTTTGCCCGTCGATGCCGTCGACGAAGAGATTGGGGTCGTAGTTCGGCATCGAGACCAGTGCAAGAATGCCACCTGTAGTTGGGTCGATGGCGACGAGCGCGCCGCGTCGGTCGCCGAAAGCGTTTTCGGCAATTTTCTGCAGTTTGGCATCGACAGTCAGCATCAGGTTGTCGCCAGCAATCGGTGCAGTACGAGCCAGCGTGCGGACCGCATGGCCGCCAGCGTCGACTTCGATCTGTTCCACGCCCGAGGTGCCATGCAGCTGGAATTCGTAATGCTGCTCAAGGCCGGCCTTGCCGATGTAATCGGTACCGCGATAATTTAGCGTTTGATCGGCGTCGTCGATACGGCCGATGTCGGCATCGTTGATGCGACCGATATAGCCGAGCAGATGTGATGCGAACGAGCCCTCCGGATACTGGCGGAACAAGCGGGCCTTGATGTCGACGCCAGGGAAGCGATAACGATTGGCAATGAAGCGTGCGACTTCCTCGTCAGTCAGGCGTGTGCGGATCGGCAGCGACTCGAAGTTCTTGTTTTCCTCAAGCAGCTTCTTGAAGCGTTTCCTGTCGCGTGGCTGGATGTCTACGATCTTGGCCAACTGATCAATGACGTCGTCGAGCTTGCCATTCACCTTGCTCGTCGTGAGTTCGAGCGTATAGGCGGAATAGTTGCGCGCAAGTACAGCGCCATTGCGATCGACGATCAAGCCACGATTTGGCGTGATCGGCACGAGGGCGATGCGGTTCTCTTCCGCACGCGTCTGGTAGTAGCGATGCTGGATGATCTGCAGCCAGACGAAACGCAGGATCAGTACGGCAAAGCAGAACAGCACGAAACCGCTGGCGAAACCGAGTCGCTTGCGGAAGCGCTCGATCTCTTCTTCCGGATGCTTGAATTCCATCGCTTTAGAAATTGGAGAGCAAGCAGTGCTCGCGAACCGTAGTCACCTTCTTCCTCGGGAAGAAGGACGGGATGAAGGTACTCATATCGGGCGATTTTCGTCTCTATCTACCGGCCGGAACTGAGGGATCAGCAGCAAGTAGGTGAGCGGATACCAGAGTGCGGTGGCAATCAGCGGCGCAACAAGGTAGAGCACGCCGGGGAATTCCGCGCCACTCATCATGCGTACCAGCAACATGACCAGCTGTGCGCCGAACAGCAGCGGCAGAATATGCAGCGCCTGTTCCATGAGCGGGAACCAGAGAATGCGGCGCGACAGAGTGCCGGCAGCAAAGGCGAGGAGAACATAGGCAAACGCATGTTGTCCCATGACGCTGGCGTCGGCGACGTCAGCGAGGATGCCGAGCGCAAACCCCGTCGCCATGCCGACCTTGAGCGGTTCGCGCACGCACCAGAAGGCAAGCACCAGCGCGATCCAGTCAGGGATGCCGGTGATGCGACCCAGCGGCAACAGATTCAGGAACAGCGCGGTGAAAAGCGTCAATGCGATGAACCAGCCCTTGACCGGTAACAGGATGCGTCGCGAGGAATGTGTTGGTTGCATCGCCATCAGCGCACTCCTGCGGGTGTTCCGCGCCTCACTTTACGGCCCTTGATCGGCGTAGCGCTGTTGTTGTCGTCAGCGTCATCGGGCTGGGCGACCGGCATCTGGCGCGGTGCGAGCACGAGCACTTGCCCGTTGCGTTCGACACCGGCAAGCGGTTCGCACAGGATGTGTGCAAAGGAATAGGCCGCATCGCGATCAACCTTGACCACCCGTGCGACCGGCAGGCCCGGCAAATAAATGCCGTCGAGGCCTGAAGTGACGAGCTCATCGCCGACCTGAACGTCGGCATTGCTGGCGAGGAAGCGTAGCTCCATTTGTCCGGCACCGGCACCGGCAAGCACGGCGCGTTGGCCGCTACGTTGTACTTGCACCGGGATCGCTTGGTTTTTGTCAGTGAGCAAAGTGACTTCGCTCATCAGCGGATAAGAACGTGTGACCTGACCGATGACGCCGCGTTCATCGACCACTACCTGGCCGGCATCGACATCCTGGTGCTGGCCCTTATCGATGATGACGCGACGCGCGAAGGGATCGCGCGCGGCGTAGAGGATGTCGGCGACCTGGCCCTTGATTGGCTGGCGATCGCGCATGTCGAGCAGTGCGCGCAGGCGCTGGTTTTCCTGATCAAGCTGTTCCAGGCGTAGCAACTGATTGGCGCTGGCGAGTCCGCGCTCATGCAACGCATCGTTTTCTGCCTGCAAGGTGGCCATCGAGGAGAAGTATTTGCCTGCGCCGCCGATGAATTCGACCGGCCGCCAGGCGAGTTGCTGCAGCGGATAGAGCGCAGTAGCGATAGTCGCACGCACCATGTCGAGCGTGCGGAATCGCACATCGACAACGAGCAAAAACAGCGATAGCGATAGAAAGATCGCCAGCCGCGCGAGCGGCGCAACACCGCGTTTGAAGAAGGGCGGGGGCGAATGGCCGACAACAGACATTTCAGTGGAGCGTCAAAATCAAGGGCCGGTTAGTGCGAAACAACGGGAAACAAATAACGCATGACATTTTGTCCCCCGGTTGTTTCTCTCTAACCGGCCCCATGGTTTGGATCGGAGCTTATTCGTTGGCGAAGATGCTGCCGAGCGTATCCATCTTCTCAAGGGCGAGGCCGGAGCCGCGCACAACGCACGTCAACGGATCGTCGGCAACCAGGACCGGCAGTCCGGTTTCTTCCATCAACAGGCGGTCCAGGTCGCGCAACAACGCACCACCGCCAGTGAGGACCATGCCCTTTTCGGCGATGTCGGCACCGAGTTCGGGCGGGGTTTGTTCCAGCGCCATCTTGACTGCACCAACGATCTGGTTGAGCGGATCGGTCAGGGCTTCAAGGATTTCATTCGAGGAGATCGTGAAGCTGCGCGGAATGCCTTCAGCCAGGTTGCGGCCCTTGACTTCCATTTCGCGGACTTCGGAGCCCGGGAAGGCGGAACCGATTTCCTTCTTGATCGATTCGGCGGTGGTTTCGCCAATCAACATGCCGTAGTTGCGGCGGATGTAGTTGATGATGGCTTCGTCGAACTTGTCGCCACCTACACGTACCGAGCCGGCATAGACCATGCCGCCCAGCGAGATGACGCCAACTTCGGTGGTACCACCGCCAATGTCGACGACCATCGAACCGGTCGCGTCGGCCACTGGCAGACCGGCACCGATGGCGGCAGCCATGGGTTCCTCAATCAGGTAGACCTGCGAAGCGCCCGCACCCAGCGCCGATTCACGGATGGCACGGCGCTCAACCTGGGTCGAGCCGCACGGCACACAGATGATGATGCGCGGGGATGGCGAGAACAGACGCGAGTCATGCACCTTCTTGATGAACTGCTTCAGCATCTGTTCGGTGACGGTGAAGTCTGCGATCACGCCGTCCTTCATCGGACGAATCGCAGTGATGTTGCCAGGCGTCTTGCCCAGCATCTGCTTGGCGGACACGCCAACCGCCTGAATGGTCTTCTTGGCATTCGGGCCGCCTTCGGTACGGATGGCGACAACCGAGGGCTCATCGAGAACGATGCCCTTGCCACGGACGTAGATCAGGGTGTTGGCGGTGCCGAGGTCGATGGCGAGGTCATTCGAGAAGTAGGAGCGTAGGGAATTGAACATCGGTGTTTTTCGGTCTAGGTTGGCGCCAGATGCGTACGCGATGGCGGCAAAAATAGCGCAAGCGGACGCTTGCGGGTACAGGGAATAGAGGTGGTTATGATACCCTATCGCGCTTTCAAAAAGCGTTTGTAAGCATGTCTCTCGACTTGGAACAGGTGCAGCGGATCGCCCGTCTCGCCCGCATAGAAATTTCCCCCGAAGAAGCTGAAGTTGCCAAAGGGCAACTGAATGGCATTTTCGGCCTGATTGCCTCCATGCAGGCCGCCGATACTTCGGGCATTGCGCCGATGTCGCACGCGGTTGACATGATTCAGCGCCTGCGCGCCGATGCCGTGACCGAGCAAAATCGCCGCGAAGCATTTCAAGCCGTTGCGCCGGAAACCGAAGCAGGCCTCTATCTCGTGCCAAAGGTCATCGAATGAGCGACCTGATCAATGCTTCGTTGCGCGAACTCTCTGACGCGCTTGCTGCCAAAAAAGTTTCCAGCGTCGAACTGAGCGCCCTGTTTCTCGATCGCATCGAGAAATTGAATCCGACGCTCAATGCCTTCGTCACGCTCGACCGTGCCAAAACACTGGCGCAAGCGGCCGAGATGGATGCGCGCCGTGCCAAGGGGGATACGTCGTCGCTGCTCGGCATTCCGCTCGGGCACAAGGATATTTTCTGCACCGAAGGTTGGTTGACCACGTGTGGCTCGAAGATGTTGTCGAACTTCGTCAGTCCCTACGATGCAACTGTCGTCACCAAATTGAAGGAAGCCGGCGTCGTGACACTCGGCAAGCTCAACATGGACGAGTTCGCCATGGGCTCGTCGAACGAGACCTCGTACTTCGGCCCGGTGAAGAACCCATGGGACGTGAAGCGTGTGCCAGGCGGCTCTTCCGGTGGTTCGGCGGCAGCCATTGCCGCACGCCTTGCCCCCGCCGTGACCGGCACGGACACTGGCGGTTCGATTCGCCAGCCAGCTTCGCTGTGCGGCCTCACCGGCTTGAAGCCGACGTATGGCGTCGTGTCGCGCTACGGCATGATCGCGTTTGCCTCCTCGCTGGATCAGGCGGGCCCGATGGCCAAGAGTGCCGAGGATTGCGCGCTGTTGCTCAATGGCATGGCGGGTTTCGATGAGCGTGATTCGACATCGCTGCAACGCGAGACCGAGGACTACACGCGTGATCTGAACAAGCCGTTGAATGGCTTGCGCATTGGCTTGCCGAAGGAGTTTTTTGGTGAAGGCATGGCGGATGACGTACGCGCCGCGGTCGAAGCTGCGCTGGATCAATATCGCAAGCTTGGTGCAACGACGGTCGAAGTGAGTCTGCCGAATTCCGGTTTGTCGGTGCCCGCGTATTACGTCATTGCGCCGGCCGAAGCCTCGAGCAATCTGTCGCGTTTCGATGGCGTGCGCTACGGTTATCGTGCGCCGGAGTTCACCGACCTCAATGACATGTATTCCAAGACGCGTGCGCAAGGCTTCGGCCCCGAAGTGAAGCGCCGCATCCTGATCGGCGCGTACGTGCTTTCGCACGGTTACTACGATGCGTATTACTTGCAGGCACAGCGTATTCGTCGCCTCATCGCCAACGATTTTGTCGAGGCCTTCAAATCCTGCGACGTGATCATGGGCCCGGCTTCGCCCGATACGGCATTCGCTTTTGGCGAGAAGGGTGACGATCCGGTCAAGATGTATCTCAGCGACATCTACACGATCTCGACGAATCTGGCCGGCTTGCCCGGTATGTCGATTCCGGCCGGCTTTGGTAACAACAAACTCCCCGTCGGTCTGCAGATCATCGGCAACTATTTTGATGAAGCGAAGATGCTGAATGTCGCGCATCAATACCAACAAGTTACGGACTGGCACACGCAGATGCCAGAAGGAATCTGAGCATGAAGTGGGAAGTCGTTATCGGTCTCGAGACCCACACGCAACTGCAAACGCAGTCGAAGATTTTTTCCGGCGCAGCAACGGCGTTTGGCGCGGCGCCGAACACGCAAGCCGACGCAGTGAGTCTGGCATTGCCGGGCGTACTGCCCGTGCTGAATCGCGAAGCAGTCGTGTGCGCGATCAAGTTTGGCCTCGCCATCGGTGCGAAGGTTGCCGAGCGTTCGGTTTTCGCGCGCAAGAATTATTTCTACCCTGATCTGCCCAAGGGTTATCAGATCAGCCAGATGGAACTGCCAGTCGTCGATGGCGGTTCGCTGACCATCAACGTCGATGGCAATGAAAAAACTGTGCGCCTGACGCGTGCGCATCTTGAAGAAGATGCCGGTAAGTCGCTGCATGAAGATTTCACTGGCCGTACGGGCATCGATCTCAATCGTGCCGGTACGCCGTTGCTTGAAATTGTTAGCGAGCCGGACATGCGCTCTGCTGCCGAGGCCGTGGCTTATGCCAAGAAGCTGCATGAACTGGTGCAGTGGATTGGTATTTGCGACGGCAACATGCAGGAAGGTTCGTTCCGTTGCGACGCCAACGTCTCGGTGCGTCGTCCGGGCGAACCTTTCGGCACGCGTCGCGAAATCAAGAATCTCAATTCGTTCCGCTTTCTTGAGCAGGCCATCAACTACGAAGTGCAGTGGCAGATCAACGAAATCGAAGAAGGACGCAAGATCCAGCAGGCAACCGTACTGTTCGATCCCGATACGGGAGAGACACGTGCGATGCGCAGCAAGGAAGATGCGCACGATTACCGCTATTTCCCCGACCCCGACCTGCTGCCGCTCGAAATTACCGAGGCTTGGAAGGCCGAGGTCAAATCGTCGATGCCGGAGTTGCCGCAAGCCATGCAGCAACGATTCACCAGTGAATATGGCCTTTCGGCATATGACGCCGACGTGATTACGTCCTCGCGTGAAATGGCGCAATACTTCCTCGATGCCGTGGCTGTCACGGGTACGGCGAATGCAAAGCTTTGCGCCAACTGGATTCAAGGGGATTTGGCCGCACGCCTGAATCGCGAAGAAAAGCACATTGCGCAAGCGCCGTTGTCACCGGCCCAACTCGCCGGCATCATTCAACGCATCGTCGATAACACGATCTCCAACAAGATCGGCAAAGATGTGTTCGACGCTTTGTGGAATGGCGAAGGCAAGGATGCCGATGCCGTGATCGAAGCCAAGGGCTGGAAGCAGATCACCGATACCGGAGCCATCGAAGCCATCATCGATGAAGTGTTGGCGGCCAATCAAAAGTCGGTCGAAGAGTTCCGCGCCGGCAAGGAAAAGGCATTTAATGCTCTTGTTGGACAGGCGATGAAGGCGACCAAGGGCAAAGCCAATCCGCAGCAGGTGAATGAGCTGCTGAAGAAAAAACTGGAAGGCTGAGGCCGCTTCGGCATCGAGGTAACAATAAAAAGGCCGCTTAACCGAGCGGCCTTTTTATTTGATCCGAATCAGCGCGGACTCTTTGTCGTCAATTGCAAATAACGCTGTTCGTCCGCCTCGAATTTCTTCTGCGTATCAACCATGTCTTGCGCGCGTGCAGCAATGGCATCTTGCTGCGCCTGCATGTCCTGGTCGTTACCGTCGATCTGCAACTTCAATGGCGCCGGCATCGGATGTTTTTCGTTGTAGAACGCTGCATCGTTGGCCAACTTCTGTTGCTGCTTTTTTAGGGCAGCGAGCTTTTGTTCCAGCTGTTGCTGGTTTTTTTGTATGTCGGTGAGCGAGCGATCCCGGGCCATTGTGAGATCGTTGAGCGTGGGATAGCTCATCAGCAGCTTGCGATCTTGCTGCTCCTGCTCGGCACGTTGCTGTGCCTCGATCTTTTGCCTTGCCAATTCTGCGTCGCGCTTGGCCTGCTGCTCGGGCGTCAGCGGTGCGTCCACTTGCCGAATGACAACGCCATTACTGTTGAGCACGCGATAGGCCTTGCCTACGCAAATCGGCGGCAAACCATCATCGCACCACGTTTGCCCACCGGTTTCGCAGCAAGTCGTGTTGGCGTATGCAGACAGCGGCACCAAGGCCGTCAGGCCGGCGGTCAGAAGGGCAGTCGGGAGGAGCGGAACGCGCAACATCAGATACCGTATTGTGTCCGATACGCCGTGACAGCGCCGAGATTGCGCTGCAGGTCCGGGCTGTCGCTGATGTATGCGATCAGATCGGAGAGTGTCGCGATGGCGATGACGGGAATGCCGAAGCCCTTCTCGACCTCCTGGACCGCAGACAGTTCGCCCTGACCCCGTTCCTGGCGATCCAGCGCAATGGTGACACCGGCCAGTTGTGCGCCCGAATGACGAATCAGTTCGACCGATTCACGCACCGATGTCCCGGCGGAAATTACGTCGTCAATCACAAGCACACGGCCCTTGAGTGGTGCGCCGACCAGCGTGCCGCCTTCGCCATGATCCTTGGCTTCCTTGCGGTTGTAGGCGTAGGGTGTATTGCGGCCGCGTTGCGCCAGCATCATGGCTGTGCCGGCGGCAAGTGAAATACCTTTGTAGGCCGGCCCGAACAGCACATCGAACTGTAAACCGGAGGCGATGATGGCTTGTGCGTACAGATCGCACAGCTTGAGCATGGCCGCACCATCATGGAAGAGGCCGGCATTGAAGAAGTAAGGCGACTTGCGGCCGGCCTTGGTGGTGAACTCACCGAAGCGCAGGACTTGCTGCTCAACGGCGAACGCAATGAAATCACGGCTAAAATCCAACGTCTTTTTCCTTCGAGAAACGGTAAAAATCAGTGCGTATCATATCGCTGAATCTGAATGGCATTCGCTCGGCGTCGAGCAAAGGCGTGTTCGAATGGCTGGCACAACAGGATGCTGATGTTGTATGCCTGCAGGAGCTGAAGGCACAGGCGCCCGACATGACGAAGCAGATGCTGAACCCCGACGGCTACCAAGGCTGGTTCCACTACGCCGAAAAGAAAGGCTACAGCGGCGTTGGCATCTACAGTCGGCATGCGCCGGAAAACGTCGTGATCGGCTTGGGCAACGCAGAATTCGATGCCGAAGGCCGTTATGTCCAGCTGGATTTCCCCAACTTCTCGGTTGTCTCGGTTTATCTGCCTTCCGGTTCCAGTTCACCCGAACGGCAGGAAGCAAAGTTTCGCTTCCTGGATGTGTACGCGCCGCACCTGAAAAAACTCAGGGATGCCGGCCGCGAAGTGGTGATCTGCGGCGACTGGAATATTGCGCACAAGGAAATCGATCTCAAGAACTGGAAAGGCAACCTCAAGAATTCCGGTTTCCTGCCGGAAGAGCGTGCCTGGCTCACGCAACTGTTTGAAGGTGATGCCTGGGTCGACGTCTATCGCCGCTTGCACCCAGCGCACGGCGACGAGGCCTATACATGGTGGAGTAATCGCGGTCAGGCCTGGGCCAAGAATGTCGGTTGGCGCATCGATTATCAAGTTGCCACGCCGGGCATTGCTGCAACGGCACATGCCGGCGCCGTTTACAAGGCGCAGCGATTCAGCGATCACGCGCCGCTTACGATTGATTACGCATTTGCCACTTGAGTTGAAAGCAGTTAGCCTTCATCTATGTATCCATCACCCACTCAGCCTAGGAGTACAACATGAGCGAATTGAGCGAAGTAAACAAGGACAAGCTGATTGCCGACTTCAAGGTCGTGGTCGCCGATGCCGAGGAAATCCTGCGCGTGACTGCCGGTCAGGCAGGCGAAAAAGTGGCCGACCTGCGCGAAAAGGCGCTGGCCCGCTTGTCCGAGGCCAAGTTCAAGCTGGCCGAAGCCGAAGCTGTGTTCGTTGACAAGGCCAAGGCTGCTGGCCGTGCTGCTGACGACTATGTGCACGACAATCCCTGGAAGGCTGTCGGCATTGCTGCCGGTGCCGGTCTTCTGCTGGGCCTGTTGATCGGCCGTCGTTGATGCAGGATTCCCGCCCCGGACTGCTTGCCTCGGTCAAAGGGCTGCTTGGCACGTCGCTAACGCTTTTACAGACACGCCTGCAGCTTCTTGCGACCGAACTTGAAGAGGAAGGTCAGCGCCTGCTGGCGCTGATCCTTTGGGGCGGTGTTGCCGTACTGGCACTCGGCGCAGGCTTGGTGTTCGTCGCGGTGTTTCTGACCGTGCTGTGGTGGGACAGCAATCGTCTTCTCGTGCTCGGTGTTTTCGCCGCGCTATTCGTTGGCCTGGGTTGTGTGGCGACCTTCGTGGCGTATCGGCTGGCAGGTTCCACTTCCGGGCTTTTCTCGGCCAGCTTGGCTGAACTGTCAAAAGATCGTGCCGCCTTGCGCGACCCCGAGTCGGAATGAAGTGCTGACATGAATCGGCGGACTGAACTCGCGCTCAAGAAACAAATCCTGCTGCTCGATTGCGCCGTTCAGCGCCAGCAACTGTCGGAATACACGACAGGTATGCGCCCCGCGTTCGTTGTTGCTGACAAGGCCAACAATGTTGCGCACTGGCTGCAGCAACATCCTGCCTTGAGTGCCGCGGTGGGCGCATTTGTGCTTGTGTTGCGCCCGCGTTACGTTTTGCGATGGAGTACGCGTGCGTGGTCCGCGTGGCGAGTGATGCAGCGTTTGCGAGGTCGTGCCTGACGTGAAGGTGCTGCCCTGTTTTTTTGTGCTGCTTTTGTCTGCTTGTGCAAGTGTTGTTCCGCCAGCTCCGCCGCTTTCCCCCCTCCCAGAAACACCCGCAGTATCCCGCCGCCCGCCGGAAACCGCGCGACAACAAGCCTTGTCGCAGGAGGTGGTCATGTATGCACTGACGTTGATCGATACCGGCTATCGCTTCGGCGGCAAGAATCCGGAAGCGGGCCTGGACTGCAGCGGCATGGTCAGCTACGTGTTTGGCAATGCCATCGGCGTCAAACTGAATGGCAGTGCTGCCGATATTGCCAAGCGCGGCCGTGAGGTTCCCTTGTCCGAACTGCGTCCGGGCGATCTGATTTTTTTCAACACTGAAAATCGTCCGTATTCGCACGTCGGTATCTACATCGGCAACGACCGTTTTGCCCATGCGCCGCATACAGGCAGCAAGGTGCGTCTCGACAGCATCAAGAAACGCTGGTGGTCCGAACGGATTGAAGAAGCGAGAACTTATTTCGAGTGATCGGATAAACTAACGGGGCTTTCAATTCGGTTGCCGCAGTTCAATTTTCGTTTTTCTTACGAGCCCATCATGAATTTCGAACAAGCCCGCTTCAACATGATCGAGCAGCAGATCCGTCCCTGGGACGTGCTCGACCAGACTGTCCTTGACCTGCTATTTGCTGTGCGCCGCGAGGATTTTGTGCCCGCCGAGCGCCAGCGTCTTGCCTTTGCCGATGCCGAAATCCCGCTGGGTCATGGCGCCGTGATGCTTGCGCCCAAGATTGAAGCGCATGCGCTGCAGGCTGTGCAGGTCAAGAAACATGAGAGCGTGCTCGAAATCGGTGCCGGTTCCGGCTACATGGCCGCACTACTGGCCGCGCACGCTGCGCATGTGACTACGCTTGAAATCGTGCCTGAACTCGCCGACATGGCGCGCGCAAACCTCAAGCGCGCCGAAATCGACAATGTCACCGTGGAAACCGCCAATGGTGCCGGTGGATTCCCTGCCAAGGCACCGTTCGACGTTATCGTTGTTTCTGCCAGTGTGCCTGAGCTGCCGCAAGAGTTGCTTGCCCAGTTGAAGGTTGGCGGCCGACTGTTCGCCATCGTCGGCAAGGAGCCGGTCATGGAGGCGCAGCTTGTTACGCGCGAAGGCGAGCATGCCTTCCACACCGAAACGTTGTTTGAAACCGTGACCGCGCCGCTCGACAAACTTGTACCGACGCAGAAGTTCACGTTCTGATGCAAGTTCTCACTGCCGTACAACTGGCCGAATGGTTGGCCGATGATTCTCGCGCCAAGCCCTTGTTGCTTGACGTGCGCGAGCCGTGGGAATTCCAGACATGTCGTATTGACGGCGCCCAGTCCATGCCAATGAACAGCGTGCCGCAACGTATCGAGGAACTTGAGCCCGACACAGAAATCGTGGCCATCTGCCACCACGGCATGCGCAGTGCACAAGTGGCGATGTTTCTTGAGCGTAACGGTTTCGGCAAGCTCTGGAATCTGCAAGGTGGCGTGGCCGCATGGGCGGCGCAAGTCGATCCGAAGATGCCGACGTATTGATGTGTTGATTTCTGGTCCGGGGGGATCTCTTTTTTTGTCTTGGGGTGCCCTTTATGAACATTCTTCTGACGGGCGGTACGGGTTACATCGGTAGCCACACCGCTGTTGCGCTGGCTCAGTCGGGCCATGACATTGTGCTGTTCGACAATCTGTCCAACAGTGACATTTCCGTGGTTGAGCGTGTTTCTCGAATCACGGGCAAGCCAGTGCCATTTGTGCAGGGCGATGTGCGTGACACTGCCCTGCTGCGCGAGGTGCTGAAAACTCACGGCATCCATGCGGTTGTGCATTTTGCCGGCCTCAAGGCGGTTGGCGAATCAACCGAGCAGCCCATCGACTACTACGCAAACAACGTACAGGGCACGATCAGCCTGCTGCAGGCGATGCAGGCCGA
>DATJJR010000089.1:0-12882 GCA_035492055.1 Rhodocyclaceae bacterium | reverse complement strand
GGTGAACGTCTTGATGTTCGGATACATGATGGCGTAGCGCTTGGCGATCACCGGATCACGCACGCGGAAGTAATTGCGCGCGCCGACAGCCTGGCCTTCTTCCGAATACAAGTAGTTCAAGTATTCGGTCGCAACCTTGCGCGTGCCCTTCTTGTCGACAACCTTGTCGACCACGGCCACCGGCGGTTCGGCGAGGATGGTGACGCTCGGGTAGACCACGTCGAACTTGTCGGAACCCATTTCCAGTGTGAGTTGCTTCACTTCATTCTCGAACGTGACGAGCACGTCGCCGATGTTGCGTTGGGTGAAGGTCACGCTGGCCGCACGACCGCCGCCATCAAGTACGGGCACGTGCTTGAAAAGTTCAGTCACATAGGCCTTGGCTTGCGCCGGCGTACCGCCCTTCTTGATGACCGCGCCCCAGCCAGCGAGATAGCTGTAACGGCCGTTGCCGGTCAGCTTGGGATTCGGAATCACGACTTGGACACCCGGCTTGATCAGGTCATCCCAGTCCTTGATGTTCTTGGGATTGCCCTTGCGCACGAGGAAAACCTGCACGGTTGTGAACGGTGCCGCGCCGTTGGGAAATTTCTTGCGCCAGTCCGGCGACACCAGCCCCCTGTCGGCGAGCAGGTCGATGTCCGTCGCCTGGTTCATCGTCACCACGTCAGCCTCAAGACCGGCCGCAACGGACATGGCCTGCTTGCTGGAACCGCCGTGTGACTGGTTGATGTTCACGGTCTCACCAGTCTTTTCTTTCCAGTGCTTGGCAAAAACCGGGTTGTAATCCTTGTACAGCTCGCGGGCAACGTCATAGGAAACGTTCAGCAACGTGGTATCGGCATGGGCCGAAAGCGCCACCAATGCAGTCGCGGCAAGGCCGCCGCGCAGGAGATTCTTGAGGATCGGAAAGTTCACGATTGAGTCCTTTCGATATAAGAGAGGCCCGAGTATAAGCAGCTTGCTTATAAAGAAAAATACTTGTTTTTCATTTGCTTATACGAAAATCAGGAGTTGGCCTCCTGCAATGCCTGCCAGGAACCTGCACAAAGCTTGATGTAGCTCAACCGGGCGCCGACCCGACCTCAATATAGTCGCCCCCTGACGTGATCACTTATGGATCACGCGTGCAGCCGGGCCGGTGTACTGGCCCGTTTTCAACAACAGGGAGCAGACATGAAAAACGGGGATCGACCGCTCGTCAGGCATCTGACGATTGCAGTCATCGTCAAGCTGCTGGCGCTGACATTGCTCTGGTGGTTCTTCATCCGCGATGCAGGCGTGCACCCCGATACGGTCGACGTGGCCGTTCATGTCAGCGGTGTCGCCTCGCAGCCAGGCGTCGCGTTGCCCTCTTCCCAATTGCAAGGAGTCCGGCCGTGATTTCGGAACATCTGGTCGACCTGTCGCGTCTGCAATTCGCCGCGACGGCGCTGTATCACTTTCTCTTCGTCCCTCTCACTCTCGGCATGGTCTGGCTGCTCGTGATCATGGAAGCCGTGTACGTCATGACCGGCAATGTCATCTGGAAAGACATGACACGCTTCTGGGGCAAGCTGTTCGGCATCAACTTCGCGCTGGGTGTCACCACCGGCATCACGCTCGAGTTCCAGTTCGGCACCAACTGGGCCTACTACTCGCACTACGTCGGCGACATCTTCGGCGCCCCGCTGGCAATCGAAGGCCTGATGGCCTTCTTCCTCGAATCCACCTTCATCGGCCTGTTCTTCTTCGGCTGGGACCGCCTGACGCGGCGCCAGCATCTGCTCGTCACCCTGCTGATGGCACTGGGTACGAACCTCAGCGCATTGTGGATCCTGATCGCCAACGGCTGGATGCAGAACCCGGTCGGCGCGGAATTCAACTATCACACCATGCGCATGGAGATGAGCAACTTCTGGGTGATCATCTTCAATCCCGATGCACAGGCCAAGTTCGTGCATACCGTCTCGGCCGGCTACGTCACCGGCGCCATGTTCATGCTGTCGATCTCATCCTGGTATTTGCTACGCGGACGTGATCTGGAATTCGCCAAACGCAGCTTCCGTGTCGCAGCGGCTTTCGGTTTTGCTTCCGTGTGCAGCGTGATCGTGCTCGGCGATGAATCCGGTTACACGGTCGGCGAAGCACAGCAAACCAAAATGGCCGCCATCGAAGCCATGTGGGAAACCGAACCGGCTCCGGCCGGCCTGAAACTCGTGGCTGGCATCAACGAGAAGGAAATGAAGAACGACTGGGAGGTCGAACTGCCCTGGGTCATGGGCCTGATCGGCACGCGCTCGGCCAGCAAGGAAATTCCAGGTATCAACGAGATCATGGCGAAGAATCGCGAGCGCATCTATTCCGGCATCAAGGCCGTCAAGATGCTTGAAGAACTGCGCAAGGGCAGCACCGATCCGGTCGTCTACACCACCTTCGAAATCCACAAGCAGGATCTCGGTTTCGGTTTGCTGCTGAAGAAATATGTAGTCGATGTCGATCAGGCGACGCCTGAGATTGTGGAACGTGCCGTCAAGGATACGGTTCCAAAGGTGTTTCCGATGTTCTGGGGCTTCCGTGTCATGGTCGCACTCGGCTTCGCCATGCTCGCCGTATTCACTTGCGCACTCTACTTCTCGATTCGAGGCTGCTTTGCTGAGCGTCCCTGGCTGTTGAAATGGGCACTGTGGATGCTGCCGGCACCTTGGTTGGCCTGCGAGTTCGGCTGGTTTGTTGCCGAATACGGCCGTCAGCCATGGACCATCTACGGCGTACTGCCAACCCACCTCAGTGTGTCCACGCTCAGCGTCAACAGCCTGTATGGGTCGCTGGCCGGCTTCGTCGGCTTCTACACAGTGTTGTTGATCGTCGAAATGTACTTGATGGTGAAGTTCGCGCGTCAGGGCCCTGGCAGTCTCGGGACCGGCCGCTATGAATACGAACCCGTCCACGCCTGATACACATCGATTGATTGGAGACATGAAATGATCGATTACCCCACTCTCAAGATCATCTGGTGGCTGCTTGTCGGCGTTCTGCTGATCGGCTTCGCCATCATGGATGGACACGACATGGGCGTCGGCACATTGCTGCCTTTTGTCGGCAAGAGCGACATCGAGCGCCGCGTCATCATCAACACCGTCGGCCCGCATTGGGATGGCAACCAGGTCTGGTTCATCACCGGCGGCGGTGCCATCTTTGCGGCTTGGCCGTTCGTGTACGCAACCGCCTTCAGCGGCTTCTACTGGGCCATGCTGGCAGTGCTGTGGGCATTATTCTTCCGTCCGGTCGGCTTCGATTACCGCAGCAAGATTCATGATCCACGCTGGCGCACAGCCTGGGATTGGGGGTTGTTCGTCGGCGGCGCGGTACCGCCATTGATCTTCGGTGTGGCCTTCGGCAATCTGCTGCAGGGCGTGCCGTTCAGTTTCGATACCTATCTCGTCTCGACCTATACCGGCAGTTTCTGGGCATTGCTCAACCCGTACGCCCTGCTCGCCGGCGTTGTCAGCAGTGCGATGATCACCATGCACGGCGGCGCCTATCTCGCGCATCGCACCGAAGGCGCGGTGCAGCAACGCGCCATACGTGCTGCAACTGTGGCCAGCATCGTCACGGCAACCGCATTCGCACTGGCTGGCCTCTGGCTGCAGAAAATCGACGGCTACCGTATCGTCTCCGCCATCAACACGGCGGCAGCCCCGGATCCGATGAGCAAGGAGGTAGTACGTGTCGCCGGTGCCTGGATGGACAACTACGCTAAGCAACCGTTGCTATGGCTGCTACCGTTGCTCGGCATCGCCATGCCGCTTCTGTCTGGAGTGCTGATGCGCATGCGACGTACCTTGTGCGCTTTCGTCGCCAGCGCCATCGGCATCGTCGGCATCATCGGTACGGCCGGTGCCAGCATGTTTCCCTTCGTCATGCCTTCCTCCAGTGTGCCGGCAGCCAGCCTCACGGTATGGGACAGCGTGTCCAGTCATCTGACGCTGGGCATCATGCTGTGCGTTACGCTGGTCTTCGTGCCGCTGATCGTCTTCTACACAGGTTGGGCCTATCGCGTCATGCGCGGCAAGGTCACTGCCGAGCAGATTCACGCCAACGAACATAGTGCCTACTGAGAAGAAGGCAAGGAAAGGAAAACATCATGTGGTATTTCGCCTGGATACTCGGTGTCGGCTTCGCCGTTTTGCTGGCCATTCTCAACGCCATATGGGGTGAGAACCAGGAAGAACGGGAGCAAAGTCATGCTGAAGACCATCGCTAGAAATCAGGATCACACCGCAGTCCGCATGCATTGGCTGTGCCTGCTCACGGGAATCGCCATCATGTTCGGCATCACGGTCTATCCGCCTCTGCTCACGGGCAGCAACGGCAAGGCCGATCACGGATTGGCGACGTTGCTGCTGCTTGCGATGAGTGCCGGCTTCATACGCGGCGTAGGGTTCATCCCTCGCGCAGTCATTCCGCGCTGGCTGTTTTCGGGATGGTCGTGTCTTGCGTTCTTGATGCTTACAGCGTTCGCTTTTATGCGCTGAAGTGCAAACGGGCCTGCATCATGAAAAGCTACCTTAGCTGCAGCTTTCCATGATGCGCTTGAGCCCCGCCGGATCCGAAATACGGATGTGTCTTTGCTGCACCTGGATCAGGCCTTCTTCCTGAAACTTCGAGAAGGTCCGACTGACCGTTTCGAGTTTGAGACCGAGATAGGAGCCGATTTCCTCACGCATCATGCGCAAGTGGAAATCTCCTGCCGCATAACCACGCGAGGCCAGACGCTGCGACAGATTGAGCAGAAACGCAGCGAGACGTTCTTCGGCACGCATGGTGCCGAGCAGCATCATGACACCATGATCGCGCACGATCTCGCGGCTCATTACCTTGTGGATATGATGCTGCAACGAGGGGATCTGCGTCGATAGGCGCTCCAGCTCGTTGAACGGAATGATGCATGCCTCGCTGTCCTCCAGCGCAACGGCATCGCAGGTGTGCTTGTCGTTGCTGATGCCATCCATGCCGAGAATCTCGCCGGCCATCTGAAAGCCCGTGACTTGATCGCGCCCTTCCTCGTCGGTGACGCAAGTCTTGAAGAAGCCGGAACGAATTGCGTAGATCGCCGAAAACGCTTCGTTGGCGCTATACAGATGTTGGCCGCGCTTGATGCGCTTGCGTGCGCCGATCAGGGCATCGATATGCTCAAGCTCGCCATCGCTGAGGCCCAGCGGCAGACAGAGTTCACGCAGACTGCATTGGGAGCAGGCCGCGCGCAGCGAATGCGTAATCGGCGTCGTATTGCCCTGCGTCTGAGGTTTGATCTGAGTCAAGACCGAAATCTCCTGA
The DNA here is from genome assembly GCA_035492055.1 of Rhodocyclaceae bacterium. Lineage (GTDB taxonomy): Bacteria > Pseudomonadota > Gammaproteobacteria > Burkholderiales > Rhodocyclaceae. Next base: position 7,563 of record DATJJR010000089.1, on the reverse strand, counting down.
ATGCTTCACTCTGTCCTCTGTACCGACAGCGATGATCACAATGAACACACACACGCCAGACAGCTTTCAGGCGATTGTATTCGACACCGACCTGATTCGGCGATTCGACATCCATGGCCCGCGCTACACCTCATACCCGACCGCGGACCGGTTCGTCGAGGCGTGCGACGGCGACATCTATGCGGACTGGCTGCAACGCCGCGGCCTTCGCGGTGGCGGCGCCGGCCGGCCCTTGTCGCTGTATGTGCACATCCCGTTCTGCAACACCGTTTGCTACTACTGTGCCTGCAACAAGATCGTAACCAAGGATCACGGCCGCTCGGCGCGCTATGTCGATTACCTCGACAAGGAAATGTCGATGCAGGCGGCCGCACTGTCCGGACCGCGCAATGTCGTGCAACTGCATCTGGGCGGTGGCACGCCGACGTTTCTTGCACATGACGAGCTGCGCCGCTTGATGGCGAACATTCGTCGTCACTTTCAGCTGTTGCCGCACGGCGAATTCTCGATCGAGGTCGATCCACGCAATGTAGGCGACGATACCGTCGCCCTGCTTGCCGAGCTCGGCTTCAACCGCATGAGCGTCGGTGTGCAGGATTTCGATCCGGCCGTGCAGGCGGCAGTGAACAGGATGCAATCGTTCGAGGAAACCGCCGGTGTCATTGCCGCAGCACGCCGACACCGTTTCAGATCGATCAACGTCGATCTGATCTACGGACTGCCGCGACAAAACATACTGAATTTCGACCAGACTCTGACGCGCGTCATTGCGCTGTCGCCGGAGCGTGTCTCGCTCTACAACTACGCACACTTGCCTGCACTGGCAAAGCCGCAGCGACGCATTGACGAACGCGAACTGCCAAGTCCGGAGCTCAAGCTGCAGCTATTCCAGGAGGCAATCGCGCGATTGGAGGCGGCAGGCTATGTCTATATCGGCATGGATCATTTCGCCAAGCCGGACGACGAACTCGCCATTGCGCAACGACAGGGGCGGCTGCATCGAAATTTCCAGGGTTACTCGATCCACGCCGATGCCGACCTGATGGCTTTCGGCGTTTCCGCCATCAGCAATGTCGGTGCTTGCTACAGCCAGAACCACAAGACGCTCGACGACTATTACGATGCACTCGATCGCAACGAATTGCCCGTCATGCGTGGCATTGAACTGACGCCCGACGACTTGCTGCGTCGCGCCATCATCCAGGCGCTGATGTGCCATTTCAAACTATCGATCGAGAGCATCGAGATTGCGCACCTCATCGACTTCAAGCGTTATTTCGCCGCGGAGCTCGATACGCTGCGTGACATGGCTGCCTGCGGCCTGCTCGACATCGATGCGCAGTGGATCAGCGTCAGGCCGCAAGGACGCCTGCTCGTACGCGCCATCGCCATGGTGTTCGACAGATACCTGCGCCAGGAGCAGGAGCGCAAACGCTACTCGCGCATCATTTGATGACGGAAAGCACTGCCAACGGGATCAATGATTCACACGTCGGTCTATGATGTTTGACGATATCCGCATGGAGCACGCTGACATGATTTTCCCGCCTGCCCGAAACGCTCTCTCCAGCTTGTTCGATCCGCAGCAGCTGGCCGTCGTCGGCGCGAGCGATCGGCCCGATGCATTGGGCCAGTTTGTTCTACGCAATATTCTTGATGCCGGTTTCCGCGGCGAATGCTTTGCGGTCAATCCAAAGCACACGCACGTACTCGGCATGAAAAGCCACGCGAGCCTCGCTGACCTGCCGATGGCGGTGGACCTTGCCGTCATTACGTCGCCGGCGGCCAGCGTGCCTGGCATTCTTGAAGATGCCGGGCGCCGCGGGGTTCCAACCGCCGTGGTTCTCGGCGCCGCTGGCGACACAGCATTGCAGAATGAAATTCGCACAACCGCCCGGCGCCACGCCATTCGCCTGCTCGGACCGAATTCCTTGGGAATTGCGCGTCCCGGGAGCGGCCTCAATGCAACGTTCGCACGTGCAGTGGCAAAGCCGGGCGCCGTGGCATTGCTATCCCAGTCGGGGGCCATCTGCTCCGCCATTCTGGATCTCGCGGCCACCGAGAAACTCGGTTTCTCCAGCGTCATCTCGCTTGGCAGCGGTCTTGATGTCGATTTCGACGAGGTGCTCGACTATCTTCGTGAGGACAGCCAGACCGAAGCGGTATTGCTCTACATCGAAGGCGTGCATGAAGGGCGCGGGTTCGCCGAAGCCTTGCGTCGTATCGCCCTCGAGAAACCGGTGATTGTAATGAAGGCCGGCCGCTATGCCTCCGGCTCGAAAGCGGCCTCAAGCCACAGTGGTGCACTGATGGGCCGGGATGAGGTTTTCAATGCTGTGTTGCATCGCTGCGGTGCCGTCCGTGTCGATACCTACACCCAACTCGTTGCCGCCGCACGCGCCCTCTCCGCGCCGCGCCAACCGGCCGGGGAGCGGCTCGGCCTATTGACCAATGGCGGCGGACTGGCCGTCATCGCAGCCGATGCCGCCACACAATACCGTATTGAACTTGCCACTCTTGAAGCGAGTACGGTAAAGGCGCTTGATGCCATTCTGCCTTCAACCTGGTCACACGCCAATCCGATCGACATCATCGGCGACGCGCCGGCAGCGCGTTTCGGTGCCGCAATCGACATTGCCTTGCGCGATCCATCCATTGACGCAGTGCTTGCGCTGTATTGCCCCACGGTGCCGGCCCAGCCTGCCGCCAGCGCACAAGCCATTGCCGATGCTGTAGCAAAGTCGTCCACGGAAAAACCCGTCTTGGCCGCGTGGCTGGATCGAGTCGAGGCCGAGACCTGTTCCGACATTTTCGAGTCGCATGGCATTCCGCATTTCGAAAGCCCGGAGGATGCGGTCGAGGCCTTTTCCCTGATGACAAACCATCACCGCAATCAGGCCCGATTACGCTCGACCGCACCGATGTATTCGGACATCTCTTCGGACAGCGCCCTTGCCGCCGCGGCAAAAGAAGCAAACGACATTTGCGTACTGGCGCGCAATGAAGGTCGGATTTTGTTGAACGAGGTCGAAGCCAAAAACATATTGCGTGTTTTCGGGTTGCCGGTTCCGGCGATCACGGTTGCCGACAGCCGCGAAACCGCGATTCAGGCAGCACGAACGCTCGGGTTTCCAGCGGTGCTGAAAATCCATTCGCCCGACATCGTCCACAAGTCCGACGTGGACGGCGTATTGCTCGATCTCGAGAATGATGATGCCGTCGGGCATGCCTTCGACGAAATCATCGCGCGTGCGAAACGTTTGCGTCGCGATGCCCGCATCATTGGCGTCACCGTGCAGCCAATGATCCGCCATGCGCATGCGCGCGAAGCCATCATCGGCGTCAGCCTCGACTCGACGTTCGGCCCGGTCATCAGTTTCGGAACCGGTGGCGTGGCTGTCGAGATCATCCGCGATACCGCAGTCGCAATGCCTCCGCTGGATGAAACACTGGCAGCCGAGCTGGTTTCGCAAACGCGCCTCAACGCCCTGCTGAACGCATACCGCAACGTCCCCGCCGCCGATCTTCCAGCGCTCTACGCCATCCTGGTGCGCGTTTCGCTCATGACGCAGACGCTGTCCTGGTTAAGGGAAATGGACTTGAATCCGGTGCTGGTGCATCCGGAAGGTGCGACCTTGCTTGACGCACGCATGGTCATTGCCTGAGCGAATTGCCTGTCATCGCACCTATCGTGTCGCGGCGTGCCATTGCCAGTCGACCACCTCCGGCATGTCGGTTCCATGTTCACAGATGTAACGCTCGTGTTCGAGGTGCTTTCTCGCCATGTCGTCGTCAAGCTCGCCGGCGCGTACCTGCAAGCCGGGCGTGCGCTGGATGACGTCGCGCACGAGGCTGAAGCGATCGATGCGATTGCGCACGGCCATGTCGAAAGGCGTCGTCGTACTGCCTTCTTCGATGTAACCGCGTACATGCAGGCTGGCGTGATTGAAACGGCGGTAGGTCAATCGATGTATCAGCCACGGATACCCGTGGAAATTGAAGATGATCGGCCGATCGCGCGTAAACAAGGCATCGAATTCATGCTCAGACAGGCCATGCGGATGCAATTCTCGTGGCTGCAGGCTCATCAGGTCGACAACGTTGACGACCCGCACGCGCAATTCCGGAATGCGCGCCTTGAGAATTTCTGCGGCTGCCAGCGTTTCCATGGTCGGAACATCTCCCGCGCACGCCATCACCACATCGGGCGCATCACCACTGCCCGTCAATCCGGGACGATCTTCGCTGCCGGCCCAGCGCCAGATGCCGGCCCCTGCCCTGCAGTGCGCGACCGCGGCATCCCAATCCAGCCATTGCGGTTGCAGATCCTTGCCGGCAACGACGACATTCACAAGATTGCGTGAACGGAGGCAATGCTCCATGACCGACAGCAGCGTATTCGCGTCGGGCGGCAGGTAGATGCGCACGATGTCGGCTTTCTTGTTTGCAACCACGTCGAGAAAGCCCGGATCCTGGTGCGAAAACCCGTTGTGGTCCTGGCGCCAGACATGCGAAGTCAGAAGATAGTTCAGCGAGGCTACCGGACGTCGCCACGGTACTTCTGCGGCCACCTTCAACCACTTGGCGTACTGGTTGAACATCGAGTCCACGATGTGGACGAATGCTTCATAGCAGGAGAACAGGCCGTGTCGGCCGCTGAGAAGATATCCTTCCAGCCATCCTTGGCAGGTATGTTCCGACAGGATTTCCATGACGCGGCCATCGGGCGACAGCAGTTCATCGTCCGGGCCCACATGGCCCAGCCAGGTTTTCGCGGTTGCCTCATACACGGCCGTCAATCGATTCGAAGCGGTTTCATCCGGTCCGAACAGGCGGAAATTGTCCGGATTCGCACGAATCACGTCACGCAAGTAAGTGCCGAGCTGACGTGTCGCCTCGGCTTTGTGCTTTCCCGGCGACGGCACCGCAACGGCGTAATCGCTACAGCCCGGCAGGTGCAAATCGCGCAGCAATAGCCCGCCGTTCGTCACGGGATTACTGCCCATGCGGCGCTTGCCTGTGGGAATGACCGACAGCAGTTGCAGATTCGGTCGGCCGGCAACATCAAACAATTCGGCAGGACGATAGCTCCCGAGCCATGCTTCGAGCTGGCGCAGATGGTCCGGATTGTCCCTGACACCGGCCAGCGGCACCTGATGGGCGCGCCAAGTGCCTTCGATCTTGGTGCCATCCACACTCGCCGGCCCGGTCCACCCCTTGGGCGAACGCAATACGATCATGGGCCACAGCGGACGCTCCGCAGACGCGTTGTGTTTGATCCGGCGGATGACCGAGAGAATCTCTTCTAATACCTGCGCCATGCGCACATGCATGGCCTGCGGCTGATCGCCTTCGACAAAGTACGGCGTGTAACCGTAACCGTGCAACAGCGCCTTCAGCTCGTCATGCGGGATGCTTGCAAGCACGGTGGGATTGGCGATCTTGTAGCCATTCAGATGCAAGATAGGCAGGACTGCCCCGTCCCGCATCGGATTCAGGAACTTGTTCGAGTGCCAAGCGGTCGCGAGGGCGCCGGTTTCGGCTTCGCCATCGCCAATGACGCAGGCGACGATCAGGTTGGGGCGGTCGAATGCCACGCCATACGCATGCGCAAGCGAATAGCCGAGCTCACCACCTTCATGCAAGGAACCGGGGATTTCTGGAGTTGCGTGACTACCTATGCCGCCCGGAAAGGAAAACTGGCGGAACAGTTCGCACATGCCCGACGCATCCCGTCCGATCTCCGGACACAACTCGCTGTAACTCCCCTCGAGCCAGGTATTGGCCGTCAGCGCCGGGCCGCCATGTCCGGGGCCGGCGACAAACACCATGTCGAGGTCGTGATCGACGATGAGACGATTCAGATGCGCGTAAATGAAATTCAGCCCAGGTGTTGTACCCCAGTGCCCGAGCAAGCGCGCCTTGATATCGGACGGCTGTAACGGGCGCTGCAACAAAGGGTTGTCGCGCAGATAAATCTGTCCGGCCGCCAGATAGTTGGCGGCGCGCCATGCAGCATCGACCGTTACTAGACGTGCTTTCAGATCGTCGCTGAGTACTTCCATTGGATTGCCCTCGATAGATGCAGTCACTTGACCTTGAGGACTATACCCTCGGCCTTCGGCTTGCATCGTGCACAGGATTTGATCCAGCGCAAATGCCGGCCACATGGGGTTTGACCCAGATCAAGCCGCCCGGAGCGGGGGATTTCTATGCTCGCATTACCTCATCAACGCTCTGGATTCGACATGAAGACAACAACACTTGGCCTAGCCCTGGCCGCAGTACTCTCCGCCCATACCGCCATCGCACAACAAAGCAGCGACGGAAACTGGATGCTGCGTGTACGCGCTTTGCATCTGGAGCCGGCAAATCAATCGTCTGCCGGCAATGGCAATTCCGGTATCACATCGACAGTGCTGCCGAGCGATGCGGTCAACGTCAGCAGCAAATGGATTCCGGAATTCGATGTTTCGTATTTCTTCACGCCCAACATTGCCGCCGAACTTGTACTGACCGTACCGCAGAAGCACGATGTCACGATTACCAAGGGTCCGCTGGCCGGCACCCATGCGGGAACGCTCAAGGAATTGCCGCCAACACTACTGCTGCAATATCACTTTGCCCCCGATGCGCAATTCCGGCCGTACGTCGGCGCTGGCGTGAACTACACGCGAATCTCGAATGTGGATCTCGGCAGCCTGAATTCCATTACGGGGACGGGCAGCAACCTTGATCGAAACAGCTGGGGCGGCGCACTGCAGGCTGGTTTCGACATCAAGGTCACGAAGAACAGTTACATCAACTTCGATGTGAAGAAGCTCTACATCCAGTCGGATCTGCAAGTCGGCGGCAACACCGTGTCGACCCTCAAGATCAATCCGCTGCTCTGGGGTGTCGGCTACGGCTTCAGGTTCTAAACATCAGCGCCCATGAAAAAAGCCGCAACCGGAGAGACATTCTCCGATTGCGGCTTTGACACAGACTGCAGCGAAACTTTTACTTGCCTGTCGGCTGGTAAATCTGGTCGAACACACCGCCGTCGGCGAAGTGCGTCTTCTGTGCCTGTTGCCAGCCACCAAACACGTCATCGATGGTGAACAGCTTGATTGGGGCGAACAGCGCCTTTTCACGTGCAGCCAGCGATTTGTCCTTGTCGGCCAGTGCCGGGCGCTGATAATGCTTGAAGGCAACTTCCTGGCCTTCCTTGCTGAACAGGAAGTTCAAATACGCTTCGGCGATCTGACGCGTGCCCTTCTTGTCTACGACCTTGTCGACCACAGCGACCGGCGGTTCGGCAAGGATGGAGATCGACGGCGTGACGATGTCGAATTTGTCCGGACCAAGTTCATTGATTGCCAGATAGGCTTCGTTTTCCCATGCCAGCAGTACGTCGCCCTGGCCACGCTCGACGAAGGTTGTGGTTGCACCGCGTGCGCCGGAATCAAGAATCGGCACGTGCTTGAACAGTTCGGTCACGTAGGCGCGTGCCTTGTCTTGATCACCGTTGTTCTTCTTCAGCGCGTAACCCCAGGCAGCCAGGTAGTTCCAGCGTGCGCCACC
>DATJJR010000088.1:0-7689 GCA_035492055.1 Rhodocyclaceae bacterium | reverse complement strand
ACGTTCGCGATCGACGAGTCGAGCACGTTCATGAACGTCGCCAGCGACAGGGCAATCGTGCCCATCACCAGCTTGCCGCCGGTGAGCGGTTGGGGCGCGGCAGGTGCTTGGGCAGACGTGCTCATGTTATTGCGCGACCGGCAGCGTGACCTTGTGGCCGAGATTGGCGGAAACAATCTTGTTCACGTGAGCATCAGCTTCGGCGCCGAGCGCATCGTAGACCTTGGTTTCCACAACCGCTTGATTGGTGCTGCCGTCGGTAACAGACTTGCCCGATTGATCATGCACGTCAACCTCGACATTCATGGACAAACCGATGCGCAGCGGATGCTTTTGCAACGCTTCCGGATCAAGTGCAATGCGAACCGGCAAACGCTGCACGATCTTGATCCAGTTGCCGGTCGCGTTCTGCGCCGGCAGCAAGGAGAAAGCCGCACCTGTCCCAGCACCAAGGCCAACGACATGGCCTTTGTATTCAAGATGCGAACCGTAGACGTCGGCCGTCAAGCTCACCGGCTGACCAACACGCAAGTCTTCCAGCTGCGATTCCTTGAAATTGGCATCGACCCACAATTCATTCATCGGCACCACCGCCATCAGCGGCACGCCCGCCTGAACACGTTGACCGACCTGCACGCTGCGGCGTGCCACGGTGCCATCAATCGGCGCCGCAATGCCGCTGCGTTTCCATGCCAAATACGCTTCCCGTGCATGGGCGGCCGCAGCCAATACGCGCGGATTGTTCTCGGGCGAAGTGCCTTCGATCAGCGCCTGATTCTGCGCCAAACGTTCACGCGCATCGGTCAGCGCATTCTGCATGTGCAGAAGTTCTTCCTTCGATACGGCGCCCGTTGCCACGAGCGGCTCGCGACGCGCGAGGTCGGCTGCACGTGTATTCACATCGGTTTGCAACGATGCATTGGTACTGAACGTACCCCGCACTTCGCGCACGGTATTAGCGAGTTGCGCCTCGGCCTGGTCGAGCGCAACGCGTGCATCGACCGGATCGAGACGCACCAGTACCTGGCCAGCCTTGACGTAGTCGGTATCATCCGCATCGACGGCAATCACCGTGCCCCCGACCTGCGGTGTGATTTGTACGACATTGCCTTGTACATAGGCATTGTCGGTACTGACTTTATAGCGGGCGATAAACAACCAGTAACACGTATAAAGGATTGCGACGACCACGCATGCTGCAATCAATATCAATAGAAGCCGCTTGCGCTTGCCGTTGTCGTTTTGAGTGGCGGTGCCGGGAAGCGTTTCGTTAGCCATGTTGTGCTCCGTTCTTTTCTTCATTGTTACCGCTGTTGATGGCAGCCTTGTTGTCTTGTTCGTTATCCGTAAAGCCACCACCAAGTGCGCGGATCAGGTTGATACGGCCATCGGTCCAGCGCGCCTGCAGGTCGATCAGTGCACGATCCTGTTGCAGGCGATTGGCTTCTGCCGACAACACCGGTTGACGATTGGTGATACCCGCTTCATAACGTTGTTGCGCCAGTTTCAGCGCCGATTGCGAACTTTCAACCGCAGCCTGCTGGCGTTGCAGCTGCTGTTCCAGCGATTGCATGGTCGAGATCTGATCGGCCACATCACGTAGCGCATTCAGCAACGTCTGGTTGTAGCTGGTGATGGCGAGATCGGTTTGCGCGGCCAAGCCGCGATATTCGCTGCGCAGACGGCCGGCATCGAAAATCGGCAGACTGACTGCCAGTCCAAGACTCGGCTGACGATTCGCAGCCGTCAAAATGCCGCTGGTGCCGATACTTGAGAAACCGACGAAACCGAGTAGGTTGATGTTCGGATAGAACTGCGCCTTTTCCGATTCAAGACCATGCAGATTCGATTCGACACGCCATTTCGCAGCCACGATATCGGCGCGATGCCCTAGCAAGTCCAAGGGCAAACTATCCGGCATCGTCACGTTTCCCGTTGCCGGGAGTGTGGCTTGCAAGTTCGCAGTCGCGTCCGGCCCTTGTCCAATCAATGCGGCGATGGCGTGGCGCATGACAGCAATCTGCGCGTCGATTGCCGCGGTGTCGCGACGATTCTCGGCAACGTCGGTCTTCAACGGATCAAGTGCGCCCGGCGCGTCGATGCCGGCAGTGACACGCTGTTGTGTCAAGGCCAACTGCTCGGCACGCTGGCGATTCAGCGCCTCAATCACTTCACTCTGCGCCTGCAAACGGGCCAAGGCGTAGTAATTACGCGCCACATCTGCGGCGATGAGAATACGTGCCGCCTGATGATCGGCCTCGGTCGCACGCAGCTCGCCGATTGCCGCTTTCAGCGCCTCACTGTTGCGACCGAAGAAATCCAGCTCCCAACTCGCGTTGAGACCAAGGTCGTTGATGTCATTTGTGGTACCGGCATACGGCGGTGGAAACAGGCCGTTCTCGCTGAAGCGCTCACGCGTAACATCGGCGTTCGCCGTAATTTGCGGATAGCGGGCGCTGTCGAAATAACCGGCGATGGCCTGCGCACGATGCAAGCGTGCGTCGGCCTCCTGAATGCCCGGGCTGTTAATCAAGGCTTGGTCGATCAGATGATCCAGTGTCTCATCGCCGAATCCGCGCCACCAGTCGGTGCGCGGCCAATCGGCCTTGATCTCCTGCGTGCCGAGCGTGCTTGCATCCAGTTTCTTTGCTTCGGGCGCAATGCCCGAATAGCTGGCACATGCCGACAACAGAAGAACGAGCATCAGTGGCGCAATGCGCTTCATGCGGTCTCTCCTTTTTCATTCATGCGATTCGCGTTGTCGAGTGCCCGCAGCAACAGCGATTTGAACTGTTCGTATTCGCTCGTGGAAAAGCCGGCCAGCACTTCATTCAGCGTGTCAGACAGCACACTCGGAATCACCTTGTCTGCGAGGTATGCGCCTTCTTCAGTCAAGATCAGGTTGACGACACGGCGGTCCTCCGCGGAGCGCACGCGCTGCACCAGCGCTTTGTCTTCCAGACGATCCAGCATGCGGGTCACGGCGCCGGTATCGATACACGTGCAACGCGCCAATTCAGCCGCGGTATCGCCACGCCCCAGGCGAATAAAAAGCAACGGCTTCCATTGCGCGTCGGTAAGTCCGTGTTCCGTCATGCGGCTCTCCACTTCGCGGGAGACCACCTGGGTCAAGCTGCGCAGGAGAAAACCGACGCTGTCTTCGAGCGTATAGTTTTTGGCTGTGTAGAACTTCTTGATTGTTGCCATGACTGCCTCGATTCCTGATGATTCCGACTAATTGCTGCCTGGACGATGATTGCCTAGGCAGCAATGTAACTGCCTAGGCAGTAAATGTCCAGCACAATATTTGTATCCAGTCGTTGCAAAAGAAAACGGCCCGGAAAACCGGGCCGTTGGGAGAGAACTTCAGAGAAAACGATAGAACAGGTTAAATACCTGAAATCGCCGCCTCAATCTCGGCAAAAGTCCGCGCCGTTTCATGCGTCACGACCTGCACACCCAATTGGCGAGCAATCTGTGAGGCAGAAAATATACCGCGCAGCACCTGATGGCCATTCTGCTCTTCGACAACCAGCGCATGCATGCGGCCATCCGCCTTGAGTGTGGCGACAACATGGCCAACCTCTGCCTTGGCAACATCATCAAGCGCCAGCACCTCCATATGCTCGACCGATGTCATCACGTCGGACACGCGCAGTTCGCTACGACGAATGCCGTTGTTGCGTGCCACAAGCACAGGCTTCTCACCAAGCAGGTCGTTGGCGGTAATCACACCGCGAATCCGGTCCTCGCCGCCGGCCACCAGGAGCAGGCGCACGCCGCGAAGCAACATGGATTGATTGGCTTCGGGCAGCGAATCATCCGGGGACACGGTTGCTGCAGGAATTCTGGACAGGTCGGTCATGACCTCCAGTGCCGGGGAATCGACGCGCACGGGCGTTGGATTATGTGTGTCGAAAACAAAACAGCCCGCACTCGAAATCGCGGTTTGCATCAGCGGCTTGTAACTTGGGCGCTCCATGATCCCTCCTCCGATGGTGGTGGACCGATCCGGGCGACGAAAGATGTGACACAACTGACGCCAGCGGGTCAGTCTTGCAATTTCATTCTACGCCGCCGATCTGCGCAAACAAGCAAAAAGTGCAATATGTGTAACGGGGCATTTCTCTGGAGAACGCCCTTATTTCAAGCGCTGCAGGATGCCATCTAGCTGATCCAGACTGCCAAAGCGCACCGTCAGCGAACCCGCGCCTTTGCGATTGGCAATGATCTTGACCGTTGCACCAAGGCTGTCGGCAAGCTCTTCTTCGAGACGCTCAAGATCGCGATCCGTTTTTTTCGCTTGCTTGCCAGCGGGCGGATTCAATGTTTGCGACACGGCGCGCTCGGTATCTCTCACCGAGTAACCCTTCTCTACCACTTGTGCGGCAATCGAGCCTTGCTCCGCCTTCGGCAGCGCCAGCAGCGCGCGCGCGTGGCCCATTTCCAGATCGCCGGCCATGAGCATGTCCTGCACGGGCTTGGCGAGTTGCAAGAGACGCAGCAGATTCGACGTAGCTGAACGCGAACGGCCCAGCGCTTCTGCTGCCTGTTGATGCGTCATCTGGAACTCGTCGAGCAGGCGCTGGATGCCGGCCGCCTCTTCCAGCGGATTGAGATCTTCGCGCTGAATGTTTTCAATCAACGACATCGCCAGTGCGTTTTCATCCGGGATTTCGCGGATCAGCACCGGCACCTCGGTCAAGCCGGCAATCTGTGATGCACGCCAGCGACGTTCGCCGGCAATGATTTCATAACGGCCACCGCCAACCGGACGTACCGAGATCGGCTGAATCAAGCCTTGCGCCTTGATCGATGCGGCCAGCTCTTCGAGCGAGCCTGGATCCATTCGCGTGCGTGGCTGATATTTGCCCGGCTGCAACAAACCGACCGACAGCGTGTCCTGACGCGAATTGTTTTCATCGGCGGTGACATTGCCTGCCAGCAATGCATCAAGTCCGCGGCCGAGGCCCTTCATTTTTGGAGGTGTCATCAATCAATCCTTGTTCATCATCCGACCATTCGAATCGTCGATCCGAGCGTATCGTGGTTACTGAAATTCCTTGCTTTGGACGCGCTCGATCAATTCGGTCGCGAACGCCTGATATGCCTGCGCGCCCTTTGCTGCCTTGTCGAAAAGTACGCCGGGAATGCCATGACTCGGCGCTTCGGCAAGACGCACATTGCGCGGCACAATGGCCTTGAAGACCTTGTCGCCGAAATGTTCCTCAAGCTGCGCTGACACCTGGTTGGCGAGCGTACTGCGCGGGTCGTACATCACGCGCAAAAGGCCAATCACCTTGAGATCCCGATTCAAGTTAGCGTGCACCTTCTTGATCGTATTCACGAGATCGGACAAGCCTTCCAGCGCGTAGTACTCGCACTGCATCGGAATGATCACGCCGTGTGCGGCACATAAACCATTCAGCGTCAGCATCGACAACGACGGCGGGCAATCGATAAGGACGAAATCGTAGTCATCCTTGTGCTCGGCCAACGCGTCCTTGAGGCGGTTTTCGCGGTTGTCGAGATCGACCATTTCGACTTCGGCGCCGGCAAGATCGCGATTTGCCGGCAGCACATCATAGCCACCGGTCGGCGATACGGCCTTGGCTTCGGTATGCGTAGTAAGGCCGACGAGCACGTGATACACGGAGCGCTCCAGGGCGCGCTTGTCCACGCCGCTGCCCATGGTCGCATTGCCCTGCGGATCAAGATCAATCAGCAGCGTGCGCTGGCCCTGTTGGGCGAGTGCGGCTGCCAGATTCACCGTGGTAGTGGTCTTGCCGACCCCACCCTTCTGATTCGCTACTGCAAAGATATGCACTTCAGCCCCTCCCGAGGGTTAGCAAATGTCGTCGCGCATCCAGCCCCGCCACCAGCAGCGGCTGACTGCTCAAAACCTTCCAGCCCGATGGCAAGGCCGCAACCTCATCCTCCGGATACACACCCTTCATGGCGTAAAGCCGCCCTTCGGGCTTGGCCAGATCGCCCGACCAATTGACAAAATCCTTGAGCTCGGCAAAGGCCCGGGAAATGACGCCGTCAAAGCTCTCTTTTTCCTTGTAATCTTCAACTCGGCCAGAGTAAACACTTACATTAGGCAAGCCCAACTCAATCTTTGCCTGCTGTTGGAAGGCCGACTTCTTGGAGCTGGCTTCAATCAAGGTGACCTGGATTTCCGGTCGCGCAATCGCCAGTGGAATACCCGGTAAACCGCCACCGCTGCCGACATCGGCCAGCGTCATCGGGCCATGCGGAAGTAGCGGTACAACGACTAAAGAGTCCATCAGGTGATGGGCCAGCATCTCTTCAGGATCGCGGATCGCGGTCAGGTTGTAGGTGCGGTTCCACTTGATCATCAGGGCCTGATAGGCAAGCAGCTTGTCCGCCATTTCAGCAGTCAAGGCCACGCCCATGGCCGCGGCACGCATGCGCAGCTTTTCGCTTCCCGGAACACTCATGCGGCAGTTTTTTTCTTCAGCGTACGGCGCTTGAGATGCACCAGCAGCAGGGAAACCGCAGCAGGCGTCACGCCCTGAATGCGCGATGCCTGACCGATGGTTTCGGGGCGTTGTTGGTCGAGTTTCTGGCGTACTTCGATCGATAGACCATGCACGTCGCTATAGTCGATATCGGCTGGCAGGCGCAATTCTTCGCTGGCTTTGCTCTGTTCAACCTCTTCTTTTTGACGCTCGACATAGCCGTGATACTTCGCCTGGATCTCGACTTGTTCAACAACTTCCTGCACAGCCACACCACCGCCAGCACCCGGTAAGGTCATCAGATTGCTGTAGCTGACCTCGGGACGACGCAACAGATCGAACAGCGAATACTCATGCTCAATGTCTTTGCCAAGTACCCGCCGGGCGTCGCTTGCCGGCAGCGTTTCCGGGCGCACCCAGGTTTTCTTGAGGCGCTCGGCCTCCTGGGCCACGGCGTCACGCTTGCGATTGAAGGCGTCCCAACGGACGTCGTCAACCAGACCCAACTCGCGGCCGATCTCGGTCAAACGCAGATCGGCATTGTCTTCACGCAAGGACAGGCGATATTCGGCACGGCTAGTGAACATGCGATACGGTTCCGATACGCCGCGTGTGATCAAATCGTCAACGAGCACGCCGAGATAGGCTTGATCACGGCGCGGCGACCAAGCCTCTTGCTCTCGGGAATAGCGGGCAGCGTTCACGCCGGCAAGCAGGCCTTGTGCTGCTGCCTCTTCATAACCCGTTGTGCCGTTGATCTGGCCTGCGAAAAACAGGCCCGAGATTGATTTCGTCTCGAATGAGGCCTTGAGATTGCGCGGATCGAAATAATCGTACTCGATGGCATATCCCGGACGCAGGATATGAGCGCTCTCCAGTCCCTTGATCGAGCGCACCAGATTGATCTGCACATCGAACGGCAAGGATGTCGACACGCCCTGTGGATAGTATTCGTGGGTATTCAGCCCTTCGGGCTCGAGAAAGATCTGGTGACTATCCTTGCCCGCGAAGCGGTGAATCTTGTCTTCGATGGAAGGACAGTAGCGCGGACCAACCCCCTCGATGACGCCAGTGAACATCGGCGAACGATCCAGACCGCCACGGATAATGTCGTGCGTGCGTTCATTGGTATGCGTAATCCAGCACGACATTTGTTGAGGGTGTTGCGATACGTGGCCAAGGAAAGAAAACACAGGCACAGGGT
>DATJJR010000087.1:0-25912 GCA_035492055.1 Rhodocyclaceae bacterium | reverse complement strand
TCGCTCGATTCTGCCGCCAAACCGCTTTGCAATCAATCATATCAGTGACAAATTTATGGCATTACTTCCGATTCTGAGGTATCCAGACAACCGTTTGCATAAAAAGGCCGAACGGATCAGGGAAGTTACGCCCGAAATCCGCAAACTGGCCGCTGACATGGCCGAGACCATGTATGAGGCGCCGGGCATTGGTTTGGCCGCGACCCAGGTCGACCAGCATATCCGCCTGATCGTGGTGGACGTGTCCGAGGACCAGTCCGAGCTGCTGACCTTCATCAACCCCGAAATCATCGAGAAGTCGGGCGAGTGCGTGGGCGAGGAAGGCTGTTTGTCCGTGCCCGGTATCTACGAGACAGTCGCCCGCGCCGAGCGCATCAAGGTCAAGGCCTTGAATCTGAAAGGCGAGGAATTCCGGATGGAGGCCGATGGCCTGCTGGCCGTATGCATTCAGCACGAAATTGATCACCTGCAGGGCAAGGTTTTCGTCGAATACCTGTCCAATCTCAAGCAAACGCGCATCAAATCCAAGTTGGCCAAGAAGGCGAGAATCACTGCGTGATTTCGCTTGTGAGTGTGTCCGTCTCCCTTCCCGTCGCGGGGGCTAATCCTTGCCCGCTGCGCTTGTTTTTGAGGGGCGGCTTCTTTCAGGGAGCCGTGCGGATTGCGCCTCCGACACAGGCTGCGTTGTCTCGTCGCCCATGGATCTAATCTTCGCCGGCACGCCGGAGTTTGCTGCACGCGCGCTCGAAGCGCTGATTACCGCCGGCCACAATATCAAGCTCGTGCTGACCCAGCCCGACCGGCCGGCCGGCCGTGGCATGCAGCTGCAGGCCAGCGCCGTCAAACAGGTGGCACTGTAACACGGGATCCCGCTCTACCAGCCGGAAAAGCTGCGCGATCCGGCAACGCATGGACCCATCTTGGAGGCGCATGCTGACTGCATGGTCGTGGCCGCCTACGGCATCATCCTGCCGCAGGCCGTGCTGGATATGCCGCGCATCGGCTGTTTGAATATTCATGCCTCGCTGCTGCCGCGTTGGCGTGGCGCGGCGCCGATCCACCGCGCGATTGAAGCCGGCGACAGCGAAACCGGCGTCACCATTATGCAGATGGATGCGGGGCTCGATACCGGCGCCATGTTGCTCAAGGAAACGCAGCCTATTGCCGCCGACGATACGACGGCGACCCTGCACGACAAGCTGGCCGCGCAGGGCGCACGTCTCATCGTCGAGGCGTTGGAGCGTTACAGCGAGCTCAAGGCCGAGCCTCAGCCCGAAGCGGGCGTGACCTACGCCGCCAAGATCGGCAAGGCCGAGGCACGTATCGATTGGACCTTGCCGGCCGTCGAGATTGAGCGCCGTATTCGCGCCTTCGACCCCTTTCCCGGCGCCGCGACCGAGTTCAGTGGCACGGCAATCAAGATTTGGCGTGCTGAAGTCGTCGCGGGCAAAGGCGTGCCGGGCAGCGTGCTGACGGCGGAAGGGCCACAACTGACGGTGGCTTGCGGCGAAGGCGCGCTGAATTTGTTAAGCCTGCAAAAGCCCGGCAGCAAGCGTCTGGCCGCACGGGAGTTCCTGCAGGGCTTTGCCCTGAACGCCAGCGACCAACTGGGCTGAGGTTTCCAGTCACGGCGATTGAATTTTTGCCGTACTTCCCCATCTAAGTATTCGTAATCCCTTAACGGAAACTTATCCATGCTCGGCAATTGGCTCAAGACCTCGATCCTGATGGCAGGCATCATGGCCTTGTTCGGCCTGATCGGCGCCTACCTCGGCGGTAGCAACGGCATGCTGCTCGCTCTTTTGTTCGGCGGCGGCATGAACTTCTTCGCCTACTGGTTCTCGGCGGACATGGTGCTAAAGATGTACAACGCACAGGAAGTCGATGCCGCGTCGTCCCCGTATCTCTACAACATGGTCAAGGAACTGGCTGGTCGCGCCGGTCTGCCCATGCCCAAGGTTTACATCATCCACGAAGATCAGCCCAACGCCTTTGCCACCGGTCGCAATCCGGACAATGCTGCCGTGGCCGCGACCACCGGCATTCTGCAGATGCTGTCGGCGCGCGAGCTGCGTGGCGTGATGGCGCACGAACTGGCCCACGTGCGGCACCGTGACATTCTGATCTCGACGATCTCGGCGACATTGGCTGGCGCGATCTCTGCGCTGGCGAACTTCGCCATGTTCTTCGGCGGCCGCAGTTCCGACGGCCGCCCGGCCAATCCGATCGCCGGCATCGCCGTGGCGCTGCTGGCCCCGCTGGCCGCCAGCCTGATCCAGATGGCGATCTCGCGCTCCCGCGAATTCGAGGCTGATCGCGGCGGCGCCGAAATCAGCGGCGACCCGCATGCGCTTGCCGATGCGCTGGTGAAGATCCACAACTATGCGCGTGGCATTCCCATGGCGACGGCTGAGGCGCACCCTGAAACCGCGCAGATGATGATCATGAATCCACTATCCGGCGGCGGTCTGGCCGGCTTGTTCAGCACCCACCCGGCCACCGAAGAACGTGTTGCGCGGCTGCGCGCCATGGCGCACTGAGTTGCTCATGCTGCGTAGCTCTTTCTCGTCGCTTTCCTTATGTCGCAAGCAGACCGGCAGGTTGGTTTGCGCCAAGGATCTCTCCTGCCTCACTGAAGCCCGGTAGAGTTGCATCCGCACTCTGCCGGGACGATTGCCGGCCCGTCGCGCCGTGACGGGCAAATCGACTTTCAGTGGAGGTAACAAGATGCAACACCCATGCCTGACCCAGCTCGACGTCATGCGACTTGAGCGTATGCTGCATGCCCGCAGCAGCCGAGGCTTGCTCGCCGATGACGAAGGCGAGCGCATTGGCGCGATTCTGGATAATGCCGATATCGTGCCGGGAGAAGCCATTGCGGACAACGTCGTCACCATGAACAGCCTCGTCGTCTACCGGGATCTCGATACCGGCCTGGAGTGCGAAACGACGCTCGTCTATCCTGCACTTGCTGACAGTACGCAACAGCGCTTGTCGGTGACTACATGCGTCGGTGCCGCGTTGCTCGGCATGCGCGTAGGCGAGACCATTGCCTTTACGCTACCCAGCGGTGTGCAACGGCGGATGGAAGTTCTTGCAATTCCATTCCAACCGGAAGCCGCAGGGCAGTTTCACCTGTAGTGCTCGCGCACATCGCCAATCCGTTATCGGGTTGGCGATGCATTTACCTGTACGGTAAAGCCTGCTAAGGTGACAGTTCCTCAATATCCCGCCAAGACAATGTCCCAACCCTAGGATGCAGCTGCTTCGCCCGCGCTACTGCGTGGATGCAAGCCGGTCGTCAGTGTCCTTTGCTATATATCACCGGATTATCCCGCGCGGTTTGCGCTAAATTTTCGACGTTCAACGGAATGGAGATTTGGTTGCATGGAACTGCTGGCTCGCCCCGATATCTGGATTGCCTTTCTCACCCTCACTGCGCTAGAGTTGGTGTTGGGCATCGACAACATTATTTTCATATCGATCCTTTGCGATAAGCTGCCGCGCGCCACGCGCGAAAAGGCGCGCCGCATCGGCCTGCTGATGGCAATGGTGATGCGCATCGCCTTGCTCTTCCTGCTGTCGTGGATCGTCGGGCTGACCGCGCCCTTCTTCAGCCTGTTCGGGCAGGAAATCTCGGGCCGTGACCTGATCCTGATTGCGGGCGGCCTCTTTCTTTTGTGGAAAAGCACCACGGAAATTCACCATTTGCTCGAAGGTGAAGATGGCGACAAGTCCGACGCGGTCGAGGCGACCTTTGCCGGCGTGATTGTCCAAATTGCAATCATCGACATCGTGTTTTCGCTCGACTCCATCATCACTGCCGTCGGCATGGTCAAGGAGGTCGCCGTCATGATTGCCGCGGTGATCGCCTCGGTCAGTCTGATGATGCTGTTTGCAAAACAGATCGGCGATTTCGTTTCAGACCACCCGAGTATCAAGATGCTGGCGCTGTCCTTCCTGGTTGTTGTCGGCGTGGTGCTGATCGTCGATGGCTTCGATCATCATGTACCCAAGGGTTATATCTACTTCGCCATGGCCTTCTCGGTCTGCGTCGAGCTGCTCAATATCCGGGCACGCAAGAAAAGAGGCACGCGCAATCCTGTGCGACTGCACGAGCCCTATGTACGCGGGCCGTCACCGGACTGAGCTGGATGACCAAAAACAAAAAGCCACGGTATGCCGTGGCTTTTTTGTTGAGATAAGGAAAGATCAGACGATATCCAGATGCTGGATGCCGGCGTTGATGTCGGTCCCGTGAGCTTCCTTGCCGTGCAGTTTGATCATCAGGCGTACCTCATTCATCGAGTCGGCGAAGCGCAGCGCATCCTCGTAGCTGATCTTGCCGTCCTCATAGAGGTCGAACAGCGCCTGGTCGAAAGTCTGCATGCCGAGCTCGCGCGACTTCTTCATCGTTTCCTTGATCTCGTGCACATCGCCCTTGCCGATCTGGTCTGAGATCAGCGGGGAGTTGAGCAGAATTTCGACTGCTGCGGCACGGCCCTTGCCTTCGCGCAGCGGAATCAGACGCTGTGAAACAATGGCCTTGAGATTGAGGGACAGGTCCATCAGCAACTGCGGGCGGCGTTCCTCGGGGAAGAAGTTGATGATGCGATCCAGCGCCTGGTTGGAGCTGTTGGCGTGCAGCGTACCCATGCACAAGTGGCCGGTTTCGGCGAAGGCGATGGCGTGCTCCATCGTCTCCTTGTCGCGGATTTCACCGATCAGGATCACGTCGGGCGCCTGGCGCAGTGTGTTCTTCAGCGCGGCCTCCCAGGAGTCGGTATCGACGCCGACCTCGCGCTGGGTGACGATGCAGTTCCTGTGCTCGTGCACATACTCGACCGGATCCTCGATCGTGATGATGTGGCCGTAAGAGTTCTGGTTGCGGTGGCCGATCATCGCCGCCAGCGAGGTCGATTTGCCGGAGCCGGTGCCGCCGACAAAGAGAACAAGGCCGCGCTTGGTCATCGCCACTTCCTTGAGCACGCCAGGCAATTTAAGTTCGTCGAGCTCGGGAATCGTGGTGTTGATCGTCCGCAGCACCAAGCCGACGCGACCTTGCTGGACGAAGGCGTTAACGCGGAAACGACCGATACCGGCCGGATTGATCGCGAAATTGCATTCCTTGTTGGCTTCGAAGTCGGCCGCCTGCTTGTCGTTCATGATGGCGCGCGCCAGTTCCAGCGTGTGCTGCTGACTCAGCACTTGCTGCGTGACCGGCGTCATCTTGCCGTCAACCTTGATCGCCGGCGGGAAACCCGAGGTGATAAAGAGGTCGGACCCCTTCCTGCTGACCATATTGGACAGCAGCTGGTACATGAATTTGATGCCCTCGTCTTTTTCCATTATTCAGTCTCCTTGTGTCTCTCAAGTCCTTGCCGTGCAGCAGCGCTCCAGGTAGCTTCCTCGTGAGGAGAAACAGGGGCGAGCGCTCTTTCCTGGTAACAGGGCTGACTCGACGGCTTCAGGCCGTTCCGAATGCATCCTTGTTGGCGGCCTTGGTGCGTGCTTCTGCCGGAGAGACGATATTGCGGCGAACCATGTCCTGAAGATTCTGATCCAGTGTCTGCATGCCGAATTGCTGGCCGGTCTGGATTGCCGAGTACATCTGGGCGATCTTGTTTTCGCGAATCAGGTTGCGGATGGCCGGCGTGCCGATCATGATTTCGTGCGCAGCGACGCGACCGGCGCCGTCCTTGGTTTTGAGCAGTGTCTGAGAGATGACCGCGCGCAATGACTCGGACAGCATGGCGCGCACCATTTCCTTTTCCGCCGCAGGGAAAACGTCGACCACCCGGTCAACGGTCTTGGCCGCTGAGCTGGTGTGCAGGGTGCCGAAGACCAGATGGCCGGTTTCCGCAGCAGTCAGCGCCAGGCGTATGGTTTCGAGATCGCGCATTTCGCCGACCAGAATCACGTCCGGGTCTTCCCGTAGCGCCGAGCGCAGCGCATTGGAGAAGGACAGCGTATGCGGGCCGACTTCGCGCTGGTTGATAAGGCACTTCTTGGATTCGTGTACGAATTCGATCGGGTCTTCGACCGTGAGAATATGGCCGTAGTCGTTCTCGTTGATGTCATCGACCATTGCTGCCAGCGTGGTCGACTTGCCGGAGCCGGTCGGCCCGGTTACGAGCACGATGCCGCGCGGCGTGCGCGCGATCTCACTGAAAATCTTGGGCGCGTTCAGCTGTTCGAGCGACAGCACTTTGGACGGAATGGTCCGGAACACGGCACCGGCGCCACGTTGCTGGACGAAGGCATTGACCCGGAAGCGCGCCAGATTGGGAACGGCGAAGGAGAAGTCGCACTCGAGGTGCTCTTCGTACACCTTGCGCTGGCCGTCGTTCATGATGTCGTACACCATGGCGTGCACGTCCTTGTGTTCAAGCGGCGGCAGGTTGATGCGGCGTACGTCGCCATGCACGCGAATCATCGGCGGCAGGCCGGCGGAAAGATGCAGGTCGGACGCCTTGTTCTTGACGACGAAGGCGAGCAGTTCGGTGATGTCCATCGAGACTCCGGGGAAAATGGGAAGGCGACTGCTATGACGATATACTGCCGGGCCATTATATGACCACTATCGCTGCCAACCTGCAAGCCGTGAACGCGCGTATTGCCGCTGCCTGCAAGGCTGTCGGGCGGACGCCACGCAGTGTGTCCCTGCTGGCCGTCTCAAAGACCTGGCCGGCTGTCGATGTGCGTGAAGCGGCAACGTGCGG
Organism: Rhodocyclaceae bacterium; assembly: GCA_035492055.1. GTDB lineage: Bacteria > Pseudomonadota > Gammaproteobacteria > Burkholderiales > Rhodocyclaceae. The sequence goes on along the minus strand of DATJJR010000087.1, from coordinate 19,190 downwards.
ACAGCAGGCTTTCGGTGAAAACTATGTTCAGGAAGGCGTGGACAAGATTGCTGCCCTGGTCGATATTCCCCAGCTTGAATGGCATTTCATCGGCCCACTGCAAAGCAACAAAACGCGCGTTGTCGCCGAGAATTTTGGTTGGGTGCACACGATCGACCGCCTCAAGATTGCCGAACGACTGGCAGCGCAGCGCCCCGACCACATGCAACCCTTGCAAGTCTGCATTCAGGTCAACGTCAGCAATGAAGCCAGCAAAAGCGGCGTTGCTACAGCCGATGCACTGGCATTGGCGCAGGCTGTGGCAGCTTTGCCGCGTTTGACATTACGCGGCTTGATGACTGTGCCCGAAGCGACCGAAGACGAGGCAAGATTGCGCGTGCAGTTTCGCGGTTTGCGCGAGTTGCAAGACGAACTCAAGCAACACGGCCTGCCGCTCGATACCTTGTCGATGGGCATGTCGCATGACCTGGAGCTGGCCATCGCCGAAGGCGCTACGATTGTGCGCGTCGGCACGGCAATCTTCGGCGAACGAACCTATGAAGGCTTGTCGGCGACTTAACGACATAGTTACGGAAACGAAACAAAATGATGAGAATCACTTTCCTGGGTGGCGGCAACATGGCTGCTGCATTGATCGGCGGCTTGCGCGAAAAAGGTTTTTCCGCAGCGGGTATGCAAGTTGTCGAACTCAATGCCGAGGTGCGTGCGGCGCTGACCGAGAAATTCGGTGTGCGCTGCACCGATAGCATCGACGATTCCGCACTCAACTGCGATGCGCTGGTGTTGGCCGTGAAGCCGCAGCAGATGAAGGAAGCCGTGCAGCCGCTGCTGGGCAAGTTACACACGCAACTCATCATCAGCATTGCTGCCGGCCTGCGCAGCGTCGACATTGCGCGCTGGCTCGGCAACTACGGCCGGATCGTGCGTACCATGCCGAACACGCCGGCATTGATCGGCGCCGGTATTACCGGCCTTTACGCTGCGCCCGAGGTTGATGCAGAACAAAAACGACTCGCCGACACCATCATGAATGCCGTCGGCAGCACGGTCTGGGTCGAGGATGAAACGCAGGTAGATGCCGTGACTGCCATTTCCGGCAGCGGTCCGGCCTATGTCTTCTATTTCATCGAAGCCCTTGAGCGCGCTGCACTCGACCTGGGTTTCGATGCGGAAGCGGCACGCAAGCTCGCCATTGAAACCACGTTGGGTGCCGCGCAACTCGCCGCGCGCAGCGACGATGCCCCGGCCACTTTGCGCGAGCGCGTCACTTCCAAGGGCGGCACGACCGAAGCGGCCCTGCGTTCACTTGAGAGCGATCACGTGCGTGCGGCGGTTGCCCGCGCGGCACAAGCTGCTGCCGCACGTGGCCGCGAACTCGGCATGCAACTCGGACAGGACTGAATCATGATCGTCGACTTCCTGCTTTACATCGTGAAGCTCTGCGCCGAATTGTTCGGCAGCGTGTTCCTTATTCGTTTCATGATGCAGTGGGTACGCGCGCCGTTCCGCAATCCGCTCGGCCGATTCATCTTTGCACTCAGCGATTGGGCTGTGGTGCCGCTGCGCCGTGTCTTGCCGGGTTTCTGGGGCGTGGACATGTCCAGCCTGGTACTGGCATGGCTGGTTCAATGTCTCTACTACCTCTTTGCTTTTTTCGGTTCTGGCGTCGGCGGGTTTGATGCCGTGATCAATTTGGCCGTGCATGGCACGGTCGCGATCGCTGCATTGATCGAAACCGCGCGTCTGTTCCTGTATCTGGTGTTCGGTATTACCGTCGCCAACGCGGTTCTCTCATGGGTCAATCCGCATGCGCCGCTGGCGTCTGTGCTGGATGCCCTTGCCGAACCGTTCCTGCGGCCGTTCCGCCGTTTCATTCCGCCGATTGGCGGCATCGACATTTCGCCGATTGCACTCATCCTAGTCGTGCAGCTCTTGCTGAGAGTGCTGTCCGAGCTGCGCTACTCCTTCTTCGTGCACGGCTGAGGAAAACCGGCGACTTCATGTCGCAAGCATCGCCGACTTCCCCTGCTGCAATCAGCGTCGGCGCAGATACGGCGAAGTACCCATCCGTGTACTCGGCACGACCTCCTGCAGGCGCAATTGCAGCATGTACTGCAAAACCTGTTGCGGGAGAATGCCTGCATTCAAGACCGTATCGGCGTGAACGCCGAACTCCTGTTCCAGGCGCAGACGGGCGAGTGCTTCGGCGGATGTGTCCATGATGTTCCCCTTTCGGTTTTGTCGAGGTACATCTGTCTTAACGCCGCACTGTCGGAAAAGTTGAGCGAATTTCTTCTCAGGCGAAATTCAGGCCTGGAATTTCATTCTTTGTCCAAAACAAGGAATGCGAAGCCGAAGGCAAGGTCAGCCTGAAAGGCTGGCGGTTTTAGGTTTCCGTTCCACTTCACCCCACGGTGCAACCTTGAGCAGCAACAACATGCCAGGGATACCCAACGCGGTACAGAGCAGGAAGAAATGGAACCAGCCAAGCTGCTCTACCAGCCAGCCGGTGCTTGCGTTGACCACAGTGCGCGGTACGGCGGCGAGGCTGGTGAAAAGCGCAAATTGAGTTGCGGTGTAAAGCGGGTGCGTGTTCTTCGCGATGTAGGCAACGAATGCAGCGCTGCCAAGCCCTACGCCCAGCGCTTCAACACCGATGACGAGCGCCAGTGCGGCAAGTTGCGATGAGCCGATGATCGTATGCGGGCCGAGCCAGGCGAGCCAGGCGAAACCGAGAATGGAGACAATCTGCACGAGGCCGAACAGCCACAATGCACGGTTGATGCCGAGCCTCACCATCCACAACCCACCCAGCAGACCGCCGATGACGGCCGGCCACAATCCGGCATTCTTGGCGACGAGACCGATCTGTGATTTGGCGTAGCCCATGTCCAGATAAAAGGGCGTAGCGAGCGCGGTACACATCGAGTCGCCGAGCTTGTAGAGAAAAATAAAGGCAAGGATCAACAGTGCCGGACGCCAGCCAGCGCGATGAATGAATTCCTTGAACGGCTCGACCACGGCGGCGCGCAGCGTGCGTGGTGAACCACCCGCAGCCGGTGGTTCGTTGACCACGACAGACATGATTGCACCGGGCAGCATGAACAGCGCCGTGATCGCGAACACCCAGTTCCAACTCATGTGATCGGCCAGGATCAGCGACAGCGAGCCGGGCACAAGTCCGGCGATGCGATAGGCGTTGACGTGTACGGAGTTGCCGAGACCGAGCTCGTCGTCATGAAGAATTTCACGCCGAAAGGCATCCAGTGCAATGTCCTGCGTTGCCGAGAGCAAGGCAATGGCACCGACGGCCAGCGTGACGGGATGCAGCAGCAGCGTCAGCGTTGACGCTGCATCGGTCGGTGCGACAAGACTTTGCGGCGACAACTGACCCAGCGTAGCGATGACGACGAGCAACCCGAGCTGCATGACCAGCATCCAGCTTTTGCGCCGTCCTAGTCGCAACACACCCGGCAGCAGCGCAAAACGATCCAGCAACGGCGCCCAGGCGAATTTCCACGTGTAGGGAAACTGAATCAGCGCGAACAGGCCGATGGTCTTGAGATTGATGCCCTCGGTGCGCAGCCAGGCCGGCACCAGATTGAGCAGCAGATAGAGTGGCAACCCTGATGCAAAACCGGTAAGCACGCAGATCAGCATGCGGCGGGTGAGCAAGGCGGATAGCCAGGGTGGAAGTTGTGTGGACATGGCGAGGAGTATAGGGCTTGCCATGGCTTGGTAAAATGCGGGATTCCGCGACTATCCCCGCCGGATTTTCGCCAATCAAATTCCCCATTACAAAAACCATGCAACCCGACCGTACCGAAGAACTCCGCAGCCTGCTCAAGCAGCGCATCCTGATTCTGGATGGCGCAATGGGCACCGAGATCCAGCAGCACAAGCTGGGCGAAGCGGACTATCGCGGCACGCTGTGCGCCCATCATGACCACGACGTGAAGGGCAACAACGACCTGTTGCTGTTGACCAAGCCGGAAGTGGTTGTCGGCATCCACCGTGAATATCTGGCGGCGGGTGCGGACATCATCGAGACCAATACTTTCAATGCAACGCGTTTGTCGCAGGCCGACTATCACCTTGAAAATATCGTCTACAACCTGAATTTTGCCGGCGCGAAACTGGCGCGCGAAGCCTGTGACGATTTTTCGACGCCGGACAAGCCGCGTTTCGTTGCTGGCGTGTTGGGGCCGACTTCACGGACTGCATCCATCTCGCCAGACGTGAACGATCCGGGCTATCGCAACGTCACTTTCGATGAGTTGGTCGTGAACTATGTCGAGGCCTGTCGTGGTTTGACCGAGGGTGGTGCCGACATCATCCTCGTCGAGACAGTGTTCGACACACTCAATGCCAAGGCTGCCCTGTTCGCCATCGAACAGTATTTCGACACGGCCGGCCGCCGTTGGCCGATCATGATTTCCGGCACGATTACCGATGCATCGGGCCGCACGCTGTCGGGTCAGACGGCAGAAGCCTTCTGGAATTCACTGCGACATGCGCGGCCGCTCTCCTTTGGTTTCAACTGTGCGCTGGGCGCACAGGAGTTGCGCCAATACGTCGAAGAGCTGTCGCGCGTTTGCGATTGCTTCGTCTCTGCGCACCCGAACGCCGGTCTGCCGAACCCGTTGTCACCGACCGGCTACGACGAAACGCCCGAAGCACTGGCAGGCGAAATCCGTCAGTGGGGCGAGACCGGCATCATCAATATCGCCGGCGGTTGCTGCGGCACGTCGCCTGCGCATATCAAGGCGATTGCCGACACGCTGCGTGATCTCAAGCCGCGTGTGCCAGCCACGCATGTACCTGAATTGCATCTTTCCGGCCTTGAGCCGTTCAATGTCGGCCCAGACAGCCTGTTTGTGAATGTCGGTGAGCGTACCAACGTCACCGGCTCCAAAGCCTTTGCGCGCATGATCTTGAATGGCCAATTTGAGGAAGCCGTTGCTGTGGCGCGTAACCAGGTTGAAGGTGGCGCACAGGTCATCGACATCAATATGGACGAGGCCATGCTCGATTCGCAGGCAGCGATGGTGCGCTTCCTGAATCTGGTTGCATCCGAGCCAGACATCGCCCGCGTGCCGGTAATGGTCGATTCGTCGAAGTGGGAAGTACTAGAAGCCGGCCTCAAATGCCTGCAGGGCAAGGGCATCGTCAATTCGATATCGCTCAAGGAGGGCGAGGAAAAATTCCTCGCGCAGGCGAACTTGGTGCGTCGTTATGGTGCCGCGGCCATCATCATGGCCTTCGATGAAACCGGACAGGCCGATACCTATCAGCGCAAGATCGAAATCTGCAAGCGCGCTTACGACCTGCTTGTGGCAAATGATTTTCCGCCCGAAGACATCATCTTCGACCCGAACATTTTTGCTATCGCTACCGGCATCGAAGAGCACAACAACTACGCGGTGGACTTCATTGAAGCCACGCACTGGATTCGCAAACATCTGCCGCATGCGCACATTTCCGGTGGCGTGTCGAACGTATCGTTCAGCTTCCGTGGCAATGACCCGGTGCGTGAAGCAATCCATACGGTGTTCCTGTATCACACGATCAAGGCCGGCATGACCATGGGCATCGTCAATGCCGGTCAACTCGGTGTTTACGATGAATTGCCTGCGGAACTGCGCACCAAGGTCGAAGCTGTGGTGCTCAATCAGTCGCCTGATGCCGGTGATGCGCTGGTCGAGTTTGCGCAAACGGTGAAAGGACAAGGCAAGGAGCAGGTCGTTGATCTTGCCTGGCGCGAACAAAGCGTGGAGGCGCGCTTGTCGCACGCCTTGGTGCGCGGCATCACCGACTTTGTTGTCGAGGACACGGAGGAATGCCGCGCCACTTTCGAGGCAGCCGGCAAGCCGCCGCTCGGCGTGATCGAAGGGCCGTTGATGGACGGCATGAACACCGTTGGCGATCTTTTTGGCGCGGGCAAGATGTTCCTGCCGCAGGTGGTGAAGTCGGCACGTGTCATGAAGCAGGCCGTTGCGCATTTGCTACCGTTCATCGAAGCGGAAAAGGCCAAAACGGGTGCGACCGCGAAGGGCAAGGTGGTCATGGCCACGGTCAAGGGCGACGTGCACGACATCGGCAAGAACATCGTCGGCGTGGTGCTTGGCTGCAATGGTTACGACATCGTTGACCTTGGCGTGATGGTGCCGAGCGACAAGATTCTTGCGGCGGCCAGGGAGCACAAGGCCGACGTGATCGGCCTGTCCGGCCTGATCACGCCGTCGCTGGAAGAGATGAGTCATGTTGCAGGTGAAATGCAACGACAAGGGTTTGACGTTCCACTGCTGATTGGCGGTGCGACGACGAGCCGCGCGCATACTGCAATCAAGATCGCGCCGCACTACGCGCAACCGGTTGTGTATGTGCCGGACGCATCGCGCGCGGTGGGCGTGGTGACACGATTACTGTCGAAGGACCAGTCCGCCGATTACAAGGCCGAGATTGCTGCCGATTATGAAAAAGTACGCGCTCAGCATGCGGCCAAAAAGGGCGTTACGCTGGTGACACTGGAAGAAGCCCGTGCCAATGCCGCCAAGCTGGCGTACGCGCCGGTGGCGCCGAAGCAGCCGGGCCGGCATGTACTGAAGGACATCGATCTCGCTACCCTCGCCGACTATATCGACTGGGGCCCATTCTTCCAGACTTGGGATCTGGCCGGCAGTTTCCCAAAGATTCTTGACGACGAGATTGTCGGCGAGACTGCACGCAATGTTTTCGGTGATGCGCAAGCCATGCTGAAACAAGCCATCGCTGAAAAATGGATCACCGTGAATGCCGTGTTCGGCGTGTATCCGGCGAATCGCGTTGGCGACGATGTCGTGTTTTATACCGACGAGAACAGAAACAGCATCAGTGCAACCTGGTACGGCTTGCGCCAGCAGCATGAACGGCCGCAAGGCAAGCCACACGAATGTTTGTCCGATTTTGTTGCGCCTGTCGGAACCGCCGACTGGTCGGGAATGTTCGCCGTATGTGCCGATGGCATTGCGGAACGCCTTGTCGCCTTCGAAGCGGCACATGACGATTATCGTTCGATCATGCTGAAAGCGATTGCCGACCGTTTTGCTGAAGCGTGCGCCGAATGGCTGCATCAGCGCGTGCGCAAGGACTACTGGGGTTATGCCGCAGGCGAGACGCTCGACAATGCCGCATTGATCGACGAAGCCTACATGGGCATTCGCCCGGCGCCTGGTTATCCGGCGTGCCCGGACCACACCGCCAAGGGTGAAATCTTCCGCGTGCTTGAGGCTGAGCAGGGCATCGGCATGAAACTGACCGAAACCTACGCCATGATCCCGGCGGCGGCAGTGTCGGGTTTCTATTTGGGGCACCCAGAGGCGCACTATTTTGCAGTCAGCAAGATCGGTCGCGATCAGCTTGCGGATTGGGCCCGGCGTGCCGGAATGCCGGAAACCGAAGCCGAACGCTGGCTGGCTCCGATTTTGTAGCTGTTTTGTAGCAGAATAGGTCGCGCAGAAAAACAAAATAAAATCGACGCAAAGTTGAAACAAAGTCAAGGCAAAGGCGGGAGGGCGTCATGGTCGAAGAACAAGGCGGCGCGCGCGGAACCCGGGTGCATGCGCCCGAGCTGGACTGGAATCAGGTGCATGAGACGGTACTGATGCTGGAGCTCGCCGCCGGTCAGATCGCCGCTGCCATGCAGGAGAGCAATGCGCCAGTCAACACGCTCACCGGCGGATTTACCTCGCTGGTGGTTTTGCTTGAGCGCATTCAGTCTGTGCTTTCGTCTCTGCCGGAAACGCCTGAAAACGTTGCACTCAAGCGTGATCTGCTTGGCTCGACCGATGAGGTGAACTGTATTGTTCAGCAGTCCGTGGTTGCATTCCAGTTTTACGACAAGCTTTCCCAGCGCCTCGATCACGTGAGTCACGGGCTGGGCCAACTCGCTGCGCTGGTCGGTGATCTCCAACGCGTACTGGAGCCACGCGAATGGGCCGCCTTGCAGCAATCGATCCGTTCGCGCTATTCAACACCCGAGGAAATCGCCATGTTCGAAGCCGTCCTCGCTGGCGTCCCGGTGCAGGAGGCTTTGCAGCAGTTCATGGAAGAAAAGCGGGAGGTTGCGGCTTCGAACATTGAACTGTTCTGAGCGCCCATTTTGTGTCGACACTGTGAATGCATGATCGACACAAAGCAGTGACGGGTTTTCTAGTAAAATATCGGGGAGAAATGGACGACGTCAATCTCACCCACCAGTTCCTGATCGCCATGCCCGCCATGGCCGATCCCAATTTTTCCAGAACACTGACCTACATCTGCGAGCACAACGCGCAAGGCGCGCTGGGCATCGTCGTCAATCGTCCCACCGACATGACGCTGGCAGAGCTGTTTGAGCGTGTCGGCCTGGCACTCGAAAACCCTAATCTCAGCCGTCAGCCGGTGTATTTCGGCGGACCGGTGCAGCCGGAGCGCGGATTTGTCCTGCATCGCCCGCTCGGGACATGGCAGGCAACCCTGCAAGTCAACGATCAAATCGGGCTGACCAGTTCGCGCGACATTCTGCAATCCATGAGCGAGCGACACGAACCGATCGAGACGCTCATCACACTCGGTTACGCCGGCTGGACTGCCGGCCAGCTTGAATGGGAGTTGGCGCAAAACGCATGGCTCACCGTCGCTGCCGATCCGCACATCATTTTCGAAATGCCGCCCGAAGAACGACTGGCCGCAGCCATGCACATGCTCGGCGTGGATTTCGCAAACCTTTCCGACGTGGCTGGTCATGCCTGAGGGCGCGGCGCCGGCTCGACCTGGCAATCGCCTTGCCCTCGGTTTTGATTTCGGTACCAAACGCATCGGTATTGCGGTCGGCCAGGAAATGATCGGTACGGCACGGCCGATTGCCACGCTGACCTTCCTTGAAAATGCGCAACGCTTTGCCGCCATCGGGAAGCTGATCGCCGAATGGCATCCTGATCTGCTCGTCGTTGGTTTGCCAATGAATGTGGATGGCAGCGAACACGAAATGAGTGCGCGCTGCCGCCGCTTCGCCAATCAGCTGTACGGTCGGTTCAAGCTGCCGGTGGCGCTGGTCGACGAGCGCTACAGCTCGATGATCGCCGAAGAGGAATTGAGCGAGCGCGGTCTCAACTGGCAGGAACGCAAAGCCGTTGTCGATGCCGAAGCGGCGCGTCTGATCCTGGAAAGCTTTTTCAACGGTTCGCAGCACGAAATCTATCCCTCACATTGAAGGACACGCACCCATGACTTTGCCCTTCACCACGCGCAACCCGCAGCTCGACAAGCACGGCGAACTGCAACACCTTCTGACCATCGAAGGCCTGCCGCGTGAAATCATCCACGGCATTCTCGATGCTGCCGAGCCTTTTACCGAAGTCGCGGAGCGCGAGGTGAAGAAGGTGGCCAATCTGCGCGGCAAGAGTGTGTTCAACCTCTTCTTCGAGAACTCGACGCGCACGCGTACTACGTTTGAGATTGCCGCCAAGCGTCTGTCGGCCGATGTCATCAATCTGAACATCAACACGTCCAGCGCCTCCAAGGGTGAATCGCTGCTTGACACAGTCGACAATCTCGCCGCGATGCAGGCCGACATGTTTATTGTGCGCCACGCAACTTCGGGCGCGCCATATCTGATTGCACAGCACCTGGATGCCACTGGCAAGGATCACATCCATGTCGTCAATGCCGGCGACGGCCGGCATGCGCATCCGACGCAGGGCCTGCTCGACATGTACACGATCCGGCACTACAAAAAGGATTTCACGAAGCTGGTCGTCGCCATCGTCGGCGATGTACTGCATTCACGCGTGGCGCGTTCGCAGATTCATGCCCTCACCACACTCGGCGTGCCGGAAGTTCGCGTGATCGCGCCGAAAACACTGTTGCCGACCGGCGTCGAGCGCCTTGGCGTACGCGTGTTCCACGACATGAAGGAAGGCCTGCGCGGCGTCGATGTAGTAATGATGCTGCGTCTGCAGAATGAGCGCATGGAAGGCGCGCTGTTGCCAAGCACGCAGGAATATTTCAAGTCCTTCGGACTGACGCCTGAAAAGTTGCAGTTTGCCAAGCCTGACGCCATCGTCATGCATCCGGGACCAATGAATCGCGGCGTCGAGATCGACTCGGCCGTGGCCGACAGCGGTCAGGCCGTGATCCTGCCGCAGGTGACCTTCGGCATCGCCGTGCGCATGGCGGTGATGGACATGCTTGCCGGCAGTGGCAAGGGAGTGAGCGTATGAATCTCAAGATTACAGGCGGCCGTGTCATTGATCCGGCCAGTGGTTTGGACCAGCAAACCGACGTGTACATCGCGGAAGGCCGCATTGCTGCCATTGGCACGGCGCCGACCGGCTTCGACGCCAGTGCGACCATCGATGCGACCGGCCTGGTTGTCGCGCCGGGCCTTGTCGACCTGTCGGCACGTTTGCGTGAACCCGGCTTCGAATACAAGGCCACACTCGAATCAGAGATGGCCGCCGCTGCCGCCGGTGGCGTGACCAGCCTCGCTTGTCCGCCGGACACCGACCCTGTGCTCGACGAGCCGGGCCTGGTGGAAATGCTGAAGCATCGCGCACGCTTGCCCGAGTTCGCCAACGTATATCCGGTCGGTGCGCTGACTACCGGCCTTGCTGGTCAGCGCCTGACCGAGATGTCGGAACTGGCCGAGGCCGGGTGCATTGCCTTCGGCCAGGCCAATGCGGCGATTGTCGATACGCAGGTGGCGATGCGCGCCATGCAGTATGCGGCGACGTTTGATTACCCCGTCTGGTTGCAGGCATTGGATCCGTATCTCGCTAAGGGTGGTGTTGCGCATGATGGCGAAGTGGCCGCACGCCTTGGTCTGAAAGGGATTCCGGTCGCGGCTGAAACCATTGCGCTCGGTTCGCTGCTGTTGCTTGCTCAGGAAACCGGCGTGCGCCTGCACATCACGCGCGTGTCGTCGTCGGCCGCGCTGGACATGATTCGCATCGCCCGCGGGCAAGGCATCCGCGTAACCTGCGACGTGTCGGCGCATCATCTGCATCTGTGCGAAAACGACATCGGCTTCTTCGATGCGCATGCACGACTTGATCCACCGTTGCGCAGCCAGCGCGATCGCGATGCATTACGTCAAGGTCTGGTGGACGGCGTGATCGATGCGCTGTGTTCAGATCACACGCCGGTCGATGACGATGGCAAACAAGTGCCGTTCGGCGAAGCTGAAGTCGGGGCAACCTGTCTCGAACTTTTGTTGCCGCTAACCTTGAAGTGGGCGAAGGAAATGAAGGTGCCGCTGGTCAAGGCACTTGCTCGCGTGACGATCGAGCCGACAAAAATTCTCGGTATTTGCGCAGGCTCGCTGGCTGTCGGTACAGCGGCCGACATCTGTGTATTCGATCCGAATGCCGACGTGCTGGTAAGCCGCAGCAACCTCAAGAGCCAGGGCAAGAACACGCCCTTCCTCGGTTATGCGCTGCCGGGCAAGGTGAAGATGACGCTGATTGACGGCAAGCTGGTGTACGACGGCGCGTTCTAGTTCACCAGGTCGTTGCTGGTTGTCTGAATCGCGAACGAGATGGCTTGAGGCATGTCGCGGAGACTGGACGACAAGCGTGAAATGTCACCCGGGCGTGTGGTGCGGATGACCATGTTGTATGAAAAGAGGTTGCCGTCGCCGCTGGTGCGGTAGCTGATATTGGAAACGCTGAAACCATGCGTATGCAGAAGGGCGATCAGTTCGCTTTCCGGCATGACGGCGTTGCGCGCGAAGCTGATGTCGAGTTCACCGTAGGCCAGTGTCGGTATCTTTACTTCGAGCCAACGGAATAGCGTCAGCACGATCAGGGTCAGCATTGTGGTGACTGCCGCGACCAAATACAGGCCGCTACCGATGAGAATGCCGAGCGCGGCGGTCATCCAGATTGCGGCGGCAGTGGTCAGGCCGCGTACGTTCAGCCCTTCCTTGAAGATCACACCGGCGCCGAGAAAGCCGATGCCGGTGACGATGCCTTGTGCAACGGCCACGCCGTTGGGCAGCTTGATGGCCATCATCATCAGCGCGCACGTGGCGAGACATACCAGCGCATGCGTGCGGAATCCCGCCGGCCGCGCATGGTGACCGCGTTCAATGCCGATGATGCCGCCGGCGGCAAGTGCTGCAAGCAGATGCAGCGCGATGATCAACAATTCGTCGTTCATGAAACTCCCCTGATGCGCCCTATCATAATCAAGTTGTGAGCAACTGCCAGCCGGCCATCAACATGGCATAGCGCGCACCTTTGCCTAACGCCATCCACAGTGCGGAAGGCAACCACGGCAAGCGTAACCAGCCGGCGGCAAGGCAGAGAAAGTCGCCGATTACCGGCGTCCAGGCGAGCAGCAATGTCGATGTGCCCCAACGCCGTGCCAGCGAGAGTGTTTTCTTGCCCAGCCGTGCATTGATTTTTTCTTTTACTTTTCCCGGTAACAGCCATGCGAGTGCGTAGCTCGACATGCCGCCTAGTGTGTTGCCCAGCGTGGCGAGACACAGCGCCTCCATCCGATACGCCGGCCACGTTGCAATGAACGCAAGAAAAGCGGCTTCGGAGCCGCCCGGCAGCAAGGTGGCGGCAAGAAAGCTGACGAGAAAAAGGCCGGCGAGGCCCAATTGAGGATCGGTCATGGCGAATGGAATGATTCGCGCGACTGTACCCGAAGCTGCTGGGCAGCGCTTGTCTGCAACGGTTGCCCGTAAGGCGTGCGGCCTGTAACCTAGCGCCTTTGCCGAACCTTGTTTTGCCATGACCGCCAAGAAAAAACAGAAGCCGGCCGGCCCCGACTATCTCGAAAAAATTCTCAATGCCCGTGTCTACGACGTGGCGATTGAATCGCCGCTGGACTTCATGCCCAATCTGTCGACGCGCATCGGCAATCGTGTTCATCTCAAGCGCGAGGACATGCAGCCGGTATTCAGCTTCAAGCTGCGCGGTGCCTACAACAAGCTTTCCAGCTTGAGTGCTGATGAGCGTAAGCGTGGCGTGATTTGTGCCTCTGCGGGCAATCATGCACAAGGCGTGGCGATGGGCGCGAAACGCCTTGGTTGTCGCGCTGTCATTGTCATGCCGATGACGACGCCGCAGATCAAGGTCAATGCAGTCAAGGCACGCGGCGGTGAGGTCGTACTTGCCGGCGAGTCCTTCGACGAAGCCTATGCGCACGCACTTGAGCTTGAGAAAAAACAGAAGCTGACTTTCGTGCACCCTTACGACGATCCCGAAGTGATTGCCGGACAAGGCACCATCGGGCTCGAAATCCTGCGCCAGCATTCCGATCCGATCGATGCCGTATTTTGTGCGGTCGGCGGCGGCGGTTTGCTTGCCGGCGTGGCGGCATACATCAAGCGTGTGCGGCCAGGCACCAAGGTGATCGGCGTCGAGACGTTCGATGCCGATGCGATGACGCGTTCGCTCGCAGCGGGGAAAAGAGTACGGCTTGAAAGCGTCGGCCTTTTTGCCGACGGAACCGCTGTGAAATACGTTGGCCAGGAAAGCTTCCGCCTCTGCCGCGAATACGTCGACGACATGATCAGCGTTGATACTGATGCGATTTGCGCCGCGATCAAGGACGTGTTCGAAGATACACGCTCGATTCTGGAGCCCTCTGGCGCGCTCGCGCTCGCAGGCGCCAAGGCCTGGGCCGAGAAATACAAGGCGAAGAATGCGACGCTGGTGGCCGTGGCTTCCGGCGCCAATATGAACTTCGATCGCCTGCGTTTCGTTGCCGAACGCGCCGAGGTCGGCGAGCAGCGTGAAGCCGTCCTAGCCGTGACAATTCCCGAGCAGCCAGGCAGCTTCAAGAAATTCTGTTCGTTGCTCGGCAAGCGTGCTGTGACCGAATTCAACTATCGCTACGCCGATCCGCAACAGGCGCACATCTTCGTCGGTGTACAGGTGTCCGGCCGTGCCGAGACAGCGACGCTGGTCGCTTCGCTCAAGAAACATGGCCTCGCCACGCTCGACCTCAGCGATGACGAGACCGCAAAGTCGCACATCCGCCATCTCGTTGGTGGGCATGCACCGCAATCCATGGCGAACGAAATCCTGTATCGCTTTGAGTTTCCTGAGCGTCCCGGTGCACTGATGAATTTCTTCGAGCACATGGAGCGTGTGCGCGGCAACTGGAATATTTCGTTGTTCCACTACCGTAACCATGGCGCTGACTCTGGCCGTGTCTTGATCGGCATGCAGGTGCCGCCAAAAGACAAGAAAGCCTTCGGTGCTTTCCTCAAGGCACTTGGCTACAGCTATCAGGACGAGAGTGCCAACCCGGTGTACAAGCTCTTTCTTGGATGATCTGAAAAACAGATAGATAACTTCTAAATAATCCGTTTTACTAATCAAATAGCCCAACCCAGAATGGGCGCTCCTTCACTGCGGGAGCGTCCAAATGCAACAACGCCTGATTTCTCTTCTGCCCGGACTGGCGCTGGTCGGCCTTGTTCTGGCTGTCTCGACGTTCCTTGTCGATGACACGGTCTTTTCCCGCTTCGGGCTGAGCTCCGCGGCGGTGGGCATCCTGATCGGTGTTGCCGTGGGCAATGCTTGGTCGTCGCTGCCCAATAGCAATTTGCACGACGGCATTCAATTCGCGCAGAAGCACTTGCTGCGTTGGGGCATCGTGCTCTTCGGTTTTCATCTCAGCCTGCAACAGATCCTGTCGATTGGCGAACGCGGCATCGCGGTCGACATTTTCATGCTGGTATCCACGCTTGCACTCGGCCTCTGGTTGGGTTGTCGCTGGTTCGGCTTGGATTTGCAGACCTCGCTGCTTACTGCCGTCGGCAGCGCCATCTGCGGCGCCGCTGCAGTGGCAGCCACGGCACCGATGCTGAAGGATGTGAAGGCCGAGAAAGTGACGTCTGCAGTCGGTACCGTCGTGCTGTTCGGAACGCTCGGCATGGGCTTGTATCCGCTGATTGATCATTGGGGACCAGCCTCGCTGCACAGCGTCTTTGGCGTGTATGTCGGCTCGACCGTGCATGAAGTGGCGCAAGTCGTTGCCATCGTGTCAGGTGATGGCGACAGTATCGAGAAGAGCGCCGTGGTCGTGAAAATGCTGCGCGTCCTGATGCTGATGCCGTTCCTGTTTGCACTGGGTATGCGTAAGCGTGACGGCGAAAGCAGCGCACAACATTGGCGGCACATGCCGTGGTTCGCACTCGGCTTTATCGCGGTTGCCGGCATCAATTCGCTTGGCGTTGTGCCGCCGCAAATCGTGCACGGACTGTTGTCCGCGGGCGCAGCACTGTTGGCCGCTGGCATGATCGGTCTGGGATTGGGTACAACGCTGGTTCGTATTCGTTCCGCTGGTCTGGCTCCTTTGTTTCTGGGCGGTGCGCTTTTTGTCCATTTGGTCGTGATTGGCGGTCTGGTTAATTTTCTTGCCGCACGCTTGTGAATATCGCTAAACAAAGACTTGGCCTCGTTAGGCACCCTACTACTGCACAAGGGAATAAAAAAAGCCGCCTGACGAGGCGGCTTTCTTTTTGTATTTGTTTACCGGCTTATTTTTAGCCAAGACGTTTCTTACGAAGCAACTTGCATCGGTACATGCGAAATTCAAAACAGCCACGCCGCCTTGACCGATGCACCCTGATTCACAAATCCTGAGCGTCCTTCTGCATCGTAGCGCACAAGGATGTCGGTACCTTGCTTGAGCTTGTAGGTATAACCCAAGCCAGTCTTGAACAACCACGGGCCATGACTCAATCCCGTTGTCGTGAAACTCTGTCCCGGCGTGCCGGCATAGGTGGCCACGAGATCGCCCTTGTCATTGATCAGGTCGTAACCTGCACCGACGTTTGCTTCCAGTTGCGATTGTGCGTTGATGGCATGGACGATGCGCCCGTCCATACCGGCGACAAAGGCTTCGGTGGTTTGACCATCCACACTGAGGTTCAAGGCATCCGCGCCGGTTTCGGTGTAAGAACGTCCCTTGAGGCGGGTGTAGTCGATCCGTACGGACGGAATGAAGGTATCGGCTTGATCAATGGAAATGGCTTTCGACACGCCAGCGCCGGTATGGAAGCTGAGGGCGCCATAGCTGCCGTTGGCGATGCGGCTGAGGCCGCCGAAGTTGATGTTGCGGGTCGTGCGGTTGTTGTTCCAGCCGGTGTCGAGCTGGAGATTCAGGGCGAGATCTTCCCTGAGCAGTTTGCTGGCATAAACAGTGATCACGCTACTGTCGATTTTGGTACCGCTGTCCGTGCCGCTCAGGGCGGTGTTGCCGCTGACGCGCGTGCTGGCGTAGGCATACGACAGTCCCACCCTGGTGCCAGCTTCGCTGCCCATGTCCGTTTCCACGCCAGCGGCAAGACCGTAGGTGTCGGCGCTGAATCCGGAAACGTTGTTTTCGTCGTTCTGGCTGGCATGGGAGCCGAAAGGCTTGATCCAGACTTGCTTGTTGGCGTTGCCTTCACCGGTGGATATGCCTGAACCGATGCTGGTGAAGCGGCCGGCGATGATACGGTTGATACTGGAAAGTGCGCTCATCGTTGCCTGAGCGCCGCTGTTTTGAGGCAGCGTTTGGTAGACCGCTCGGACGACGCTGGCCTGGTCGGGCAGACGGTTGAAGGCGCTGATGACGGTGCCCGTGTCGCCGCTGTTGCTCCATGTGTCGAGGACACGTGCGGCTGCATAAGCAGGCGTCATGGCTTGGGTGCTGGCGGCGCCGGAGATGGTGGTGCCACTGGTGACATCAAGGTTGACCGTGTTGCCGTTGAGGACCGCGGTGAAGTTGAGCAGCGCGGAATTGTCAGTGACATTGAAAGTGGTGGCGTTCAGGGTCCCGGCGCTGATGACGCCCGTCAACGTCTGGCCGTTGGCGAGTGTGTTGATACTGGCGACATCCACGGCGAGATTGGCGCCGGCATTGAACGTTGCCGTGCCGGTGACGTTGAGCTTGCCGTAGTCGGTCGTGCTACGTGCGCCGATCCCCACGGTCTGGGCCGAGCTCTGTGTGTATGTATCGAACTGCAGCGTGCCTTGCGATACCGTGGTGTTGCCGGAGTAATTATTCTGTCCGGAGATGTTCAAGGCACCTGCGCCGGTTTTGGTCAGGCTGCCCGTGCCGCCGAGGGCGGTGGCTAAGGCGACGTTGTTGCCGTTGGTGTCGAACGTAGCGCCATCGGCGCCGATGGCCGTCAGCCGCGAAGAGATATCGGTCGTATTGCCACTCGCCCATTGCAGGCCGCCGCCGTTGAGCGTGATCGTTCCCGAGGCGCCGAAGTTATTGGCCGCCGAGAAATTCAGCAGGCCGCCGCTGACCGTCCAATTGGTTGTCGCAGCCGTCGTGCCGGTCAGTGTCCAGGTGCTGCTGCCGCTCTTTTCGAAGAGTCCGAAGTTGCGGTATTGCGCCGCCGGGCCGATCTGCGACACGTCAAAGCTCGCATTGGTGCTGCCGCCCAGGGCCAACGTGTCGGCTGCGCTGAATGCCACGACATTGCCATTGATCGTCGAACCGGCCTGCAGCGTCAGACTGTTCACGCCGCCGGTGAAGGTGATGCCGTTGTTGATCGTGCCGCTGTTGGTTACCGACAAATCCGAGCCGGTGATGCCGTTGCCCCCCGCAAAGCCGCTCACGCCGTCGACACCGGCGAAGCCGACGGTGTTTATGTCGCTTCCGTTTGCGCTGCCGGCCACACCGCCACCGCCGCCGGCACCGCCGGCGCCTGCGCTTATGGTGCCGGTGTTGGTGATTGTGAGATGCGAGCCGGAAATGCCGTTGCCGCCATTGCCGCCGTTGCCGCCCGCGCCGCCGCTACCGCTATTGCCGCTGTTTGCCGTGGTGCCGCTGGGACTGCCGAAGGCAATGCCGCCATTGCCGCCGCTCCCCCCGGCACCGCCGTTGCCGCCGATGATGGTTCCGCTGTTGACGATAGTGGAGTCGGAAGCAGTCACGCCGGCGGCGCCTATCCCGCCTGCGCCGCCCACGCCGCCTACGCCGCCGTTTGCCGTGTTGCCGTCGGAACCGATGCCGTTGGCACCGCCGGCACCGCCGCCGTTCCCCCCGGCGCCGCCGTTGCCGCCGGTGATGGTTCCGCTGTTGACGATGGTGGCGCCGGAAGAAGCGGTCATGCCGACGGCGCCCATCCCGCCTGCGCCGCCGCTGCCGCCGGCACCGCCGTTCTCCTGCAAATTGTGGCCGTTGGTGATCGCGTTCCCGCCGACGCCACCGTTGCCGCCTGCGCCGCCGGCCCCGCCGCTCAGGTTTCCGGTGTTGGTCAAGGTAGTGCCGGTCGCCGGCGAGGCCGATCCACCGTCGCCGCCTGTACCGCCGGCGCCACCGTTGCCGCCTGCGGATGTATCGCCCACTGCTATGCTGGTGCCGTCGCCACCGTTGCCGCCGTTGCCGCCGAAACCGCCCGGATCATTTGCGCCGGAGCCCGGCGCTGCCGGCCCGCCGGGGCCGCCGGAGTTCCCGGTGGGAGAGCCGCTGATCCCAGGGTTTCCGGCAGCGCCATTTGCGCCGGCCGCCCAGGCGGGATTCCCCGTCATCGCGAGCAGGATCGCAAGCGGCACGCCTGCCATGGCGGCTTGAATGCGGTGATGGCTTGGGCGCATCGCGGACAACGAATCCGAAATCGGCGACAGTCGCAAGGTAGGGAGGTGAGCACGGCCTCTCATCGGAGATTCCTTCTTGTTCTAAAAATTGTTCCCTGAAAACCAGCGAACGAACGTAAATCGTCCACTATGCCAAATCAACTTAAACCTGTGGGTTTGCAGGGGAAATTGCCCACGTATAGAACACACTGCCCGCTCATCAAAAGCAGGAGGTTGGAGTGATCGACGTGGCACGACTGAGTGTTACTCGATCATGACATTTGAGTGACCAAGTCTCGATGAGGAGGCTTGCAAAGCATCGTGACATCCCTCGCAGTACAGTAGGGAAGAGCACTCTGCACCGAATGCGTCTGCGTTGCATCTACAGATAACGCCGCGCCATCGCCGCCGATAGATGCCATACCAGGGATCACCCGTATTCGTTACCGACGTATCTCCCCACTAAGTATTGTTTTGTGATGCCTTGCTTGGGTTGACCAAAAGCAATGAGCATTTTCCGTATGGCGATGCTCCCATATTGGTCGACGGCCGTATGTCCATAGATTTATGGACAAGGTTGGAACACGCAGGATTTAATCGACCCCAGATTTCATTTCAGAATTTCCACGG
>DATJJR010000086.1:0-23398 GCA_035492055.1 Rhodocyclaceae bacterium | reverse complement strand
AGGTTGGCCAGCAGAAGATCCATTTCATTGGCCATATCTTGCGTAGCAGGACCACCCTTTGCCGTGCCAGCGCTATAGGCCATGAGCTCAACGCCATTTGGCAGGATGTCATACATGCCGACAGGTCCGCTCGCAGCATTTGTCCCACTCGAAGCACCGTTTCCAGTACCAGAGGGCGTGCCCGTCCACGACACACTGCCGCCTGCCGTGCCATTTTCTGCATCGACAACTTCTTGTTCAACGCTTTGCGCCATTTGCTGCAGATCACTGCTGCTGACAGGGCCCAAAGCGACCATGCCTATCGTGAGGCCACTCGGTAGATGCGCCGCAAAACCGGCCGTCGCCTTCGAAAGATCAACGGGCAGGTTCTGACCTGTACTCGTATTCGAGGAGGATGTGGATTGTGAAGCGCCTTGAAACTGGTTTAACCAATCGGCAAAAGCCGTATTGTCATTCGAAGCGGCGCTTCCCTTTCGTGTTGCAGCGGGATAAGTGGCGCCAACACCGGACGTGGAAATTGGATTTACAGACATTGTTTGTCACCTCTGTTGCGAAAGAGCGGGAGCAGTCAACTGCCTAGCCGACTTATGCTTTCAATTGCTCAAGTTGTTCCTGGGCAAGCAGAAGCGCCCGCTGGAAATCGCTGGGCGATGCGCCATTCGGCGTGACCTGCGGTGTTGAGAAAGGCTGAAGCAGGACATCAGTGACGGCGTTGCTTTCATCAAGCGACACAACATTGGACGGAGAGGGTCCTGGCGCAATAGATGGGCCAGCTTGAGTTCTTGCACCCGAACCCGTTGGCAAGTTGCCGGAAAGCGTACCTATCGCAATGATGGGGGCAAGTGAAAGTGACATCAGCAATCTCCAGAAAAACAAATTTGCTGATAGGGATGCAAGTATGGTGCCCAAGGGACTACCCTCTGGCTTTGTCGATGGCAGCGTGTATAGGCATGCTTCAGGACAATTCAGCCGGCAGTATTTGCCGGTTGGCAACTACTGCCGATGCAATTTCAGCTTTTCCGCCAAAGCATCACAAAACTCAAGGACTCACATCGGTTGCTAGACAGCGATCAGTCTACGATCAAGGAGCATGTTGCTGTGCCAGTTGGCAATTGTGCCTACCGGGTCAATACGCCAGCCCGCACGCTTGTACATTGAGCGCCACACTCATGTTGCAGCGTACCGAAGCAAGCAGGCATATACGAAGATTGCCGCCAGACTGATACATGTGCCGGCAGCAATCATCTTCGCAGAGGCACCGCTCTGACGATAATGGGTTTCCAGGACCACGATATTTGCCGCCGGCGGTAACAGGCATATCAAATACAGCGCTGGCACATTCCGGGTGACCAGTTGGACATCCAACACCGTGCATAGCCAGACAAAGAATGTGATCAGTACACACGAAGTCGCCAGCTTGCAGACGTAAGGGAAAAATTCCTCCCTCACATCACGTGGCCGCACCCCACTTTCTGCAAGCCAAATGCCCAAAATGGCCATCCCAAGAAAACTCAACAGAAACTTCAACACCCCATATGCGACATCAAGATGCGCTTCTATGTTTTCTCCGAAAGGAATGAGCAGGCCGCCAATCAGTACTGCAAGCACTGGCGGTGACTGGATGACCCGCAGCACTCGGCTCTTTTGATGTGTGCTGCCAGCGAGCATCAGCGCACCAATGGAGTTACCAAAAATAGTGCTTCCAATGTAAGCGGCAATGAACAATGAGGCAGCGCCATCACCGAACAAGGCCGCTGCCACCGGCAGTCCGAGCCAACCAATGTTGAAATAGAAAAAGCCAAGTCTGCGAACAGCGTCCTGAATAAACAGCCGTCCAAGAGCCGCCATAACGCCCATCATGGAAATCGTGCCCAGCACGACAACGACAATCCCAGGTTTGTACGTGGCAATGTTGTAGATGATGACTAGCGGGATGACCGCCTTCGACAGTAATGCCGATGCGGGCTTTCTGATATCCACAGGCGATCGCCCCATGCAGATACCGGCGAAGAGATACAAGAGCGGCGCAAAAAGTGAAAGTGACATGTAGTGATTTATTCTGTTCGGCGCAAACGCTCAAGCATGCTCGATCTGACTCAGTCAGGTAGCTGGCGAAGATGAGCACCAACCTTGATAAACATGGCCCAGCGTAGCCGGAATGGATTGATAGGGTGACAGGAAACCAACGCTGCCTGACAACATAAGCGGTTTACTGCCGACGGTGGCATTTCGGCACGCTTCTCAAAAGTTTTTCCGGCAAGATGGAATAAATTCGGAACAACCCACGTCCATCCCAACAGAGAAGGTTTTGCGGCAAATGCCGCTTTTTCTGGAAGGAAGTCCCATGTTCAAGAAAATCACGCTGGTTACTTGTCTGCTGGCGCTCTCGCAAGTTGCATTGATTCAAAGCGCCGTGGCCGGCCCGGCTGCAGATGAAGCACAGAAGCACTTCGCCGCCATCGGCATGGGGGACGTTGATCCGCTGATGGCCGAGTACGCACCGGATGCAAGCCTCAACTGGATTGGCGGCTCGCTCGACGGAACCTATGTCGGCACGCAGAACATCCGTGCCGTGTGGGAAAAATTCACCAAGGCCCAGGGGATGCTGAAGGTCAGCGTGGAGAAGTTGGAAGAATCCAGCAATCCGAAAGGCAGTACCGTCACCGCCAACGTGAAGTTTGAAGGCAAGCAGGCCATCAAGGTGCGCTATGTCATCGTGTCGCGCGACGGCCATATCGTCAGCGAAACCTGGCAGATCGACCCTGCGCTGACACTGGGCACAGCCTACTGATCGGGCGCATGGTCAACCCCAGCGAACGTGAAGTGCAGGCGCTGGCCTGCCTGCCGAGCCTGCGCCGCTACGCACGCGCCTTGCTCGGCAGTGTCGCTGCGGCCGACGACCTGGTGCAGGACACGCTGGAGAAAGCCTGGACACGCCTTTCGTCGTGGCATGGTGAAGGCGATATCAGAGCGTGGCTGTTCAGCATCATGCACAATTTGCACGTCGATCAAGTTCGCAAGCCGCGCCTTGTGGTGATTTCAATGGAGGACGAAATGTCCGACATTCCCGACCGCGCTCGCCAAGGCGATACGCTCGCCCTACGCGATCTCGACCGCGCCTTGCGCAAACTGCCGGATGAGTATCGTGAAGTATTGCTGCTGGTCGCATTGGAAGAAATGTCCTATGCCGAAGCCGCTGAAGCGCTTGGTTGTCCGCCAGGTACCGTCATGTCGCGCCTGTCGCGCGCACGGGCGCAATTACGCGTTTTGCTTGAAGCAGAACATGCTGCATTGAAAGTCGTGCGATGAATATCCAGCCCCCCATCACTGACGAAGAACTCAACGCCTACCTTGACGGCGAGCTGCCGACGCAGCGACGCCTCGAGGTAGAAGCTCTGTTGGCCGAGTACCCCGAACTCGCAGCCACGCTGAACGCCTATCGCCAGCAGGATCAAGGGATCAAGGCGCTCTTCAACCCGGTGTTGAACGAAGAGATTCCGGTACGCTTCACGCGTGCAACATCGGCGACGACACGTTTCCGCGCATGGCCTCTGTCGTCGCTGCAACGCATCGCTGCGAGTGTGCTGCTTGTTGTTGCCAGTGGCAGCGCTGGCTGGCTGGCGCGTGGTGCATGGACGCCAGACACACCATCGCACGATATCGCCGCCATCGACAACACTCTGGCGACACTACCGCATCAGGCCGCCATCGCGCATGTCGTCTACAGTCCGGACATGAAGCGGCCGGTCGAAATCAGCGCCGAGCATGAAGACCAACTCATCACGTGGCTGTCGAAACGGCTGAATGCCAATGTGCGCCCGCCCAGCCTCGGCATGCTCGGTTACGACCTGATCGGCGGACGCCTGTTACCCGGCGCAAGCGGCCCGGTCGCACAATTCATGTACAACGATGCAGCCGGTCGGCGCGTCACACTCTACGTGTCTACCGACAATCCGCGCAATCAAGAAACCGCCTTCCGCTTTGCGCAGGAAGGGCCGGTCAATGTTTTCTACTGGATCGATGGCAAATTCGGTTATGCCTTGTCCGCAGACATGGACAAGGCCGAATTGGCGAAGCTGGCAACTGCCGTTTATGGTCAGCTTGCGAGTGCACACTGACACATCAACCGTCGCTCCATTACCGATACGTCGTCACCGCATCCATCAATTGCTTGCGCAGCGCATCGGTCGGTTGTCCCTTCGCCTTGGCGGCGCGAATACGTGCCAGCAGAATTGAAATATTGTCGGGTTGTTTTTGCGTTGCTGGTGTTGGCACCGATGTCGATGCAGGGGACGCATTCGTTTGCGCTGAACCTGCTGGCGATGCGCCTGGTGTTGCCGTTGACGCAGCAGAAGTGCTGTTGCCGTACACCACTTCAGCCTTCTCGCCGCCCCCTTGACGCTGCGCAGTAATGACAATGCCCTTCACGGCACCAGCATCCTTGGCAGCCGCATCAGTTGCTTCACGCTGCTTATCGTTATGCATGCGCTCCACGGCCACGGCAAGCTGACGACGCAAACCGGCGGTCGGCAAATTGTTGGCTTCAGATTGGCGAATGCGGCGCAGCAAGTCTTCGACCTGAGACGACGCGGGGATCGAACGCATCGCCACCTGCGGCGTCGCCGGCTGCGCCCGCACGGCGTTGGCAAACGCTTCGGGCGAACTCACGACACGAGCAACATCCAGATTGTCATGACGCATCGCCCAGACCAATGCGGTTTCGCCCAGGTCGTTGGTCAGACGCGGATCAGCACCGGCCTTGATCAAGTCTTCGGCAATATCGGCGCGTCCTTCGCGCGCCGTGAGCATCAACGCCGTCGCTTCATTCGGTGCACGCGCATTCACATCCGCACCGCGACTGATCAGGTATTGCACCAAATCGCGATAGCCGTTGAATGCCGCGTATTGCAGCGCGCTCCATTGATTGCCGGCGCGATTGACTGATGCGCCATGGTCAAGCAACCACTTGACCGCTTCCATGTTGCCCTTGAAAGCGGCCAGCTGCAGTGCCTGCTCGCCGTTTGAGTTCACGGCATCCAGACGTGCGCCGTGTTGGTAAAACACTTCCATCATCGGCACGTTGCCTTCCCAGGCCGCAATCATGAGACCGGTACCGACACGATCGCCGACGAATTCCGGCGGCAGGCCGTCATCGAGCCAGTTACGTGCTGTACGCACATCGCCGCGCTCGATGGTGACGCCAAATGTCACCGCTGAAATATCCGGTGCAGCCTGCACGACCGCGGCAAAACTCACCCCCAGCGCAAGCACGCCGTAGAACGCAATACGGAACAAACAATTACGGCAGATTTTCTTCACTTCCAGCCCCCTACAGTCAGACTCGCCTTATAGCAGAATAGATTCGAATGTGTCGTATCAGTGCCGACCTACCACCCTTCCTAAATGACGCCTGTCGCCCGACTGAGCCTTGCGCTCGTTGTCTCTGCTGTGCTGCATCTCGCCCTCCTGGCGAAAGGCACAGTTGCGCCTGCGTCTCAGCAACGGTTGAACGTCACGCTGGTGCAACCGCCGCCACGGGCGCTGACGCCGGATACTGCCGATCCATCCATCCTTGACAAGAACACCATCGCCACGGCAGAAAAGGCGCCGCAACCGCCGAAGCCGGCTGCAAATCCACGCCCATCGCGCATGCGTGCAGCGCAGGAAGCGCAAGCACTGCGCAAACTCTCGCAATATGTGCTGTATCCCCCTGAAGCGATCAGTGCCAATCACGAAGGGACGGTACATCTGTTGCTGAAATGTGATGCTGACGGCAACATCCTCTCGGTCAATGTGGCGGCCGGCAGCGGTTATCCAGAGCTCGACGATGCCGCCGTACGCGCCGCCATGCACGCCGGACGCATCGCCACCGGCGGCAAATCGAACGTCATCATTCCCATTACTTTCCAACTGCAATGAAAGCCATCCTCTTCGCCCTCGCCTGCTTGTCTTTCATCGCGACGTCAGCCCATGCCGGTTTGCCGTCGGCGGTTGAACAACAGCTCAAGCTGGCCGCCATTCCACAATCCGACGTCAGCGTCATCGTGCAGGAGGCCGGCGCGAAGAGGCCAGTGGTACAGCTCAATCCCGATGCGAGCAGAAGCCCGGCGTCAATCATGAAACTGGTCACGACCGATGCAGGCCTCGAATTGCTCGGGCCTGCCTACACGTGGCAAACGACTGCGTACGCACGCACGGCGCCGGTTGACGGCGTGTTGTATGGCGATCTTTATCTCAAAGGCAGCGGCGATCCACGCCTTACCTTTGAACAATTCTGGTTGTTGCTGCGTCAGTTACGTGCGAACGGCTTGCGCGAAATCAAGGGACGCCTGCTGCTCGATCGCAGCGCCTTCAATCTGCCGGCGAACAATGGCGATGCACCATTCGACGACCAGCCGATGCGGCCCTACAACGTGAAGCCGGATGCATTGTTGCTGAACTGGAAAAGCATTCGCCTGCAGTTATCGGTCGCCAATGACAACGCCAATCAAAAACTGGAGATTCAGGCAGAGCCGCTGCCGGCCAATCTCAACATCGTCAGCCAAATCGCGGTGATCGATGGCGATTGCGGCGAATGGCACGATCGGCTGCGTACCGACATCAGCCCCCGCGGCGATCGCTTCACGCTGCTGATCACCGGCAGTTATCCAAAGAGCTGCGGCACGCAAACCATGAGCGTCGGCGTGCTCGATCATCCACAATACGTCTACGGCGTATTCCGACAATTGTGGGAAGAGCTCGGCGGCCGCATCGATGGCGCCAATGCAGGTAGCGGCTATGGCGATGCCCGCGTGCCGCCGGATGCCATGCAACTTGGCAACATCGAATCGGCACCGCTTGCAGTGATCATTCGCGACATCAACAAGTTCAGCAACAACGTGATGGCGCGCCAGCTCTTCCTCACGCTGGGTGACGGCACGCCCGCAGGCAGTGTCAATGCGGTCAAAAACTGGCTATCCAGCAAAGGACTTAACTTCCCGGAGCTCGTGCTCGAAAACGGTTCTGGCCTGTCGCGCACGGAACGCATCAGTGCGCAGAGCCTCGCCAGCCTGCTCAATAACGCATGGCAAAGTCCGCTGATGCCGGAGTTCGTTGCTTCACTGCCGTTGACGGGCGTCGACGGCACCATGAAGAAGCGCCTGAAAGACCTACCCACCGCTGGCCACATCAAGACCGGCACGCTCGACGGCGTAAAGTCGATGGCCGGCTACGTGCGCGACAAAAAGGGCAAATGGTGGATCGTCGTGTTCATCATCAACCACCCGAATGCCTCGGCCGGACAAGCGGCGCAAGACGCACTGCTCAACTGGATTGCGCGCTGACGTGCGTGTCTCTGTGCTCGCTGTTCAGTCCGTCGGCCTTGCCATTGACGGATAACTCGCGCAATGCCGCCACGGCCTCGGCGTACGCGGCAGCGTATTCAGGCAGCGCATAGCGACGCATCGTCTGCATCGAAGCGTCGCCTTCCTGTGTACGACCGCGCCGGTAGTACCAGATGGACTGGATGTAATACGAGCGTGCGTAATACGGCGTCAGTTGCAGCGAGGCCTGCAAATCGCGCTCGGCGTCGGCCCAGCGGCCGCGATCCATGTCGATTTGCGCCAACAGATTGAAATAGTCACTGCGAATCAAGCGCCCCATGGTGTTGTCTTCACTTGGCAACGTCAATGCTGCCTGTACAGCTGCTGCCGCCGCGTCGAAACGCTGCTGGCGCCATAACAGCAAGGCGCGCATTTCAAGCACACCACCGCGATATTTCGGCCAGGCCATCAGGCGATCGCACATGGCAAGCGCCTCGTCATTACGCTGCGCGTTGACGAGCACCGCGAGGTAATTACCGGAGGCGATCTCCGACTCCGGATGCTGCTCGTACGCCCAAGTCCATAGCGTCGCTTCGCTGCGCCAATGGGGCACGATCAACATGACACAGACACCTGCCGCCATCAGCCAGATACCAAGCGCACGCAGCGGCTTTTCTCCCCCATCACGCAAGGCATGTGCGAGCAACAAAGCGGCGCACGCCACCGGCAGGATCAGGTAGCGGTCGTGCACGATGTTGTCGCCAATCGTCAGCGGCAACAGATTGGATTGTGGCGCTATCGCAACCAGCAGCATCAGCAGTAACCACGCCGCTGGTGTATTGCGACGACGCCACACGAACACCAGCATGGCCGCGATCAACAACAGACCAAGCCATGCGCCGATGTCGCTCAAAAGGATCGGTGTGCTGCCCGGATGCACCGGCGCCATGCGTCCGAATGGAAACAGCAGTAACGAGCAATACCAGCCGACGGTCTTGCCGATCAAGAGCAGATGCTGAACGGCATCGCCGGGATGCATTTGTGTATCGCCACGGAACAGAAAACCGAAGGCTGTGAAACGCAAGGTGAAGTAGACAAGCAACGCCAGAAGCATGGCGACATACTTACGCCAATGCGCACGCCACCATGCGTGCAACAACGCGCCGATGCTTACAACATCGCTTGCGCGTGTGAGTTGCGCGCATTGCCAGAGCGGCAACAAGGCCAGCAGAACAATGCCGGTTTCCTTTGACAGCAACGCGCCCAGCAGACAAATACCCAACACGATGTCACGCAGTGCAAAGCGTCGTGTCTCGATCCATAGCGCAAGCAGGATGAAGGTCGTCATCAGCAGATCGAAGCGATCCGAAATCCAGCACACGTTCTCGACCAGCGCCGGATGCAGCGCATACACGCACGCGGCCAATGTTGCTCGCCAGCGACCACGCGCATCACCGGGCAACAGGCTGCGCGCCAGCAAAGCGACCAACGTCGTGTTGACAACATGCAGCAGGATATTGACGAGATGAAATACACCGGCCGCATGGAACTGCGACTCGGCGACGAACATCAGGAGCGGCAGCGGACGGAAGTAATTGTGCGAAACGAACAACGGCTGGCTCAGCGTCTTCCACCACAGCGCGGGATCGCGCAGGTACGGCATGTCGCGCAGGAAATAAGTGTCGTCCCAGACATAGCCATGCCCGATGGCCGGCAGATAGAACAGCAGCGCCAGGATGCCCGGCAAAAGCAGTATCAGTCGCGGCGACAAGCGCAGCATGGTTGATCGCACAACGAAACGCACTATTGGGCTCGTTCCGACCACATCCTCGCACGAGTTTGATCAACGCTTTCACCCAGCTCACCGTTCGCATAAACGGCCACCAGGCGGCGCGCCGCCAGCGCGTAGCCGGCATCGGCGGCACGCTTGTACCAAAGGATCGCCATTGAATTGTCCTGCGTGACACCACGTCCGAACTCATACAGCTCGGCGAGATTGTTCATCGCTTGCGGCAACCCTTGTGCCACTGCCTGTTCGTACCACTGCTTCGCTTCGGCATAGTCGCGCTTCGTACCGCGTCCGGCCGCGAGCATGAAACCAAGGTTGTTCTGCGCCTGCGCAAAACCTTGTTCAGCCGCTGCTCGATAGAGTCGTGCAGCCTCCTTGTCGTCCTGTGGTACGCCGCGACCGACGGCATACAGATAACCAAGATTGGTTTCCGCTTGTGCATTGTTCAAAGCCGCGGCCTTGCGATACCAATCGATGGCGACATTCAGGTTTTGGACAACGCCGGCACCACGCGCATACAGCGCGCCGATATTGTTCATGGCCTGGCCGTAGTTCTGCGCAGCGGACTTGCGATACCACTTCATCGCCTCGACAGGATCACGCGGCACACCACGGCCGGTTTCGTACATGAAGCCGACGTTGGTTTGCGCCTGTGCCAACCCCTGGTCTGCCGCTTTGCGATACCAGCGCATTGCAACACCATAATCGCGCTGCACGCCAAGCGCGTTCTCATACAAGCCGCCGATATTGTTTTGCGCCTGTGGCCAGTTATGCGCGGCGGCGGCCTGATACAAGGCACGCGCCTGCGCGTAATCGATCGGCACGCCGCGGCCGTTTTCATACATGTAACCGAGGTTCGTTTGTGCCTGCAGATAGCCGCGGTCGGCCGCCTTGCGATACCACGCCACCGCCTGGGTGTCGTCCTGCGTGACACCTTGCCCATTTTGGTAAAGCGCACCGAGATCGTTTTGCGCACGCACATCATCAGACTTGGCCGCCTGAACAAACTCAGTTGCGGCCGTTGCGTAGTCCTGCGCAAGCCACGCCTTGCGGCCAGCCGCGTAGTCGGCCAAGGCCGGCGAGGCTTGCAGGAGTAGCAAACTAACTGACAATACGGTCATCGAACTGACCCGGCACAACGACAAACGAGTGGACATGGCGATCTCCAGAAACGCGCAGCATTGTGCCCGACGCGCCCAAAATATGGAAAACGAAAGTTTCATGCAAGCAATATATCGTTCTCGAAACATGTAAAACCCAGAAAACGGCACTCCCATTTTTCAATAACTTCGCGCATAATCCGCGGCAGATGGTTACAGTCGCTTACGGTTGCTTACAGCCCAAAGACGAACAACCGTCGCAGCGCCAGCCGCAGCGGATTCATTAAATACGGATTGCGGCAACTTGTTCAGCAAATTCATACCGGGAGAGAAAGCAATGAACCGCATGTTCCAAAAAATCGCCGCGCGCCGTTTTTGTCGTTCCAGTCAGCGCGGTCAAGGCATGACCGAATACATCATCATCGTTGCGCTGATCGCTGTTGCCGCCATCGGCGTGTATGGCCTGTTCGGCAAGACCATCCGTAATCAGGTTGCCGGCCTCGCCGGTGAAGTGGCCGGTACCGGCTCCTCCACCGCCATTGGCAATGCAGGCACCGCTGCTGGCGCTGCTGGCACCGCAGCCAATACAGATAAGAAGATGAACAGCTACTCGAACTAAAACAAAAAACAAGTAGCGATTTAAAGGTCCGGGGGGATGGGGCAGGATGCCATCGTCCGTTAGCGCCCCAGCCCCGTTCGGCCAAACCGTCCGAGGCCTGTCCCGTGTTGGCGTCAAACGCCAACGGGGGCAGGCCATGGTTTTTTCGCTGTTTGCCGCCTTGTTGATGATTCTCGGGCTGTATGCCATGTACGGTATGAACAGCCAGGTCGTCGAAAAAATTCGCCTGCAGAACACGGCCGACGCAGCCGCCTACAGCGCAGCCATCATTGAGGCGCGCGACTACAACTTCTCCGCCTATACCAATCGCGCCATGGTGGCCAACCAGGTCGCGGTCGCCCAATTCGTCGGGCTCACCTCGTGGATGCGCAACATGGCCGCATTCGCGGCGAACCAGCCTACCGGCGGCAGCACCTCGGCCGGCCGGGAGTACTACCAGATCGTCATGGAGTTCGGTGACTCGCCAGTGCAGGAGTTCTACATGGACGCACTGCAGACCATCGGTAATGGCCTCAAGGTCTTCAACGACGGAAGTGCCGGCAGCGACATCATGAAGGCGCTGGTCACCGCGCTCGATGTACTCATCAATGTCTACGGCGAGATGCAGACGATCTACCACGGCGCCACCGCGCTGTCGGTCGCCCAAACCGTTGGTGCCCCCGATTCGCTCGGGCAAACCATGAGCAACCTTACCGGCGTCGACTGGTTTTCTGCCTTGGGCAGCTTTCTCAACGGCACCAGCATTCTGTCGTTGAACGATCCGAATGCCTCACTCTCACCGGGCAGCCTTGCCTATCTCTTCTACCACTACTATCAGTGGTACAACTTCACCGAAGGCAAGGATCCCAACACCGCCAACGGTGACGGTACCGAAGCTGATCGCTTTGCCAATGTCACGATGGCGTCGCTCGACGATTTTTCGCGCGATCGTTCTACCAAGCCGGCGTGGGGTTTTACCTTTTTCTACGCGCCGCCGCTGACCTACATTGACCCGACGCGCATCATTCCGTATCAGGATGGGCCGCTGTTCTATCCGGTCATTCATCGCGGCGGTACCGAGCTCAAACTGACCACCTCGACCGGTGGCAATACCGCCGGCGGCACGGCGACCAGCCCGACCGATTGCCACGGCAACCCAACCGGCGGCGCCACCTCGGCGATCAACGTCAAGCTTTATACCAACCTGAGCGCCTACAACGCCACATCCTGCCCCGGTGATCCAGCATCGGTACAGACAGATGACGGTGCTGGCCACCCCGCGGGCCCATACGCCTTTGATGGCACCAATTGGCTCAATCCACAGGATCCCGGATTTCCGCCAAACAAGAAACCGGCCCCCACGGCCACCGGCAGCGGCAACAGCGGCGCAGCCGACATGAAGAGCAAGAAGACCTGGACGGCCATGGATGCGTCCAGCTTCTCCGGCCTCAGTTTTACGTGGATCAGCATTCTCGGCATCCCGATTCCGCTACCGATTCCATTTGCTCCACCTTGGACACCGCTCTCAAACGGTGGCGCGCAATCCGGTACGCAACTGTCTTCCCCTGTCGTTTTCGCCACCAATAACAATTTTGGCGACACGTCCAGCGAATCCTACGGTAGCGCACTCAGCAGCTGGCTGACGGCCATTCCGGCTGGCGACCGCCAGAGCGCTGGCGCCGGGAACACGCTGGATGCCATTCCCAGCCTCGGAGGCTTGCGCGGTTATCGCGACGTCTCTGATGTCTCGGGTGACAACCTGACTGCACCGGCGCTCGTGATCGAAGTACAAAAACCCGTCAACACCATGGCCAAGCCGCCCGGCGTCGGTCGCCTCGCCCTGCAGAATGGTGCGCCAACGGAAAGTTCAGTATTGAGTACAGGCACGACGCAGTACGTGCGCGCCCTGTCGAAATCGCAGGTGTATTTCTCGCGTCCGAATGGCGATGCGGCGCTCAGCTGGTTTGATCGCGACGACAAGAAAACCGAACTCGGCAGCCTGTACAACCCGTACTGGCAAGCGCAACTCATGCCGAACTCCTTCTTCGAGCAGTACCTCTCCGTAGAGCTGCATTCTCTCGGCATATGAGGACATCACGCCCACAGCCGATTCTGCAGCCGGCATTCAAACGCCCCGCCGTACGACGTGCCCAGCGTGGGCAAGCCATGGTCGAGGCCGTCATTGCCGCCGCGCTCGTACTCATACCGCTGTTCCTGGCGATTCCGGTCATCGCCAAGTACATGGACATCCGCACACAAGTCGTACAGGGCGCACGCTACGCCGCTTGGGAACGCACGGTCTGGTTCGGCGGCGCGGCTGCTGCGCCGGTCGGTTTCGGTGCATCCGTCAGCAACACCTGGTACGCCAACGAAAAAACCGACGACGTGATCCGTACCGAAATCGGCGCGCGCATTCTGGCCAGAAATGGCGGTGCTTTTAACACGACCACAGACCAGGCGTCCTCTGGTGCACTCGCTGCATCAGGCATGTGGCAGGACCGCCGCGGCACGCCCATGCTGCAGAACTACAACGCCATCGCCGATCAAAACGACAACAACGAGCCACCGGGTATCGTCAATACACTGCTCGGACCGCTCATGGATATCGCGGCACTGGTGTCCAGCTTCACGCTTGACACGCATGCCCAGTACACCGCCAACGTGTCGCTGACGGTTCAGGAAGTCGCCTTCAACAACGATAACTCGCTCGCGACGGCCAATGCCATGGCTAAGCAGCGCTATGACAACGATTTTCTCGTCACCGGCAGCACCATGAATTTCAGCGAGAAGAACGCCATCATCGCCAACGGCTGGAACGCTAACGGTCCCGGTTCGTTCGACGACCTGAAGAAAGAAGACAACGGCAGCGCCGACAAGAAAACATCGGTCTATCGCCAGGTACGCGGCCTGACACCAACCTCGATCTTCCAGCCGACCAATGGTGTGGCTAACGCGCTGATGGATGTGCTGAACGGCGTCATGCTCGTCTTCCTGCCCGAACTCAGCACATTGCAACTGGGCAAGATCGATGTCGATCAAGTACCGGCGGATCGGACGCAATGATGGCGCGCTTGTGTCTATCACTGTTGTTATGCCTGTTGCCTGTGGCATCAACGCTGGCGGCCTCGTCACCGACCAGTCAGTGCCCGCCCTTCCAGACGGCGAAAACAATGCAGTTGCAAAGTGTGGCGTCGAACATCAGCTACAACGGTATTCCCATGTCGATCCGCGGTTTCTCCAGCAGCGACGACCCGCAAACCGTGCTTGCCTACTATCGCGGCATCTGGACAAGTAGCGGCCAGAATGCGCCAAAGCCAGTGGAATACACACTCGGCGACTGGCAGGTTATCGCCATGATGCAAACGCCCTGCTTCTACACCGTACAGGTCAAGACCAATGGCAAGGGCAGCATGGGCCTGCTCGGACTCACATCACCCACCAACGGCAAGCCGGCGCTGAAGGAAGACGTGCCGATGCTGCCAGGTTCGCGCGTGGCCAATGATATTGCCCACAACGACGGCGGCAAGACGGCGCGCACCGTGTTGCTGAAGAACGGTTTCTCGACGCAGACCAATGCCGACTTCTACATCAAGAGTCTCGGCGACCTGGGTTGGAAACCCGTCAGCGCCTATCAAGGCGCCCAGCACGATACGCAAGCCAGCACGATGGTGATGAAGAACGGTACGCGCGAAGTCAGCATCACCATCACACAGCAGAACGGCAAGAACAGCACCGTGCTGATGAACTATGTGGATCAACCGTAAGCAGGATGCGGACGATGACACCACACATGCACGTGCCGACGAAAACAAAGGCCTTGCCGCCGCACCCAAAGGGAAGGCTGGGAAGACGATATCTCCGAGGGCAAGCATTCATCGAATACATCGTTGTGCTCGCCTTCAGCGTGATTCTGTTGACACGCCCCATTGCCTCGTCATCGAACGATCCATACTCGCCGATTCCGGCCGGTTCTTCGCAATCGGCGCTCACGCTGCTCGCATCGGCAATCCAGTCCTATTACGGGCACTACACCTACGCGATGTCGATCGCCTACATCCCCGAGTGCAACTACAGCACCGTGGTCGGCGACACCAAAGCCTATGCGGACATGCAGTCGACAATTGCTCAATCAACAAGCTCGATTCCGAGTTTCGCGACCAGCGCACTCGACACTGTCGCCTCGAACATTACCGTCAGCGGCGATCGCTGCCCCGACCTGCAGAATCTCAACCTGAACTCACTCGTTCCCAGTATCAGCTTCGGCAATCTGCCGATTCCAACCAGTGCGGACGATGTTGCCAACCTGATCACCGGCCAGTTCACGAATTATCTCCACAGCTTCACCGACCCATCCAAGATCGTTGATGCCCTGAATCCATTCGGTTCACTTTGATGACCATGCAAACCCTTTCACATCCACCGTCGCATTCAACCTCTTTCGCAGGAAAGACCTTTCACCATGGCGCTTAAACTTCCACCCTTGCCCGTCAACAAGACCTGGATGATGCTGGTCATTGCCGTCATCCTGGCAATCCTCGCCACTTTCCTCACGGCCAGCTATCTCAAGGGCCGTGAGAACAGCATCGCCGAGGAATTCGCTGCCCGCGCAAACCAGGGCGGGCCGAAGGTCAGCGTCGTCGTGCCCGTACGCGACTTGCCGGTCGGGACCGCACTCACCGATGGCCTCGTTGCTGCACGCGACGTACCCGCAGATCTGCTCTATCCCGACGCAATCACGGTCGACCAGTTCGACGGCATCAAGAATCAGGGCCTGATTCGCCCGGTGACCAAAGGTCGTCCGCTGCTGATGGCCGACATCCGCCCGATGTACAGCGACTTCGCCGGCTCGCTGAAGGAAGGCACGCGCGCCATGACCATCGATGTCGACGAACTCAACTCGGTTGCCCACATGGTTCAACCCGGCAACCGAATCGACCTCATGCTCGTCATGAAGCGTGACGATGGCGGCCAGACCGTAGTGCCGTTCATGGACAGCATGAAGGTGCTCGCCACCGGGCAACGTGTGTTTCCGGACAGCGAACTTGGCAATGCGAATCATCGCGCGCAGTCGTACAGCAACCTGACCCTCGAAGTCACGCCCACGCAGGCAGCACGCCTGACGCTGGCACAAGACCTCGGCAAGCTGCGCTTCACCCTGCGTAACGAGAAGGACCAGCAGAGCGATGATTTCAGCGTTAACGCGCAGAACATCATGGATGAAATCAGCGCCCGTGCCCGCGCGAGCCACGCCGCGTCCGGTCCGTCCGGCATGGTCGAATTCATCATCGGTGGCCAGCGCAGCGGCCCGAATGCCAAGTCGATCGACGTGCAGGCACCGAGTAGCGTTACGCCGCCGGCACCGGTTGTACCGCCGATTGCACCGCAAGCTGCAACGAATGGTTCCGGCTTCGATGCCAACGGCATGACGCCGCAAATGAAGGCCGAACTCAAGAACATGCTGGACAAGTAAAGGACACGCCATGCAACGCACATTCTCGAAACTCCTGCTCGCGCTTCTGTGTCTGCCGCTGATGGTCGGCAACACCTTCGCCGCCGATGCCAGTAGCAATCCAAACAACACCAATGCCACCGTTCCGCCACTGACGAAGAAAGTCGCTCGTGCGGCCAAGTCCGTGCATATTCCCGTCCAGGGTCCGGAGCAGGAAATCGTCATGTTTGTCGGCCAGATCAAGACGATTCCCGCCACCAAGGTGCAGCGGGTCGCCATCGGCAACGGCGGCCTCATCAGCACCCGGTTTATCGACCCCGGCCAGATGCTGCTGATCGCCGAAGGCGTGGGCGACACCTCGATGATCCTGTGGGCCCCCAATGGCGACACCACGCGCTATCTGATCCGCGTCGGCGCCAAGGACAGCGAGTTCGCCTATCGTGCAGCGCGCGAAGTCCTCGCCGACATGCCCAGCGTTCACGTCATTCCAATGGGATCGAGCATCGCACTAACCGGTTCGGCTAGCCCCTCGCAGATGGAGCGCATCGGCGCACTGACCAGCCGCTATCCGCAGTTCCTGTCACTCGTGAAACCGCTCGACGTCGAATTCAAGAAGATGATCTACATGAAGGTGCAGATCCTTGAAGTGAAAAAGAGCCTGTCGGAACAACTCGGCTTCCAGTGGGGCAGCAGCCTGGCCGGCCCGCAAGTCGGCTTTGCCGGCAACGTGGGCTCGAGGAATGCTGCCGGCGCCGCTGCACTCGGCAGCGGTACCGTCGCTTACAACGCGCCGATTCAAGTCTCGGGCCTGCGTACCTACCTCGGGATCGCATCGACCCTGCAAAGCACGATCAACATCGCAAAGGACAACGGCGACATCACCGTGCTGGCCGAACCTGAGCTCGCATCGCGCAGCGGAGGGACCGCCAATTTCCTGGTCGGCGGACAAATCCCGATTCAGACCGCTGGCGCACTGGGGACTGCAAACATCTCCTATAAGGATTACGGCATCAAGCTCAGCATCAAGCCCGCGACCGACGACAACGGCAACGTGATCGCCTCGGTCAAGACGGAAATGAGCCAGATTGATTCGTCGGTCTCGATCAACGGTACGCCGGGCTTCCTGACGCGCACCACTGATACCGAATTCAACGTGAAATCGGGCCAGACCATGGTGTTGTCAGGCCTGGTCGATCGTGAAATGCAGAAGGACATCACGCGCATTCCCGGCATTGGCGACCTGCCGATCATCGGTCGTCTGTTCCGTTCGGACAGCTTCACCAGCGGCCGCACCGACATGGTCATCCTGGTCACACCGATGGTCATTGACGCCACTTCCAGTGTGAATCAGGAGCGTGTCGAAAAGGGTCTGGAAATGAAGGAACACTTCGAGCGCAATCTGAGCAAGCAAGATATTGTCGACTAAGCGTCGACTGAAACAACCCTGCAAAGCGATGACAATTGCCGCACTTTGCATGGCCGTTTGAAAAAAGGTAGAACATGCTGAAAATCGCCGTCACCACGCCCAAGGGGCAACGCTCGGAAATCGAATGCACGATCGACACCTGCTCGATCGGCAAGAGCGACGACAACCTGATCGTCCTGCAAGGCTGGGCCGCCGCCAAGAAGCACGCGCAGATTCGCCGTCAACCCGACGGCGTGTATGTCGAAGATCTGGGTTCGTCGTCCGGCACTGAAGTCAACGGTCAAAAGGTGTCGCGCCACGGCCCGCTGAAGCCCGGCGAGAACATTGGTATCGCCGGTTACACGCTGGAAGTGCTTGACCTCGACGACAGTGCTGCGGCCCCGGCTGCAGCGCCGCCATCCGCACCGGCAGCAACACCAGTAGCGCCTGTAGCCCATGCAGCCGCGCCGGTTGCGCCTGTCGCGGCCGCGGCACCTTCCGTAGCACCGCCGCCTCCGCCGCCCTCGTTGGATCAAGAGGCCCGCGACGAGCTGAACAAGCACCTCAAGCGCGTGCACATGCAGCTCATCAAGCAGATGGACTTGCGGCGCATGGATGTGAGCCGCCAGAGCGAAGATGAATTGCGCAGCAACACCAAGGC
Source organism: Rhodocyclaceae bacterium (assembly GCA_035492055.1). Taxonomy (GTDB): domain Bacteria; phylum Pseudomonadota; class Gammaproteobacteria; order Burkholderiales; family Rhodocyclaceae. The sequence goes on along the minus strand of DATJJR010000086.1, from coordinate 5,095 downwards.
GATGCTCGACGACATCGTGCGCGCCGACAAGGAGTTGCCGCCGCAGATCGACAAGAATCGCATCGTCAAGCAGGTGCTCGACGAAGTGGTCGGCCTCGGCCCGCTCGAAGACTTGCTTGCCGACGAATTGGTCACGGAAATCATGGTCAACCGTTTCGATGAAATCTTTATCGAACGCGCCGGCCGCCTGACCAAATCGGACATTACCTTTACCAGCGACCAGGCCGTGATCGGTGCCATTGAGCGCATCGTCGCGCCGCTCGGTCGGCGTATCGACGAATCGTCCCCCATGGTCGATGCCCGCCTGAAAGACGGATCGCGCGTCAATGCCGTGATTCCGCCGCTGGCGCTCAAGGGCTCCAACATCACGATCCGGAAGTTCTCCAAGAAGAAACTGCAAGGCAGCGACATGATCCGCTTCGGATCGATGACGCAGCCGATGCTGGGCTTCCTTGAAACGGTGGTCCGCGAGAAATCCAACATGATCATCTCGGGAGGCACCGGCTCAGGTAAAACCACGCTGCTCAACCTGATGTCCAGCTACATTCCGGATGACGAACGCATCATTACCGTCGAAGATGCGGCCGAACTCCAGCTCTCGCAGCCCAACCTGATCGGCCTCGAATCGCGCCCGCCCAATGCCGAAGGCAAGGGTCAGGTGCTGATCCGCGACCTGGTCAAAAATACGCTACGGATGCGTCCCGACCGTATCGTCGTCGGTGAATGTCGCGGCGGCGAAGCATTGGACATGTTGACGGCCATGAATACCGGCCACGATGGCTCGCTCACCACCGCTCACGCCAACACGCCGCGCGACTGCCTCGCCCGTATTGAAGTGATGGTGATGATGGCCGGTCTCGATCTGCCGATTCGCGCGATCCGCGAACAAATTGCTTCTGCCATCCGTTTTATCGTGCAACAGAACCGTTTCTCCTGCGGCAGCCGCAAGATCACGCACATCACCGAAATCACCGGCATGGAAGGCGACATCATCCAGATGCAAGACATCTTCCTGTTCAAGCAGGAAGGCTTCGGCGCCGACGGCAAGGTCAAGGGCAAGCACATCGCGACCGGTGCCATCCCTGACTTCTACCAGGACCTGAAGGCGCGCGGCATGGACGTTGATCTGTCGGTGTTCCAGGCCGGGAGAGAGTTGTGATCCGTCACATCACCACGGAGAACAACACTTGGGCGAAGGGCCACCCCAAGGCCAAGCAGCAACAGATTTGGAGCCCTGAAGCAACGCTTCATTGCGAACTACAGTCACCCTCTTCCTCGGGAAGAGGGTTGGGGAGAAGGTAATCATGCTTTACCTCATCGGCCTCATCGTTCTCACCTGCGTCGGCTGCTTCGTCTGGCTGTTCCTGCAATGGGGCGACAAGCGCCTGCAAAAGCAGAAGGAAACACTCGCGCACCAAGCGTCGACCACGCTGGCGGACATGTTCATCTTTCTCGATCCGCAGAAGATGTTCCGCTACAACGTCACGGCCATGGTCGTGCTACCGGCCTTCGTGTTTTTCCTTACGGGAAATCCGTTGTTCACGCTCGCCACGCTGATTGCAACCTTTGTGTTGCCGAAGTACTACGTCTCGCACATGCGCAAACAGCGTATGAAGCTGCTGGAAAAACAGTTGCCCGACGCCCTGCTGATGATCACTGGCGCCATGTCGGCCGGCGCCAGCCTGAACGTCGCCGTCGAATCGATGATCAAGGAATCACGACCGCCCGTCGCCCAGGAATTCGAGCTGATGGTGCGTGAACAACGCATGGGCGTGGATTTCGACGCGGCCCTGCGCAATATGGAAAAGCGTAACCCGGTCGCCGATTTCGCACTGGTCATCTCGGCCATGCGCATTTCGCGCGAGGTTGGCGGTAATCTGGCCGAGATTCTCAACTCGCTGGCCGGAACGCTACGCGAGAAGCAGACCATGGAAGGCAAGATCACCAGCCTCACTGCACAAGGCAAGATCCAGGGCATCGTCATGACCTGTCTGCCGCTGCTGGTAATGTTCGCGCTCATGCAGCTCGAACCGGTTGCCATGCATCCGTTGTTCACCACGTGGCCCGGCTACATCACGCTGGCGGTCATCGGGGTGATGGAAGTGGTCGGCTACTTCTTCATCAGCAAGATCACCAAGATCGACGTTTAAGGATCGACGCCTGACATGGGAACCTTCGTCATTGCAATCATCATCGGCGGCATGGTCGGCCTGGCCTTCTGGCTGGCCATCACCAGCCTGCGCAAGCTGAAGGGTGAGGTACCGCCGGAAGACCGCGAGTACATGGACCCGCTACCGCCCATGCTCAAAGTGGTATGGCCGCTCGTCACCTTCATCGAATATCACCTGACCGCACGTTTCCCGCCGGACTGGCTGGAGAAAATGCACAAGCGCCTGCAGGACACCGGCGTCGGCTATCTCATGTCCGCCGAACAGTTCTACGCCGTGCGTGTGTTCGCCGCCATTGCCGCTGCTGTCGTTTCATGGATTCTGATGTCGGCACTTGAGGCCACCGATCCGATCATGATCGTGCTGTTTGCCTTCGCCGGCTATTTCTTCCCCATGATCTGGCTCGGCGATATGCGCAAGCAGCGCAGCAAAGCCGTGCTGCGCACGTTGCCGGTGTATCTCGACTTCATCACCATGGCGGTGGAAGCTGGGCTCAACCTCAACGGCGCGCTCAGCCAGGCCATGGACAAGGGACCGCCCGGCCCACTGCGCAATGAGCTCTACATGGTCGTGCGCGATCTGCGCGCTGGCGTACCGCGCGCCGACGCATTGCGTCGCATGGAGAAACGCCTCGGCATGGAAGAAATCACCAGCTTCGTCGGCACCGTGATCCAAGCTGAAAAGATGGGCGCACGCCTTGGTTCGGCCTTGCGCGTACAAGCCGTGCAACGTCGGACTGAACGTTTCCAGCGTGCCGAAAAATTGGCGATGGAAGCGCCGGTCAAACTGATCCTGCCGCTGATCGTGTTCATCTTCCCGGTCACCTTCATCGTGCTGGCCTTCCCGATCGTGATGAAGTTCATGCTGGAAGGCATGCTTTGAAAGAAGAGATGAATAGCCTACTACGCGTCTGTATGGCGGCGTTGCACAGTGCTCGCAATCCTCATGTACTCAAGTACATTCCAGTTGCTATGCGCTGTGCGTCTTGCCCTCCAGTCGCTCGCGACGGCTCTTCAACACTTCTGAGGAAAAATCTGTTGTGAAGCACGGTGCAATTTTCCACAACGGCCGCTGCGTACTCCCCAAGGTAAAACGCACCACCAACGTTTGGGACCGTGCGCGCGGCTTACTCGGACGGCCGCGCCTCGAAACCGGCGAAGGTTTGTTGATCGATCCGTGTCCATCGGTGCATACCATCGGCATGGGCTACCCGCTCGACCTAGTGTTTCTCGACGCGGATTTTCGCGTGCTGAAGCTGATCGATGCACTGCCGCCACTGCGTTTTGCCGGCTGTCGCAATGCACGTGCCACGCTGGAGCTTGCACCCGGCAGCCTCGCCGCACTGTCGCTTGAGCTTGGAGGTCGCCTCGAATGGCAAACCGTCTGATCATTGTTGCTGCATTCGCAGCAGCCACCGTATTGTCTGGTTGCGCCGTATTTCGACCCAGCACCGAAGACATGTTAACGATGCAGGACCATGCGCTGCGCGCCTACGATCAAGGCGATGATGCCAAGGCCGAATCGCTCTATCTCGGCATCATCAAGCAAGCGCCCGACGACGCAGAATCGTGGTTCCGCCTCGGCAATCTCTACGCACGTTCTGATCGCCCTGACAATGCGGCAGAAGCCTATCAGCGCGCACTGCTGCTCAATCCGAACGATGAACGCGCCTGGTACAACCTGGGCGTCATTCGCCAACGTCAGGCGCACGCCGCATTCATTCAGGCATGGCAACTCACGCACGACGACGATCCGCTGCATGCGAGAAGCGCCGCCATGATCAAGCAGCTCGACCCGAACACGAAACCGCAGACCGACAGCAATGCGCAATCGCCTGGCAATTAAGCGACGGCTTCGCTCGCACGTATGCGTACCGGTTTCGTCGCCGCGGCATCAGGCCGGCCAAGCGACCATCGAATACCTTTACGTCCTTCCGGTACTACTACTCATTCTGCTCGCTTCGCTGCAGTTCATCTTCATCTATGAAGCGAAGCAGACCTTGAACTACGCGGCCTTCGTCGGCACGCGCAACGGCGCATTGAACGCGGGCGACATGGGCATGATCGAAGCCGGTGTTGCATCCGGCCTGGCTCCGTTGTTTGCGCACGGCGACAGCACCGACGGCGGCGCGGACAACCTCACCGGCCTCAAGGTCGCCCACGCACTGGCGGTCAGCGAGCTCAGCAATGCCAGCCTGGCACGCATCGAGATTCTCAATCCGACGCCGTCTGCACTCGATGCTTTCGGCGGCACGATTCCCAATGACAATCTGATGTATCGCCCCAGCGACGACATCAAGGGCGGCGTCAACGTACAGGATGCCAACCTTCTCAAGGTCCGCGTCACGTATTGCGTGCGCCTTGTTGTGCCGCTGGTCAATCGCATGATCTACGCTTTTACCGTGGCGCCACCGAGCACACCGGACAAAGCCGACACACTCAGCATCAACGACCGCTACTCACCTGCCGAGCTGCTCAAGAATTCTGTCGGCACCGGTGCCAGCAACGCCCTCTGCGTCGTACCCAACGATCCGTATCCGTATCGCATCCCGGTCACGGCTGAAGCCGTGGTGCGCATGCAAACCGCGTTCACCGATCCAGGCTCGTCCGCGGTCAAGGACGACACCAACAATAAATGGACGACGGCCCTGCCCTGATGGATGAACCGGTCTACAACAGTGCCGTCAGCAGTGACACATCGGAAGCGCCACGCTTCTTCTCGCTGTCGCAACGCATCGGTCGGCTGCGTTATTTCGTCTATCTGATCGGCGGCGGCCTCGGCACATCGGCCTCGCTGCTGATGCTCTACGTGTTTTGCCTGATATTGCCGCCGGCCGCGGCACGCATGTTTTTCAACATCGGCTGGATTCTGCTCTGGAACATCCTGCTGCCCATGCTGCTGGTCGTCATGATCATCCGCCGCCTGCA
>DATJJR010000085.1:0-23856 GCA_035492055.1 Rhodocyclaceae bacterium | reverse complement strand
GGCAAGCTCTTCAGCGACATCGGCCTGCCGCCGCTCGATCCCGCCGTCGACCGCGCCATGATCTGCGGCAGCCCGGCCATGCTGGAAGACCTGGCCAAGATTCTGGATGCACGCGGCTTCGTCATCTCGCCGCACATCGGTACGCCGGGCGACTACGTGATCGAACGTGCGTTCGCTGAAAAATAAAGCGATACGCTCAAGACAAAAAGGCCACGCAACTGCGTGGCCTTTTTGTTGGGGCCGCAAAGGTCAGTGAAAAATGAATCACGACTTTTCCATGTGTTCGGCAACGAAATGGGACAGCTCCTGCGCCACCCGCTCAATCACGCCATGCCACTCACCACGAGCACGCTGTCGATACAGACGTACCGATGGATACCACGGCGTGTCGTCACGGCCGAGCAGCCAGCGCCAATCGGGTACGAAGGGCAACATTACCCACACCGGACGGCCCAGCGCGCCAGCCAGATGCACGGGCGACGAGTCGACCGAAATCAGCAGATCGACGATTTCCAAAATCGCGGCTGTGTCCTCAAAGTCGGCAATCTCGTCTGAAAGCGATACCACGTTCATGCCGGCGGGCGGTGCCTTCGCTTGTGCAGCAGCAGGACCTTTTTGAATCGAGACAAGCGTAGCGCCGCTGGATGTAAGGGGCGCGAGATGTTCGAAGGTGATTGACCGGTTTGCATCGTTGACATGCGTCGGACGGCCCGCCCACACGAGTGCAACCAGCGGACGCGGCAGATCGGCGAGACGGGCGCGCCATTTGGCAACTCGATCACCATCGGTGCTCAGATAGGGCAGCGGGCCCGGTAAGTCACCGAGCTTGAGGCCCATGATCATGGGCAGGCTCATCATTTCACAGTGCACGTCAAACGGCGGCGGCAGCGTGCCGCGCACGACGACGTCGTCAAAGCCCGCGGTGCGTTTTGCGAGCGTATAGGTTTCGGCATTCACCTCGAGAATCACGCGCGCGCCGCTCTTCTCTTTCGCCCACGGCACCATGCGCATGAACTGGAAGGTGTCGCCATAGCCTTGTTCATCGTGAATCAGCAAGGTTTTGCCGGCGATCGGCTGACCGCTCCAGCGCGGCAATTGCACCTTGCGTTCGATCATGGTGGTATGCGCAAGACTGTAGCGGTAGCGATACTCGCGCCAGCCGCGCTCGAACTCACCGAGCAGCAGCAAAGTTTCGGACAGGTCGAAGCGTGCCGCCAGATCGCCCGGTGCGTGGGCGACAAGCATTTCCTGTATCTGCCGCGCTTCATCCATGCGGCACTGCCCGCGCAGCGCCGTCGCCAACGCCTGCCACAACGGAATCGGGCCGCTGCCGGCTGCCAGCCAGGGGCGCAGCAGCGCTTCGGCTTCCTCATGGCGGTTGTCGTGAATCAACGCGCGCGCCTGTTGCTCGGTCGCGCGCACCTGCATGTCCATCGGAGTCATGTCTCGATATTCAATGCAGCCAACAATAGTCTGAGCTGTTCCGCGTGCACATGCCAACGGCCTTTCGAGGTGCGGTAGATGGGCTGTCGCACCTGATTGACGCTGGCGGTACGAACGACACGCTGATTCTTGTGGAAACCTAGACACGCGTCATCCCACGGCAAGCCGAGGAAAGCGACGAGGCGGCGCGCCTCGCCCTCGAGATCATCGACCACAGCCTCGTAATCGACCTCGATGAAACGATCCGGCGGCAACACGCTGCGCCAGTGCGCCATTAATTTTTCATAGTCACGATAGAACGTACCGAGCTCAGACTGGTTGTAGGTAAAAGGCTGATCGCCGCCAAACAGTTTCGTGTAGCACGACAAACAGGTATCCACCGCATCGCGACGGGAATGAATGATGCGCGCTCGCGGCAGAATCAGCGGAATCAGGCCAGCGTACAAAAAGTTGCCTGGCATCTTGTCCACCAGATGCGGACGTCCGTGGGCCAAAGGGGCAATGCGCTTGAGATAGGCGTCGCCGAGCTGGGTGGCGATTTCCGGCGTCAATTGGTTGACGCGATCGGGAAAAATGCCGCTGGCGTCGACCACATGGCGCAACGCGGAAAGTTCGCCCGCACCGGTCACGAGCGGATGCGAAGACACAATCTGCTCGATCAGCGTCGTCCCCGAGCGTGGCATGCCGAGCACGAAGATCGGCATGTCCGACGCCGCGCCGTAACCTTGCTTCTGCGCGAACAACTCGGCCGGGAAAGACTTGGCCGTCCGCGCAAACCACTGGCTGGCTTCGGCGGAATCGTACGCAAAGGTCGAACGCTTCAGACGATTGCCTTCGTCCAGATGCAGGAAGGCGCGTTCTGAATCCTTGATGTCCATATAGGCTTTGCCCAGCGCGAAATGCACGGAAATGCGATCCGTCAGTGAATGGCGTTCTCCTTCGGCCAGATAAGCTTCAAGCGTGGCGAAATCCGCATCGCCCGGTTTGAAGGTGCGGATATCAGCCCGTCCGGCCAATGCCATGGCGGAGTCGGGGAACACCTGCAGCACATGCTCGAAAGCCGCCAGCGCCTCCTCCTTGCGCCCGGCTTCCATCAACAAGGTGGCACGGCCCGACAGCGCCTCTTCGGCCACGGTGCCGGGCAACTCGGCGGCTTGCGCAAAAGCGGCGAGCGCTTCTTCGGTCTGGCCCAGCGCTTGCAATACAGTGGCTAGTGTCTGATGCGCTTCGGCATTCTGCGGCGCATAGGCAACGGCCCGGCGTGCAAAGGACAGCGCCTCTTCGATACGCTCCAACTGGCGCAGCGCCTTGGCGGAAGCAATCAGCGCAGCCGGATGGTCGGGCGCAAAGGCACGCAACATGTCGAGCGAGCGCAACACGGCCTCGTAACGGCGGCGCGACATCTCGACTTCGGCCAGATTAAGATACGCATCGACCAGACGCGGATTCAGGTCGATGGCACGACCCGCGAGTTCGGCTGCTTCGTCGAACTTACCCTGCGAGGACAACAGGAAGGCGAGGTTGCTGTACGCTTCTGCATACTCAGGGTTGAGTTGCAGCGCGCGACGATAATGCGGTTCGGCCAGATCGAAGCGGCCCTGACGACGGCAAGTATTGGCAAGATTGTTCCAGGCCTCCGGCCATTCCGGCATCAGCTCGACTACGCGCTCAAGGCAGGCGCGGCTTTCATCGAACTTGCCGACTTCCTGCAACACGATGCCAAGATTGTTCCAGGCTTGCGCTTGCTTGGGGTCCATCGCCACTGCGCGGCGACCCGCCTCTTCCGCTTCGGCCAGCAGTCCTTTCTGCCGGCACATTTCAGCCAGGTTGCTCGAATACACCGCTGGTGCACGCGGCGCCATGCAAGCCTGGCGCAGATGCGCAATGGCGAGATCGAGATTGCCGTAGGCATGCGCCATCAAGCCGAGCAGATGCAATGCATCGGACTGACCCGGAAATGCAGCCAGTACCCGCTGACAATACTGCTCGGCCTCATGGGCCTGACCGGCGTTCCAGTGCGCGTGTGCGCGTTGTAGTGCCTCGCCGATCTGCATGGCCGGTTGACCATGGGTCGTATTGTCGGACGGACTGCCGGGGATGTTCTGCTGCGTTGTCATGAGAAAGGAATTAAAAGGGTTTCAGCACGGGCCAAGCACACCCGTGCCGGCCAGATGGTCGATCAGTTGCTGTACGCAGGCGGCGACATCGCTGTCTTCCGTGCGCAGCGTAACGTCAGGGTGCCGAGGCGCATGATAGGTTGCTCCCACGCCCGTAAAACAGGGAATTTCGCCTCGCCGCGCACGCTTGTACAAGCCCTTGGGATCGCGCCTCTCGCAGACTTCGGGCGACGTATCGATAAACACTTCGACAAACGGGCGGTCCACCGCAATGCGGCGTGCATTGTCGCGATGTTCGGCTTCAGGCGAGATGGTCGCCGTGACGACAACATAGCCTTCATCGCAGAACAAGGCCGCGACGTGGGCGATGCGGCGCAGGTTTTCGGTACGGTCGACGGTACTGAAACCGAGGTCGGCATTCAGGCCGGTACGTAATGCATCACCATCCAACACCTTGGCACGAATACCAAGCGTTTTCAGGTACTCGACAAACGCATGCGCGATCGTTGACTTGCCGGCACCCGACATGCCGGTAAACCACACGACACTTCCCTTGAACGTCCGGATTTCCATATTCGAAATCGATCTCCCCACCCAGCCCTCGAACATTTTTTCTACTGCCCGAATTTCCGACGAAAAGTGCAATGCCGGTCCCGTAGTACGATGACGCTCCCATCCACCCGCCACGAACTGGACATGCCGGAGAAATTGCGCAGCCGATCCAGCAGCTCGTTTACGCGCGGGACATATCGTCTTCCGCTTCTGTTCTTTCTGGCACTCGGTGGATGTGCACAGATCGACCGCAACGAACATGCGGACTCACTCGCCAGACCAGCCGGCCTTGTCCGCGAACAGATCGCCACCGAGGGCTTCGTACTCACCGCCTGGTCACGCATTTATCGTCCGGATCAGACGATCAATCTGTATATCGAAGGCGATGGGCTGGCCTGGCTCAATACCCGGGAACCCTCGCCTGACCCGACACCACGCGCAGCGACTGGACTCGCGCTCGCCGCTGCCGACGCTGCATCGAATGTCGTCTATCTGGCGCGGCCTTGCCAGTTCACGCCAATGGACATGAACCCGCGCTGCAGCATCGCCTCCTGGACCGGACGGCGCTTTTCTCCGGACATCGTGGCGTCGATGAACGAAGCCATCGACCGGATCATCAAACGCACGCCGGGACAGCAGATCAATCTGATCGGCTATTCGGGCGGCGCGGCCATCGCTGTCCTTGTTGCTGCACAGCGTTACGACGTCGCCTCGATCCGTACCGTGGCCGGTAATCTCGACAGCGAATACATCAACCGTACGCATGGTGTCTCGGCCATGCCCGAATCGCTCAACCCCATCGATTTCGCAACGCGCGTGGCCAACATTCCGCAGATGCACTTCAACAGCGGCGCCGATACCGTGGTCACACCCGAAGTTGCGCAACGTTTCGTGGCTGCGGAAAATTCGCGCTGCGCGCATGTGCAAACCATTCCCGGTATTGCCCATGACGGCGACTGGCAACGCCGCTGGCCGGAACTCCTGGCCAGCATCCCGTGCTGCAGCGATCGTTGAGTCGCGTCGAACGTAATCTCTCACCCCGTTTTCCGCCATTGTTGTCACTCCTTCAACAGGCGGTTCCGCGGCAACAGCAGCAGCATGCGCGTCCCCGTCGCCAGTCGTTCCCAGCGAATTTCTCCTTGCAAGGCCTCCGCTCTTCGCTGCTGGTTCGCCAGCCCGCGTCCACCACGTTGCCGTGCCTGTTCGAGATCGAATCCCGATCCGTTGTCGGAGATCGAAACCCATACATGCACATCATCCACGCCGGTTGCAACGTGGATTTCGGTCGCTTGCGTATGCTTGAGGATATTGCTGAACGTCTCCTGCAGTATCCGCAGGATATGCAGTGAAGCGCTCGGATCGAGCCAATCCAGGCGCGGCACATCCACAACGTCCCAGTGCAATGTGATGCCGGAACTTTGCAGCCGGGGATCCAGCCGATAGCGCAACGTACCCAGCAACAGGAGCAGATCGGCTTCCACCGGCTCCAGTGAATCGATCGTCAGCTTCAAGTCGTCGATGCAGCTCTTCAGCGCTTCCTGCAACGCCACATCGGTACCGTGCTGGGACTGCACGACACGCAGCACGCTGGTGAGCGAAGAACCCAGGCCATCGTGCATGTCGCGCATCAAGCGCTCGCGCTCATGGCTCAAGGTCTGGTGATGCTCAACTTCCCGCAGACGTGCATAGCTTGCAGCCAGCTCCGTCTCGCGTGCCTTGACGCGTTCCTCCAGCGTGGCGTTGACCTTCTCGCTCTCATCGACCATGCGTACGTAACGCAGGAACATCAGGTAGATGATGGTCAGCGAGAAAAACAGGGCTGAATACGGGGTCAGCGTAAAGAACTCCGCGTTCCGTAAATTCATCAGCGTGAGGTAATCGTACACACCGCATACGTAGGAAAACACATACACGACCACCAACCACCCTGTGTCAAGGGAACGCGCACGCCATGCGTTCCACAGCCCGGCCACAGCGACGTACAGGGCCACCAGGATGATCATGAACTGCGCCATATGTCGGAGCGAGAGCAGCACCGGCAAGGCAGGCAGCAACGTTGTCGGCAAGGTGACCAACGACAGCAGCGTGCCGATGCATAACAACACCTTTTCCATGCGCGGCTGACGTCGTCCGTGCATGTAGGCAAACAGGAAATGTGTGGCGATCACCTGCCACAGCAAGGCATTCAGCGTCAGCCAAACGAACCACGCATCGGAAATCGGCAGACGTTCCAGGCCCAGCTGGAAATGCCAGCGCCGCGTCATGCTGAAGATCGCAATCAGGAAGAACAGATGCCCCGGATATTGGCGCCGGAACATCCATACGCCCAGTGCAAAAATCCCCACCAGTACAAAAGCTGCACTGAACATGAATGGAATTTGCTCGACCACAAGAGAGCGTCGCTCCGCCATGGTAACGATGGGTTGGGCCGCTCCGACATAGAGCGAAGAAACTGCCGCAATCTGCTTGGGCACCCAGTCCACGCGCAGCAGCAAGGTTTTCGGCAGCTGACTGTCCGCGCCGTAGCCGAGCGGCAACAGCAAGGAGGGATGCCGGAACAGGTTCCACACCGGAGAACCCGGAGAGCGATAGATCAAATGTCCATCCGCATATACCGCCAGCAAGCCGGGAGCAAACCACTGGCGCACATAAAAACTCATCGGCCCGCGCATGTCGCGCAAATCATCCAGCCGCACGCGCAGCCACGTAGTACGCAGTCCGGGGGCCAATCCTTCCGTCTTGAACACCGATGGCAACGCAACCGCTTGCCATCCTTCCGGCGACGCCTCCGCAAGCGAAGCCTCATCGACCGTCTCACTCACAGGCATCGGCCGGGCGGGCGACAGCACCAGTGCATCCGCAGCCACCACATGCTTGACCTGCGATGACGTCGGCTCGTTGGCCGCCTCCTCCTTCAGCACACCGCCGATCAGGATGACCAGCGAGGCAACGAATGCGAGTGCAGCGCTAAGTCGCCAGAATGCCGCGTTGCCGTGCTTCATAAAGGGCTTCAGCTCTCGAGTTCACCTTGAGTTTGCCGTAGATGCGGCGAACATACGTCATCACCGTCTGGCGGGAGATTTCCATCAGGACTGCAATTTCCTCTGCCTTGAACCCCTTGCTGACCAATTGCAGCACCTCAAGCTCGCGCACGGAAAGTTGCGGTGCACTGGGATCGACGTTCGTGTGTGGCAGTGTTTTCGCCAGTGGCGCATTGCGGAAACGATTGAGAATCTGGCGCGCAATGATCGGACTGATCGGACTGCCGCCGGCATACAGGCTGCGAATCTCGGCCAGCATGTTATCGGGGCCGACATCCTTCAGCAGATAGCCGGACGCGCCCGCTTCCAGTGCGCGCATCACATGTGCTTCATCGCCCAAAGCCGTGCACACCATCACGCTGCACGCCGGCCAGGCCGTCATGGCTGCATGGATCACATCAATGCCCGATCCGTCGGGCAGGCCCAGATCTGCCAGCAGCACATCTGCCGCCGGCTGGCTCAGCATGGCGAGCCCTTCTTCCCGGCTGGATGCCACGCCCATCAGCGCCATATCGCTGGCCGTATCCAGCGAACGCACAACCTCGGCCTGAAAAGTCACATCGTCCTCGACCAGTGCAACACGAATCGGTGCAGGGCGGGAAGACAGGGCAGTTGACGGTGGGGAAACATGAGCGGGCATGGGCACGCACTATCCCAATATCCCAGCCTCACCGCAAGCCTTTGTCCATAAATTTATGGACATACAGCGCCGACCCGTTATGGGAGCATCGACCCGCAAAAAATGACATTTGCCTTTTAAACACATCAAGAAAAGGCGATAGAGAAACGCAAATTGGGGACTAGGCAATCGTGAATCAGGTATACCGCATCGTATGGAATGCCGCGCTGGGCATGTTTCAGGTTGTCTCGGAACTGGCACACGCTCACGGCGGCAAGTCGGGGCGCTCGGACAGGCGCAAGTCGAGGCGGCACACACTGCACGCCGCCGCTGCGCTAACGCTCGCCGCCAGCTCGCCGTTGGCGCTGGCGCAGTTCACTGTCAATGGCGGCACGCCGGGTACCGACTATACGGTCGATGGCTCCGGCAACGTGGATGTGACCGGTGTGATTTCCGCTACGCAAGCTGGCATAAATGCGACCGGCAGCGCGGGTACGCTGACCAATAGCGGCCTGATCAACAATGGTTTTTTTGCCATTACTAACGCGGGAACGGGAACGATTTCCCTGATTCACAACCAGGCTGGCGGAACCCTGAGCGGCGGGCAGTCCATCCTCTCCAACGGTGGCACTATCGGCACGCTATTAAATAGCGGCCTGATCGGTGGGGGTAGTGCAGGCCTTGGCCTTAGCAACTACGGATACATCGGTACCGTGTCGAATGATGGCTCGTTAACCGGCCTGTTCACCGGCATCTACAACAGCAACAGCGGCACAATCTCTGTCATCCAGAATCTGAGCGGCGGCGTCATCAGCAATGCGGTCGGCCCCGGAGGCGGTAGCGGCACCACGGGCGCCGGCATCTACAACAGCGGCAACATTGGCACGCTGTCGAACAGTGGCACCATCACAAGCGTAGGCGTCGGGCTCTACGGCATCTTTAACGACAGCATCAGTAGTGTCTCTGTTCTCAGCAATCAAAGCGGCGGCGTCATCAGCGGCCCCAGTATAGGCATCTCAAACCTGGGGAGCATCGGCACGCTGTCGAACAGCGGCTCCATCTCCGGCAGTATTTACGGCATCAACAATCAAAGTGGCGGCACGATTACCAGCCTCACGAATCAGAGTGGTGGCGTCATCAGCGCCACCCGCAGCAGCGGCTTAAATGCTGGCGTCATTAACAGCGGCATGATGAGCATGCTGACGAACAGTGGCTCAATCATCAGCGGTAGTTCGATCGCCGGTACTACTTCCGGATATTTCGGCATCGTCAATGCTGGCGGCGGCACGATTTCATCGCTTACCAATACCAGCAGTGGCTTCATCCACGCCAACAGTACCGGTGTAGTGAACTTGGGTGGGATCGGGACACTCGCGAACAGCGGTACGATCAGCGGCGATTCTCGTGGGATCTACATCGATAGTACCGGCAGCATCGGCACCTTAACCAACAGCGGCACGATCTTAGGCAGCGCATACGGCATCGACAATCTGGGCACGATAGGCGTGCTGGAGAACGTAAGCGGCGGCATCATCAGCGGTGGCGCTATCGGGATTGTCAATAACGGAAGCATCACCGCCATCTCCAATAGCGGCACGATCAGCGGCCCAAGTTACGCGCTGATGAATTACGGCACCATCGGTACGCTATCCAATAGCGGCGTCATCACCAGCAATGGCCAGAGCAACCTCCGCACTACCGGTAGTATCGGCACGCTATCCAATAGCGGCACGATCAGCGGCTCAAGTTATGCGCTGGTCAATAGCGGCACCATCGGCACGCTGATCAATGCGGGGTTGATCTCGGGTCATGTCACGAATGCATCCTCGTCCGACCTAAACCTGCAAGGCGGCAGCGGAACGACCTTCGGTACGTTTACTGGCCCAGGCGGAAGTATGGGTTTCTTCAACAATCAAAGTTCGAACATTAACCTCAGCGGCGGCAATATCCTGCTGAACGACAACGTCGACTTGGGGGGCACCTTCGCCCTGAACAACACCGGCACCGGCGTATTGCAGGTCAATGATCAAATATCGATCACCGGCAACTACAACCAGGGCGCCAACGCCACTCTACAGATCGGCGTCAGCAGTAGTGCTGTCACCAACGGCACATCCAGCGATACAGGCTATGGTCGTCTGGTGGTTTCAGGCGCTGCCACTGTTGATAGTGGCTCCTCCGTCAAGCTGACCAGTACCGGCGCCGGTTACGGATTCGCTGCCGGTCAGCGCTACCTCGTCATTCAGGGCGGTGGCGGCAGTAGCTACGGTGGTGTGACAGCCCAAGGCGGTGTCAGCACCCTGAACTACTCCATCGCCAACTACACCTCGTCCATCAGTGGCAATGCCGTCACCGATGGTAGTGGCCTGGACCTTGTGCTCACGGTGAACAGTGCGGCGCCCATTGGCAGTAACGCCACAGCACCGAACGCAGTCGCCGCGATCAATGCGCTGTCCGGCTACACCGGTCTCGATCCGACCCTGATTAACTTGCAGAACGCTGCTGCCTTTGCCAGAAGCGGCGGTTCAGCAGACGCCAACCGCATCGGCAAACAGTTAGCGCCGTCGGTCGGCAATCCGGGCTCAGTGGCGTCGGCACCGACGCTGGATGCGATGAATGTGGTGGGCTCACATCTGCAGGCACAACAAACGGCGCAGGCGGATGTCGGCACAGGTCTGGCCACCGGCGATGCACCGCTCGACTGGATGGCCTGGGGACAGGCTTTCGGCGGGCGAGCACATCAGAGCGAGCGCAGCAATGTGGATGGCTACACCGCCAACTACGGGGGCCTCCTGCTGGGCGCCGATCGCGCTTATGGCAATGCGTGGCGTGTAGGCGGGGCGTTCTCGTTCAGCAATACATCGGCGACGAATGCAGGAGATACGGCCGGCAACAAGACGCGCGTCAATGGCTATGGCTTGATCGGTTATGCCGGCTATCTGGGTGAGCCGTGGTTCGTGAATCTGTCTGCTGCAGTGGTGCAGCAGCAGTTCGATACGACGCGCTTGATCGATATGACGGGCTTCAGCGGCACGGTCAATGGCAAATTCAACGGCATGCAGTATGTGGCGCGGGCCGAGGCGGGCTATCCCTTGCGCCTGAAGGACGGCTATACGGTAACGCCGCTGGGCAATTTGACTTACAGCTACCAGCAACAGAACGCGTATGCGGAAAGCGGCGGCAATGGCGCGGCGCTCTCCGTGGGTGCTTCGCATGCCAATTCAGTGAAGAGTGGCCTGGGGGCGAAAATCGAAAAGGCGTACACCACGGCGTATGGCGACCTGATCCCTTCACTGCAGGCGCAGTGGGTACATGAGTATGTGAACACGCGCCAGACCACGACCGCGAGCTTCCTGGCGGACCCCAGCGGACAGACGGCGTTCTCGACGATGGCAGCATCACCGGTGACGGATATGGCGGACATCTCGGTCGGCGTAGCGCTGCTAAAAGCCAATAATCTGAGTATCTCGGCTCGCTATGCAATTCAGGCCGCCCATGGCTTTGTCGCTCAGACCGGCATCATCCGGCTTCAGCAGCGCTTCTGAATACGGCCCCTGACCACCACATCGAATAGCGAGCAGGGATAAACCGTGAATCAGGTATATCGCATCGTATGGAATACCGCACTGGGTATGTTTCAGGTGGCCTCGGAACTGGCACGAGCGCATGGAGGCAAGTCGGCACGCTCGGATCGACGTAAATCCGGCAAACGCCGCCTGAACGCAGCAGCGGCGTTGATGCTCGCCGCCAGTTCGCCGATGGTGCTAGCGCAGTTCAACGTCAATGGCGGCACCCCGGGCGCCGACTATACGGTGGATGGTTCCGGCAATGTGGATGTGACGGGCGCGGTCTCCGGCGCAAGCGCTGCTGTGAGCGCGAGCGGCACCGCCGGCACGTTGACCAACAGCGGCACGATTACCGGCGGGCAGAGTGGCATCACCGCCAGCGGCACTATCGCCAACCTGCAAAACCAGAGCGGCGGCGCCATTATTGGCAGCGCATGGTCGGGCGTCTTCACTACCGGCAATGGTTCCATCGGCACGCTCTCGAACAGTGGCACTATCAGTGGCGGCTCGCTGGGTATCGGTAATAACGGCTCGATTGCCAACCTGCAGAATAATGCTGGCGGCATCATTGTCGGGACAAGCGCCAGTATGTCGAATGGCGGCAGCATTGGTTCGCTGTCCAATAGCGGCTCGATTTCGTCTGCGCGCTACGGCATCAGCAATGGTGGCGTGATTTCTGTACTCCAGAACCAAAGCGGCGGCGTGATCAGCAACGTTGCCTCCCAAAGCAGCCAGGATGCCGCCCTCTACAGCTTCGGCAGCATCGGCACGCTGTCGAACAGCGGCACGATTTCGGGGAATGGATACGCCATCAACAACACCGGCACGATCGCCGTGCTGCAAAACCTGAGCGGCGGCGTCATCAGCGCCACCAGCGGCGCTGCAACGACGGTGGCTGTCTACAATGCAGGCAGCATCGGCACCCTATCGAATGCCGGCACGATCTCAGCCAATCACTACGGCATTTACAACGCCTACACCGGCAGCACCATTGGTTTGCTATCCAACAGCGGCGTGATCAACGCCAACTGGTATGCCGTCTACAACTACAACAGCATCGGAACACTGTCCAACAGCGGCACGATCTATGGCCACACCGGTGGCGTCTACACTGCAGGCAGTATCGGAACGCTATCGAACACCGGCACGATTGTTTCGGACAGATTTGGCATTCAGGTCAGCGGTCCGATCTCGCTCCTGCAAAACGCCAACCTCATCAGCGGCAAGGCTTATGGGATTACCAATAGTGCGACGATTTCCACGCTGGAAAATCTGAGCGGCGGCACCATCAGCGGAATCGGCGGTAACTCCACCGCCCCTGCGGGCATCGAAAACGAAGGCAACATCGGCACGCTATCCAACAGCGGAATGATCAGCGGTGTGGATAGAGGCATCTTCAATAATGGCGGGGAGATCTCGCTGCTCCAGAACAATACCGGCGGAACCATCAGCAGTACGGCGACAGGTATCAGCAACAACAGCAACATCGGCACGCTGTCGAACAGCGGCTCGATCACAGGCGGCGGGCAGCCCGGCATCAACAATTCGGGCGTCATCGTTGTATTGCAGAACCTGAGCAGTGGCGTCATCAGCGGGCATAGCGCCCTTCGCAACACTGCCACCATTGGGGTGCTCTCGAATAGCGGCACGATTACAAGCGCAGGGAATTATGGGATCCTCAATTCAGGCACGATAGATGTGCTGCAGAACCTGAGCAGCGGCGTTATCAGCAGCCCTGGCGGCTTTACCGCTCTTCGCAACAGCGGTGGCAGCATCGGTACGCTTTCCAACAGTGGCACGATTGCAGGCCAGTTCTACGCCATCGACAATACCAACTTTGGCTATATCGACATTCTCTCCAACAGTGGCACACTCAGCGGCGGATCAGCCGCGCTCCGCAACGACAGCTCGATCGGCTCTGCCACCAACACCGGCCTGATCAGCGGACAGATTGGCATACTCAACGATACCTTTAACTTCATCGGAACCCTGTCGAACAGCGGCACAATCTCAGGTACCTCATCCTCGGGTATCGACAACAGAGGTACGTTTAACGTCCTTGAGAACCTGAGTGGGGGTGTCATCCGCAGCGAGAACCTTAGCGTCGCTACCGCCCTCGTCAATACTGGCACGATTGGCACTCTTTCCAATAATGGCACCATTACCAGCGCTGGGCTTTTCGGCATCTACAATAGCGGCACGATTGGAGTTCTACAGAACCTGCACGCTGGGATCATCTTCGGTAGCAGCGGCGGGATTTTCAATGACGGCAATATCGGCACGCTATCCAACAGCGGCACCATCAGCAGTCAGAGCTACGCAATAACCAATAACGGAACTATCGGCACGCTGATCAATGCAGGACTGATCTCCGGCAACATCTACAATGCGTCCTCGACTGACCTGAACCTGCAAGGCGGCAGCGGCACAACCTTCGGCACTTTCACCAGTGCCCATGGCGGATCTGGCTTTTTCGGGAATGAGTACTCCAACATCAACTTCAGCAGCGGCAATATTCTGTTGAACGACACTGTCTATCTGCCCAATTATGCCCTCAACAACACCGGCACCGGGGTGTTGCAGGTCAACAATCCGATCACCATCACCGGCAACTACAACCAGGGCGCCAATGCCACGCTGCAGATCGGCGTCGGCAGCAATGCCGTCACCACCGGCGCCAGCAGCGACACAGGTTACGGCCGTCTGGTTGTCTCGGGTGCTGCCACGGTCGATAGTGGCTCCTCCGTCAAGCTGACCAGTACCGGCGCAGCCTACGGCTTCGCCGCCGGGCAGCGCTTCCTGGTCATCCAGGGCGGCGCCGGCAGTAGTTACGGCGGGGTCACCACTGGCGCCAGCGTGAGCTCGCTGAACTATTCGATCACCAGCCTGGGCGCCGCTGTCGTCAGCGGCAATGCGGTCGTCGATGGCGGTGGCTTGGATCTGGTGCTGTCGGTAGACAGCGTGGGTACACCGGCCACAGCGCCGAATGCCGTCGCGGCATTGGATGGTCTGGCCAGTTATACCGGTCTTGATCCAGCCCTGATGAACTTGCAGAACGCGGTGGCCTTTGCGGGCACGAGTGAGGCAAGCGCCAATCGTGTCGGCAAGAAATTGGCGCCATCGTTGAACGCCGGCCGCTCAGCCACCGCGCCGACGCTGGATTCGCTAGGCGTGGTCGGCTCGCGTCTGCAGGCGCAGCAAACAGCGCAGGCAGAGGTGGGCACGGGTCTGGCCACCGGCGATGCGCCGCTCGATTGGACGATGTGGGGCCAGGCCTTTGGCGGTCATGCGCATCAGGATGAGCGGAGCAATGTCGATGGGTACAGCGCCAATTACGGCGGTCTGCTTGTCGGTGCAGATCGCGGCTATGGTGACGCGTGGCGTGTAGGTGGCGCATTCTCGTACAGCAATACGTCGGCAACGAACACGGGCGATACCAGCGGCAACAAGACGCGTGTCAATGGCTACGGCTTGATCGGTTATGCCGGGTATCTGGGCGACCCTTGGTATGTGAATCTGTCGGCGGCCATCGTGCAGCAGCAGTTCAAGACGTCGCGCCAAGTCGACATTACGGGCTTTAGTGGGACGGCCAATGGCAAATTCAACGGCATGCAGTATGTGGCGCGTGCCGAAGCCGGGTATCCGCTGCGCTTGAAGGATGGCTATGTAGTGACACCGCTGGGCAACTTAACCTACAGCTACCAGCAGCAGAATGGCTATACGGAAAGCGGCGGCAATGGCGCGGCGCTTTCGGTGGATTCAACACAGGCGCATTCGGTGAAGAGCGGTCTGGGGACGCGGATCGAGAAGGCTTACAGCACGCGCTATGGCGACCTGATCCCTTCACTGCAGGCTCAGTGGGTGCATGAGTATGTGAATACGCGCCAGGCGACAAGTGCCAGCTTCGCGGCAGATCCGACCGGGCAAACCGCGTTCACGACGACGGGGCCGTCTCCGATTGCCAATCTGGCAGACGTCTCGGTCGGCGTAACGCTACTCAAGGCCAACAATCTGAGTATCTCCGCTCGCTATGCCGTGCAGGCCGGCTCAGGCCTTCTCGCTCAGACCGGCATCATCAGACTCCAGAAACAGTTCTGATCTCGCATGGATAGATCGTCTCGATTGCCGAGATGAATGCGCTTCAACAAGGTTTCCGCAGCGCACGACAAAAGGGCCACGCAATTGCGTGGCCCTTTTTCCAGAACGCTGCCTCTACGCAGCCGCAGCAAGCGTACCGTTGCTGTAATCACGCAGTGCCTGCTCGATCTCTTCGCGCGTATTCATCACGAAGGGGCCGTATTGCACGATGGGCTCATTCAGCGGCAATGCTGCCAGCAGGATGAAGTGTGCTTCGGTTGCACCCGCTGTGATCTCGATGTGATCACCGGCCTTGTCGCCACTCGACAGCACACCGGCATCGCCGCGCTTGAGCTGGCGATCGCCGATCTTCACTTCACCTTCGTAGGGATAGACGAAGGCGTTATGCGTTTCGGCAATCGGCTGCACAAAGTGCGCACCTGCCGGCAGATGCACATCGAGGAACAACGGTGCCGTCGACACGCCCTGGATCGGGCCGGCGATGGTCTGGCCTTCGCTATCCAGCGTACCGGCAACGACTTTGACCAACGCACCGCCGGGCAGCTTGGCCACCGGAATCTCGTCTGCCTGCACATCACGATAGCCAGCCGGCTTCATCTTTTCCTTCGCCGGCAGGTTGATCCAGAGCTGGAACCCGCGCATGCGGCCCTGCTCCTGTTGCGGCATTTCGGAATGAATGATGCCGCGACCGGCCGTCATCCACTGCGCACCACCGCTCTTCAGATGGCCCTGGTTGCCGAGATGATCCTCGTGAAGCATGTGTCCATCAAGCATGTAGGTCACGGTTTCGAAGCCACGATGCGGATGTGCGGGGAAACCGGCAACGTAATCGTCCGGATTCTCGGACGAAAACTCGTCGAGCATCAGGAACGGATCCACGCGCAGATTCTGGGCACTGCCAAGACTGCGACGCAGCTTCACACCCGCACCATCCGATGCGGGAACGGAACGAATGATGTGTTGCAAGGTACGTGGGTTGCTCATGATGCTCTCCTTTCGTATCCGCGAATCCATTTTCGCGGACCCATGTCGCTCCCCTTCCCGAACCGGGTCGGGGAGCAAATCGTCAATTACCAGCGACTGGCTCAGACAGGCAAAGCCACCAGCTGTTGCTGTGCCTGTGCAAGTGCTGCGCCCTTGGCGTCGTCGCCGTATGCCAGGCCTTCGGCATAAACGAAGGTTACGTCGGTGATGCCAACGAAGGCCAGGAAGTCACGCACATAGCTGGTCTGAGTGTCCAGCGGCGTGCCGCTGTATTGGCCGCCACGTGTCGCGAAAATATAGGCCTTCTTGCCGGTCAGCAAACCTTCCGGGCCGCTGGCGGTGTACTTGAACGTCTCGCCGGCACGCGCCACATGGTCGAAATACGCCTTGAGATGCGAAGGTACGCCGAAATTGTAGAGCGGCAAGCCGATCACCAGCGTGTCTGCAACACGCAGCTCGTTGATCAGGCGATCCGAAAAAGCGGCGACATCCTTCTGTACCTCGTTACGTTCTTCCGGCTTGGTGAGGAACGCGGCGAAGCGCGCGCCGTCCAGATGCGGAATTTCCTCCTTCACCAGATCGTGGCGGACGACCTTCCCATCCGCATGCGTGGCTTGCCATTTGGCCACGAACTGATCGGCCAGCGTGCTCGATTGGCCTTGATCGGAAAACAGGCTGCTGTTGATTTGTACCAAAGTCTTTTGCGTCGTCATGATGTGGCTCCCAAGTCGGTAAGTGGATCGGTCAGAAGAACTGCGTTGACGACTGAATTAAACAATTTACAAAACAGATATAAAAGAAGAAGATTTAGCTAAATTCAATCGAATTATTGGATATTTCATGAGCGAGATTCCTCACATATCGCTGGAGCAATGGCGCGCCCTGATTGCCGTGGTCGAGGCCGGTGGCTATGCGCAAGCGGCTGAACGCCTGTACAAGAGCCAGTCGGCGGTGACCTACGCGGTGCAAAAGATCGAATCGCTGCTTGATCTCAAGGCTTTCGAGATTCAGGGCCGCAAGGCGATGCTCACTCCCACGGGGCAAATGCTGTATCGGCGGGCGCTCGCACTGGTCAACGAAGCCAATGAACTGGAGCGCTCGGCGAAAAACCTTTCCGCAGGATGGGAGGCCGAGATCGGTATTGCGTCGGAAATCCTGTTTCCGAGCTGGCTGCTACTCGACTGCCTGGACATCTTCGGCAAGGAAAGTCCGCAGACGCGAATCGAGTTGATCGAATCCGTCATGAGCGGCACCGCCGAAGCATTGCTGGGCGGGCACGCCGCCCTGGCGATCACGCCACACATTCCCCCGGGTTTCTTCGGCGAGCTGTTGATGCGGACGCCGGTGATCGCGGTTGCGCATCCCGATCATCCGTTGCACACACTGGGCAAGAAACTGACGCTGCGCGACCTGCGCAACTATCGCCACATCACGATCCGCGACAGCGGTACGCAACGCGATCGGCGCGCGGTCATCGTCGAAGTGGAGCAGCGATGGACAGTCAGCGACATGGCGACCTCCATCGAAGCACTCTGCCAAGGCTACGGTTTTTCGTGGCTGCCCCGCGAACGCATCAGCCGTGAACTCGCAGATGGACGCCTGAAACCGCTGGCACTACGCGAAGGACAGGAACGCTGGATCGATATTTACCTGATCGTCGCCGATCCGGATTTTGCCGGGCCAGGCGTACGGCGTCTCGCCGAAATCATTCGCGAACGCACCGCAGCATCCTGCACAAAACACAAAAACCAATAATCAGAGCGGCAGAATCACCCCGCACGCCACGACAGGACCGGAGCTTCCTTCAGGTTGGCTCGAAAAATCGTCCGGCAGCGCGGTAATCACAATGGCATGGCCAACGATGCTGTACTTGCCGGACACCGTCAAGATGCGGCTGAGCAGCGGTCCGCGCATGGTCCCGTAGATATCACTCTGAACATTCGGCAGATCGCCGGCATGCTGACCATGCAACTTGCCGTCCGGATTGAAATGCCGTGCACCGGGCAAGACTGCGGCACGGCAGTTGTCTGCTTCCATCACATGCAGTCCCTGCTCACGTTGCGTCAGACCCGTGACATCAACCATCACGCGCAAGACACCCTTGGTTTCCTTCGGCTCGGAAAACGAAATCTGGCCACGGATCGAACTGCCATCGACGGCATCCATGCTCACCGCTGCAAGCGGAATGGGGCGCTTTGGTTCGCTCGCACACGCCACAAGCAACATGCAAGCAAGAATCGATAAAGAGAGCGACGAGTGACGCAACGTAAGTTTCATGAATGACCTGCTTTCAACGCAAAGAGAAATCGACACGACCCGCCGGTTTTTCCGCATTTGGGGGCGCCTCCACCTTCGACTGGACGACAAACACGCGTTCGGTCGGGACACCCTTGTCAATCAGTGCAGCCGCAACAGCATGTGCACGACGATCGGCCAACGCACGCAGCGCTTCTTCATCCGCCGGCATGTTGGCAAGCATCAGCTTTTCCATCTCCGGCACCGGCAGGCTCTTGGTCATACCGATGAGATTGCGCGGCTTGTCGAATTTTGCCGCCTTGTAGGCTCGCTCCAGATATTTCGGATACTCAGCGTCGGACACCGTGACATCAGCCAGGCTGCCGCCACTCTTGCCTTCCTTTGCAAGCTCATCAAGCTTCTGCGCCTTGACGAGACGCTGCATTGTCGCCTGCTTGAGATCAGGCACGTCGTTCACGCTATCGGCAACGCCAGTCACTTCAGTCTTCATGGAGGGGCGGTCGGCCATGGCCTTGGCGATGGTATCAAGCGCCTTGTCGGCCTCCGGCGTAATACGTGCATAGCCCGGTGCGAAATCAACGTGCGACAAATCCGCACCGCCACCAAACAAGGAACCAAGCAGCGTGAACGGTGCCGTTGCCGCCTTGACGATCAGGTTCTTGATTACCGTGATAATGAGGCTGCCGATGCTGAATTGCGGATCGTTGAGCGAACCGCTGAGCGGTAGGTTGATGTCGATTTCGCCGCGCGAGTTCTTGAGCAGCGAAATGGCAAGACCGATCGGTACCGACAATGCATTCGGGCTGTCGACTTTCTGTCCAAGCGTGAACTGATCAAGGAAGATGTGATTCTCGGCGCGCAGTTCATTCTTCTCGATGAAGTAATGCACGTCGACGGACAGCTTGCCTTTGTCGATGGCATAGCCGATGTAGCGGCCCGAGTACGGCGAGAAGCCCGGCATGTCGATACCCTTCGCGCTTGCCGACATGTCGAGATACAGCTCCTTGCCGAAAGGATCGACCTTGCCGGTAATCGTCAGCGGTGCAGCCCGATTGATCGAGCCTTTGATCGAAATCATGCCCGGCTTGCCTGGAACGAGCGGCCCTATCTTGCCGTTCAACTGGGTCAGGTTGGCACGGTAGTTGGGTTTGATGAATAGATCGTTGTAGATGATGTTGCCGTTCTTGGTTGACACTTCACCAATACGAATCGGCAAGGATTTACGCTCCGGCGTAACCGGAGCGGGTGCCGTTGTCACCGTCCCGCCACCGGTCGTCTTTTTCGTCTCTTTGCCCGATGCCTGATTGTCGTTACCTTGATCCCCGGCTTCCACAGTGGGCGTTGCACTCTTCGCAGAATCTGCGTTTCCTGCCGAATCCCCTTGTGTGCCGGATCGTTCGGACAGCACATCCTTCAATCGCAACTTTCCTTCAGGCGTCACCGTCACACGTGCAAACAGATCGGTCGCTGCAATCGACTGGACGCCGACATCCAGCGGCGCCGTCTTCACATCAATGCCGCTCACATCAACGCGTGACCAGCCAAGCAACTGGTCATGTGTGCCCTTGTCGAGCACGTATAGATCAGTGATGCCGGCATCGCCCGTGACGGCAACATTGAACGCAGTCTTGTCGTCGCCAGGAATGGCCTTGATGGCGCCTTTGAAACTCAAGGCACCCTTGGTCGCAATAACCGACGGGGCATCGAAAACAAACCCTTGCAGCGCCACCAGATCGATTTGATCGGCATTCACAGTCACGTCAGCTGATACCGGTGCCCAACCGGCGCTGCCCGATAGTGCAAGATGGCCACGGCCATTCGTCGTCGCATCGAGTTTGAAGGACGCCTTGTGCGTCGCCATGTCGACATGTGCGTCGGACAAATCAAGCGTATTGACCAGCAACTCAGGTTTGTCGCCCTGCTTGAAGCGCAGATTGGCAAGATCAAAACCAGCATCGATCGGTTGCTTCAGCATTGGATCGAATTGCTTCAGATGCAGTGCGAGACGTTCCCCATTGACCTGCCAAGGCAAACCCTTTTTGTTATCCACACCAAGCTTGCGCAACACGACGTCACCCGTAACAGACAGCGCCGCGGGCTTACCATCGATCTGACTGAACGTCACGTTCAAATCGGTATCGAGCAAACCGGAGAGCAGTTTCAAGCCCTTGAGATCAGGTGCGTATTCATCAACCCCCGTCAGATCGAAATCCGACAACTTGACATTGAGTGATGCCTCCCGGTGATCGGAAAACGGTAGCGCCTTGCCCTGGAGGTTGATGGGAGCCTTGCCATTCAGCGTTGCACTGAAGTGCGGCTGCACCCACACGTCGTCATCGCTTGCGAAACTGGCGATGAAAGGCAAACCAAGCGCGATATTGCCAACATGTTGATGGCTCTTCTTCAACTGATCGTCAAAGTCGAAGCTGCCTTTTTCGATTTCAATATTGCTCACGGCGAAACGCGCCGGCCCGGACGAGGGTTTCTCGGTCTCGGGTTTTGAAAATTTCTCGATCAAATCAACGATGCTGAGCTGCCCATCGGCATCGCGCGTCAAATGCACTTCCGGACCGACCAGCTTGACTGCACTGATTACCGGCGCCATACGCACAATCGACGCACTGCTGACATTCACATAGAGCGAATCGAATTTGAACAATGCACCGTCGCCAGCTTTCTCGCCAATACGAAAGCCTTCCACCGTCGCCGACAAGGCATATGGATTGATGCTGATGTGCTGTACCGTCACGGGTCGATGCAATTGCTCGGACAGCAATGTCTCAATTTTGCTTTTGGCGAAGCCCGGTAGCCAGAAAAAACCGAGCAGGCCGAACACCACGAAGATGGCGACGAACGCATAGAGCCAACGGCGATGGCGCTGTACTAGTGACACGGCTTTTTGCACATGGCGATGTTGCAGCAGGCTACTCGACGATGACTGACTCATGACAACTCCCGGACGGCAATGACAGATCAATTTTAATCGCCAGCCACGCAAAAGGCATGACAAACACGCTGCAAAAACAAAAGCCGCCCGACTGTGAGGTCAGGGCGGCGTTTGTCAGCGCGAACAAATTGCGAATGGCTTACGGCAAATTATTTCTTTGTTGTTGCGTTCAAACTTGCTTCAATCTGCGCCAATGGCACGGCGCCCGGAATGCGACTGCCATCGACCATGAAGATGTTCGGCGTACCGCGTACGTTGAATTTCTGGCCAAGCGCAACATATTTGTCGAGATCGACACCGCAGTTCTTCACCAGTGGCGGCACAACGCCGTTTTCCATCCAGTCGCTCCAAGCCTTCGCCGGGTCGGCAGAACACAGAATGTTCTTCGACTTCTCCAACGAATCCGGTCCGAGGATTGGGAAGAGGAATGTGTAGATGGTGACGTCGGTCAACGTCTGCGCATCCTTGTGCAGCTTCTTGCAGTAGCCGCAGTTCGGATCTTCGAAGGTCGCCATCACACGCTTGCCGTTGCCGCGCACTTGCTTGATGGCCATGCTGAGCGGCAGATCGGAAAACTTGATTGCGCTCAATTTGGTACGACGTTCATCGGTCAAGTTCGTGCGCGTCTTGAGATCGACGATGTCGCCGAAGAATGCGTGCTGGCCTTTTTCGTCGACGTAGAACAGATCCGAGCCAACCTGCACTTCGTAGAGACCGGGCACGACCGACTTGCGCACGGAGTCAACCTGGCCGCGATCTCCGATAAAACCCTGCGCCGCCTTCTTTACGGCGGCTTCATCTGCATGTGCCACAGTCACTGCGGCGATGGCAAGCAGCAGAACGGAAAAAATCTTCTTCATGAAAACTCCAATGGGTGGAAATCAGTGAGTGCGCATCAGCCCAAGGCGTAACGTACAAGCGCATCGCGTACGACCGGTAAACGGTCGGTAAGGTTCAAGCCGGCATTGCGCAGCCAGGACAGCGGCACCAGGTTCGGCGCAAATAAACGGTGCAATCCATCGGTCATGGTTTGCAAAGCGACGACTTCTTCTTTGCGTGAACGCTCATATGGACGCAAGGCGGCAATGTCGCCACAGTGTTCGAATTCACGCAGACGCATCAATGTTCCAGCCAGCATGCGCGCATCCTGAAAACCCAAGTTCACACCATGGCCAGAGAGCGGATGAATCGCATGCGCGGCATCGCCGATCAATGCGAAGCGCGAACCGACAGTGCGCGGCGCACGCATCAGCCGTAACGGAAAACCCTGCGCAGGCGTCAGCAATTCAAGTGCACCCAGTGTGTATTTCCCGGCCGCGGCAACGCGCGCGCACAAATCATCCGAGGACAGACGACACAGCGTTTCGCCATGCGCTTTGGGTGCAGACCACACCATTGAAATTTTATTTCCAGGCAGCGGCAACCACGCGAGAATGCCACCGCCATCAGCGTCATTCAGAAACCATTGAAACGCCGTACCGCGATGCGGCTTCTCGCAGGAAAAATTTGCCACCACGCCAAGTTGTTCGTAGTGCTTGAAATCGACGTTGATGCCGAGCGCATTGCGCGTCCATGAATCTGCACCATCAGCGGCGACAACCAGATCGGCTACCAATGTACGACCATCGGCAAGTCGTATGGTCGCGGCCTGCTCGCCCATGTCAATGGCTTCCGGTTTGACCGGGCAAAGTAACTGCACATTGGCCTGCCGCTTCACCGTTTCCCACAATTCATGTTGCAGTAACGACGATTCAGCAATCCACGCCAACTCACTCACGCCTGAATCATAGGCAGAAAATCCGATATGCCCGGCGGCGTCGCCATACACATCCATACGAGCCACTGACTGCAGACGCGCCGCGTCGAGATGCCGCCAGATACCGATGTCGGTTAGAAAAGCTGCGCTGGCGGGGCTGATCGCATAAACGCGCGCATCCAACCCGGTCGGTAGCACCGGTGGCCGCCCTTCGAGCACAGCCACACTGTAACGACTGCCGCGCAAGGCTGTGGCCAATGCAAGACCGGCCAAGCCGCCGCCTACGATGACGATATCCATCTTCATCCCGCCATTGTCGCGGACTGGCCCGACCTTGACAAGCTGAGCGTAAACCAAGGATAATCTCGCCTCTTTTCGGCGCCGGTACGACCGCCGCCATGGTGATGTAGCTCAGCTGGTTAGAGCGACGGATTCATAATCCGTAGGTCGAGGGTTCAAGTCCCCCCATCACCACCA
>DATJJR010000084.1:0-26074 GCA_035492055.1 Rhodocyclaceae bacterium | reverse complement strand
CGCGGCGTCGTTGACCTCGCTCGATACTGAGACCACCGATCTCGATCAAATGGCAGCCCAGCTCGTCGGTATTTCGATGTGTTGTGATGCCGGCAAGGCGGCCTATATTCCGCTTGGCCACAGTTATGCCGGTGCACCCGAGCAATTGCCGTTGAATGAAGTCTTGCAAAAGCTCAAGCCCTGGTTGGAGTCAACCCAACACGCCAAGCTCGGCCAGCATCTCAAATATGATCGCCACGTTTTCGCCAATCACGGCATTGAATTGCGCGGTGTCACCGAAGACACGTTGCTGCAATCATATGTGCTCGAGTCGGACAAACCGCACGAACTTGGCAACTTGGCCGCGCGTCATTGCGGCTTGAAGACCATTCCCTATGACGACCTTACCGGCAAGGGCGCGAATCGCATTTCCTTTGCGCAGGTGGCAGTGGAAACTGCGGCTGTATATGGCGCCGAAGATGCGGACGTGACGCTGCAGGTCAGCAACGTTTTGCGCCCACGTCTTGTTGCCGAAGAAAAGCTCGACGCGCTATATCGAGACATCGAACTACCGACCGCCGAGGTGCTTTATCGCATGGAGCGGAACGGTGTTCTCATCGACGTGTTTGCGCTGGCACGCCAGAGTGATGAAATCGGTCGCCGTTTGCTGGAGATCGAAGCGGACGCACACACACAAGCCGGGCAGCCGTTCAATCTGAATTCGCCGAAACAGCTTGCCGAGATTTTATTCACGCAACAAGGTTTGCCGGTCGTGAAGAAGACGCCCTCGGGCGGCCCTTCGACTGACGAAGAAGTGTTGCAGCAACTCGCGCAGGACTATCCGCTCCCCAAGCTGTTGCTCGAACATCGCAGCCTCGCCAAACTAAAAGGCACATACACCGACAAATTGCCGAAGATGGTGAATCCTTGCACGGGCCGTGTGCACACCAGCTTTTCGCAGGCCGTTGCAGTGACGGGGCGCTTGGCATCGAGCGACCCGAATTTGCAGAACATTCCGGTGCGTACTGGCGAAGGGCGCCGCATCCGTTCCGCCTTCATTGCTGCACCGGGTTGCAAGATTGTGTCCGCCGACTATTCGCAGATCGAGTTGCGCATCATGGCGCACCTCTCGGATGATGAGCGTTTATTGCAGGCGTTCAAGACGGGCGAGGATGTGCATCGCGCTACGGCGGCCGAGATTTTCGGTATTACGCCGCTGGAGGTCGCCAGCGAACAGCGTCGTGCTGCGAAGGTGATCAACTTTGGCCTTATCTACGGCATGAGCGCCTTCGGCCTTGCCCGCGAGCTTGATCTGGAGCGCAGCGCCGCGCAGGCGTACATGGAGCGATATTTCGCGCGTTACCCTGGCGTTGCACGTTACATGGAAGAAACACGGCAGGTTGCGCGCGACAAGGGATATGTCGAGACTGTGTTCGGGCGTCGCTTGTGGTTGCCCGATATCAAGGCGAGCAATGTCGGCCGGCGACAAGGTGCGGAACGTGCTGCCATCAATGCGCCGATGCAAGGTACGGCTGCCGACCTGATCAAGCTTGCCATGCTTGCCGTACAACGCTGGCTGGACGAAAAGCAGCTCAAGACAAAACTCATTTTGCAGGTGCACGATGAACTGGTGCTCGAGGTCCCCGAAGATGAATTGGCGTTGGTGCGCGAACATCTGCCACCGCTGATGCAGAACGTTGCAGCGCTCAAGGTGCCGTTGATCGTCGAGGTCGGCGTCGGAGACAATTGGGAAGAGGCGCACTGACGATGAGCGAGGAAAAAAAGCGCACGTTGCGTATCGCACCGCGGCCGGCCAAACCGGCAAAAGCAGTGACTGAGAAAGCCACCTCTGGCAGGGCGCAGCCGCGATACGACCGCGCTCGGCCGCAGCGCCAGATACCCAGCGCACCGGTTGTTGCCGAGAGCGACGACAGGGTGCGCGTTTCCAAATTGATGGCCGAACGCGGGTTATGTTCGCGCCGCGAAGCCGATAGCTATATCGAGCGTGGTCTGGTTTTCGTCAACGGCGAGCGTATTTTCGAACTAGGCAGCAAGACCGAACCGGATGCCGAGATCCGTCTCGATAACTTGGCTCAAGCGCAGCAGGCTGCGCGCGTGACCATCATCCTGCACAAGCCGATCGGCTTTGTTTCCGGCCAGGCCGAGGATGGCCACAAACCCGCGGCAACTTTGATCAAGGCCGAGACGCAACAGCGCAAATCGGGTGCCAAAGTGTTTCATTCATCCAATCTGCGCGGTCTGGCACCGGCGGGTCGACTCGATATTGATTCCACGGGTTTGCTAGTGCTGACGCAGGATGGCGTGATCGCGCGCAAGTTGATCGGTGACGACTCGGATGTGGAAAAGGAATATCTGGTGCGCGTAGAGGGCACGCTCACCAATGAAGGATTGCGCAACCTGAATCATGGCCTCAGTCTGGATGGCGTCGAGTTACGGCCGGCCAAGGTCAACTGGATCAACGACGACCAGCTGCACTTCGTACTCAAGGAAGGCCGCAAGCGGCAGATTCGCCGCATGTGCGAATTGGTCGGCCTCAAGGTCATCGGCTTGAAGCGCGTGCGTATCGGCAACGTCAAGCTAGGTGACCTGCCGCTCGGGCAGTGGCGATTCTTGCGCGACGACGAAAGTTTCTAGGCTTTTTTGACAGCAGCAAAGCGTGCCAGTGTGCGCTCACGTGCGAGTGCGTGGTTTACCACCGGTGCTGGATAGTCGCGACCGGGCGCGAAGCCGCAAGCCGCTGTTTCGGCCGGTTTCATTGTCCATGGTGCGTGGATGAACTTGTCCGGCACTGCGTTGAGTTCAGGCACGTAGCGGCGGATGAACTTGCCTTGTGGATCAAACTTCTCCGATTGCGTGATCGGATTGAAGATGCGGAAATACGGCTGCGCATCGCAACCGGTGGATGCAGCCCATTGCCATCCGCCATTGTTGGCGGCGAGGTCGAAGTCATTCAGGTGTTCTGCGAAATAGGCTTCGCCGCGCAGCCACGAAATGCCGAGATCCTTGGTCAGGAACGACGCTGTCACCATGCGCAGGCGATTGTGCATGTAGCCGCTCTGGTTGAGCTGGCGCATGGCCGCGTCGATCAATGGGTAGCCGGTTCGCCCTTCGCACCACGCGGCGAAAAGCGGTTCGTCGTCATCCCACACCAATGCATCGTATTCGGGCTTGAAACAGTGTTCGACGACATGCGGGTGATGCCAGAGAATCATCATGTAGAACTCGCGCCAGATCAGCTCCGACAACCAAGTTTCGGCGCCACGCCCACCGTGCGTATGTGCGAATGCCGCGAGCTGGCGGATGGACAGCGTGCCGAAGCGCAAGTGTGTGGACAAATACGACACGCCTTTGACCGCGGGGAAATCGCGTGCTTCCTTGTATGCGTCGATGCGTTTCTGGAAGTCCTCAAACAGCGATTGCGCGCCCGACATGCCGAGCGGAAACCGTAACTCCGATAAATTGCTTGCAACAAAACCCAGGGACGATAACGCGGGTACACCGTTGGCCAAGTCGCTTGTGGCAAGGTGATTGAAGTTCGACTCGGCGATGTAAAGGTCGCTTGGTGCAAGCCGTTTCAACCAGGCGTTCTTGTAGGGCGTGAATACCGAGAACGGTGTCCCACTTTGGGTCAGCACCTCGTTTTTCTCGAAGATGACCTGATCCTTGAAATCCTGGAATTCGATATTCAGTGCATCAAGCGACTTGCTGACGGCATGATCACGAGCAATCGCTGCGGGTTCGTAGTCGCGATTGGCATAAACGGCATCGACCCGCAATTGATTCGCCAAGGTGGGAATTTCCGTGAGCGGATCACCATGCCTCACGATCAGTGCACCGCCACGTTCACGCAAGGCCGCGTCGAGCTCACACAAGGCATGCTGGATGAATTCAACGCGCCGATCACTGCGCGGCAATGTATCCAGAATGTTGGTGTCGAAGACGAAGGCGCAATAGACCTGCGTAAAGTCTTCCAGTGCCTGGGAGAGGGCGCGATGGTCAAGCAGGCGCAGGTCGCGGCGAAACCAGACCAGAACGGAGCGTGTGTTCATGGCGCGATGATGCCATGTCGTGGCCGGACGTTTTGGTCATTGTGCTTGTTGCAGGACTACCACCACACGACCGTAAGTTTTCAATAAATGGCAATAAATCCGCGGTTCGCGTTTATATTTCATTTCAATAAAAACTGCGGCAGGGGGACGTGATGGGGAACGTGCGCTCGTATTACGAGATTTTGCGTATTGCGCCGGAAGCAACTCAGGAAGATATTGAACGCGCCTATAAGCGTTCGATCATTTCTCTGCGAGAGAAAATCACCGCCGGAAACCCGCCACCGCCGGAGATGTTTGCCGAAATCGAGGCCGCATTCGGCACGTTGAGGGATGCGCAATTGCGTGCTGTCTATGATCGCGAGCGTGCGAGTCCGCCGACAATAATGACCACGGCTGCTCAAATGGCACCTGCAAGCGCACCACCAGTTTCACCTCCGCCTGCGTTCCCGCGTTCTGGCCGACGCGATGACGACGCTGATTCGCAGCCCCGCGAACTTCATTTCGCTTTTCATGGCAGCGGCGGTGAATATTTTCGTATCTGGATCGTCAATCTCGTCTTGTCGATCGTGACCCTCGGTATCTATTCGGCATGGGCCAAGGTGCGACGCGAGCAATATTTCCACCGTAACCTGACGCTTGATGGCGCTGGCTTTGATTATCACGCCTCGCCGATCGCGATTCTCAAGGGCCGCATCATTGCTGCGCTATTGTTTGGCGCCTTCTCGGCGAGCCAGCATTTTCACCCGGTACTGCATGGCGTCATCGCGCTGATCGTGTTCCTGATCACGCCCTGGTTTGTCTATCGGGCCTTGCGTTTTCGCGCCTACAACAGCAGTTATCGTGGTCTGCGTTTTTCATTTCACAGCAGTTACGGCGAAGCCTTCAAGGTTTTTGTCGGGTATGCCTTGTTGACCGTTATCTCATTGGGAATCCTCACGCCCTTGTGGATTCGCGAAATGCACCAGTATGTGATCAACAATCTGCGCTATGGTCATGGCGAACTTAATTGCGACGTCCGTGCGTGGAGCATCTTTTTCGTTTTGCTCAAGGCTTTTTTCTTCATCGTCATCGCGTTTGTCTTGGTTGGCGTAAGCATTGCCAAACATTGGTTACCGCCCAGCATTGCTGGTTTTGCTGCTGCCGTTGCTTATCTTTCCGTCTTTCCTTACGTTCGCATGGCAATTACCAATCGCGTCTGGAATAGCACCTTGCTTGATGAAAATACGTTTTCGAGCACGATGCGCTTCGGGCCTTATCTGGGTATCGTCCTGCGTAATCTGTTTTTGACCGTAATGACGCTCGGCTTGTATTGGCCGTGGGCCAAGGTTAGCCTTGCGCGCTATCGTGCCGAATGCACAGGTTTGACAATGGTCGGTAGTCTGGATGGTTTCATGGCGACTGCGCAGGAGAATACCGGTGCATTCGGCGATGCGGCGGCAGATATTTTCGATATCGACATCGGATTTTGAGGCGAGCTTTGCTGTGGGCATTGATGCGCAATGACAGATGCACGCATGATTCCCGTCCATTACTACGACGGAAAAAGTTCGCTTCGACAGGCTGCGGCGCTGCGCCTTAGTGGCGACCGTTTTTATCTTGCAGGCACCTGGGGTTTGCGCGAAGGTGGTCTGGCCGATGTTGACATCTCCGAGCCGATGGGAACCGCGCCGCGCACCTTGCGTTTCAGCGATGGCGCGTATTGCGAAGTCGCCGATCGGCAGGCGTTTGCGACCATGCTCAAGATTGCAGGTCATCGTGATTCTTTCGCGGTGCGCCTGCACAAATACTGGAGCTTGGCGCTAGGCGCAACTGCCGCCATTATCGCAACCGTTATTGCGTGCTATGTCTGGGTTCTGCCTGCTGTTGCGAATGTGCTGGCACCGCGAATTCCAGAACGTATCGTCGTTGCTGTGTCCCAGGCATCCTTGGCCAGTCTCGACACGCATATCTTGAAACCTTCGGCCTTGCCGATAGAACGCCAACAGGCAATCGAACAACGCATGGCCAGCTTCGCCAAGGCCGGCGGACTGCCGCATTACACCTTGAATTTTCGTGCTACGCCCAATTTGCCGCCGAACGCCTTTGCCTTGCCCAACGGCGATATCGTGATTTTTGATTCATTGATCGAGACGCTTGACGACGACGAGGCGATGGCTGTGTTTGCGCATGAACTTGGCCATGTGGCGCATTACGATGGCATGCGTCAATTGATCGAAAGTGCCGTCGTTTCGACCGCCGCAGCTGTGTATTTCGGTGATGTATCCAGCCTGGTGGCAGGGCTGTCGACAGCGGCATTGCAGGCCAATTATTCGCAGAATTTTGAAAGTCAGGCCGATGCCTATGCGGCAGCGGCACTCAAGCGTAGCGGGCGTTCACCCATGTTGCTTGCCAGCGCACTCGAAAAATTGACGGCGGCGGCGGTCGCAATGCACAAAAACAAAACACCGGAGACGAAAGCGGAGCGAGAAACCAAGCCCGGCATCATTGCGCGTTTGTTTGCTTCGCATCCTTCGACTTCAAAACGCATTACTGCCCTCAAGGCCGAGTCCGATTGACAAAGCAGGTGTGCCGGCATACTCTTCGGCCACGCGCCCATTTGAACTCAGCTTGCCGGCGCGAAATAAATAGGGCTAAAGCGAGAACCGGAGAACCCGATTCGCGCAAGCCATCCCGCTGAGCCGATCGGGTTTTTTGTTTTTCTGCCATGACAACCAAAACAACTTCCGGCGTTGGCTTCGTTGAAGCGAAGCGCGCACATTTCGATACACCGCTGACCTTGCGCAGCGGTGAGGTGATGCCTGCCTACGAGCTCGTCTACGAGACCTACGGCACGCTCAACGCCGACGCCTCGAATGCCATTCTCGTTTGCCACGCGCTGTCCGGTCATCATCATGTTGCGGGCTATTATGAAAGCGACGATGCCGACCAGCAAAAGCAAAGTGTGGGTTGGTGGGACAACATCGTCGGCCCAGGCCGCCCGCTCGATACCGACAAGTTCTTCATTGTCGGACTGAACAACCTTGGCGGCTGCCACGGGTCAACCGGTCCGGCGAGCACCAATCCGGCTAGCGGCAAGCCGTGGGGCGCGGATTTTCCCGTCGTCACGGTCATCGATTGGGTGCACACACAGGCACGTTTGGCTGATTTGCTTGGCATCCAGCAATGGTTCGCCGTGGTCGGCGGCAGTCTGGGCGGCATGCAAGCCTTGCGCTGGAGCGTGACGTATCCGGAGCGCGTGAAAAACACCGTGGTCATCGCGGCGGCACCGTATCTCACGGCGCAGAACATTGCCTTCAACGACGTGGCGCGCCAGGCGATTCTCACTGACCCTGAGTTTTTCGGCGGCAATTACTACGAACATGGCGCGCGTCCGCGGCGCGGCCTGAGATTGGCGCGCATGCTGGGCCACATCACCTATCTGTCGGATGATCAGATGGGTGAAAAATTCGGCCGTGAATTGCGTAACGACAATCTGTCGTTTGGTTTCGATGTGGATTTCCAGATCGAATCCTATCTGCACTATCAGGGCGACAAGTTTGCCGGTTACTTCGACGCCAATACTTAT
The DNA here is from genome assembly GCA_035492055.1 of Rhodocyclaceae bacterium. Classification (GTDB taxonomy): domain Bacteria; phylum Pseudomonadota; class Gammaproteobacteria; order Burkholderiales; family Rhodocyclaceae. The sequence continues at coordinate 18,460 of DATJJR010000084.1, read as the reverse complement.
TTGCTGATGACGCGGGCGCTCGATTATTTTGATCCCGCGCGCGAGGAAAATGGCGACCTCACTGCAGTGCTGAAGCGGGCGCAGTCGAATTTCCTGATCGTGTCCTTTACTACCGACTGGCGATTCTCCCCGGCGCGTTCGCGCGAGATTGTCTCGGCGCTGATGGCTGCGGAGAAGAATGTGTCCTACGCCGAAATCGATCTTGCCTTCGGCCACGATTCCTTCCTGCTCGACGATCCGTACTATCACTCGGTCATTGATGCCTTCCTCGGAAAGGATGCCGCATGAGCAGCGTCACTCATACCAACAGTCAGGCCACTGCGCGCGCCGACTGGAATGTCATCGCCGGTTGGGTTCAGCCCGGCGAGCGCGTACTCGATCTCGGTTGCGGCGATGGTGCGCTGCTGCGCATGCTCATCGACCAGCGCGGTGCGCGCGGTTATGGCGTGGAAATCGATGCAACCGGTGTTCGTGCTGCCATTGCGAACGGTATCAATGTCATTCAGGTCGATATCGACCGCGGTCTTGCCGAGTTCAGGGATGGTGCGTTCGAACACGTTGTCTTGTCACGCACCTTGCAGACCGTCAAGCAGACCGAGAATACGTTGCGCGAAATGTTGCGCGTCGGTCGCGAAGCTGTCGTGAGCGTACCCAATTTCGGCTACTGGAAAAATCGCCAGGCTGTGCTGAACGGTCGCATGCCGGTATCTGAAGATTTGCCGTACGAATGGTATGACACACCGAACGTCCGATTTTTTACGCTCGCCGATTTTGAGGCGCTGTGTGAACAACTTGGCATTGTCGTGAAAAATCGCGAAGTGCTCGATGCCAAAGGCCAGCCGGTGCACGAGGAACACAATTTCCTCGGCAGCCTTGGCGTTTATCGTATTGCCCGCAAGTAGTCCGGCATGAGCGGCATCGCCTATCTCTTCGGCGAAACGTTGCCGCCACCTGCCAGCGCGATGGAAGTACGGCTGGGCGTGCGCTGGATACGCATGCCCTTGCCGTATGCGCTGAACCATATCAATCTGTGGTTGATCGAGGACGGTGAACGATGGTGTGCCATCGATACCGGCCTCGATATGGGCGACGTCAAGGCGCACTGGCAAACATTGCTGGCGCATTATCCGCTGTCGCGCATCATTGCCACGCACTACCACCCCGACCATGTCGGCCTTGCCGGCTGGTTGCATGAGCAGACCGATGCGCCGCTTGCAATGACACAGGCCGAGTACATGAGCGCAGTGTTATATGCAAAAGGCATCGACAGTTATGCGCCGACGGCGAACATCGAGCTATTTCGTCGCCACGGGCTGGATGACAGCCGCGTCGAGGCTATGCGTCTGCGCGGCAATGCCTACGGCCGCAACGTGCCGACGATGCCGCCGACCTACAGCATCCTGCAGGAAGGGCAACACGTCCGTATCGGCAAGCATGACTGGCGTGTCATCATCGGACGTGGCCATTGCCCGGAGCATGCCTCGTTGTATGCCGAGTCGCTCGGGGTCTTGATTTGCGGCGACATGCTGCTGCCGTCGATTACGCCGAACATTGCCGTGTTTGCGCCGAATCCTGATGACGATGCCCTCGGTAACTTCCTGCAATCCATCCGCGCTTTCGCCGACATTCCCGACGATGTGCTGGTACTTCCCTCGCATGGTCGCCCGTATTGCGGGGCACGGGCGCGCGTCGAGGCGCTGGAGGCGCATCACATAGAACGTTGCGACATGCTCGTTGACGCTTGTCGCGATGCGCCGCAAACGGCTTGTTCATTGATTCCTGTGCTTTTCAAGCGCGACATTAGCGATCCGCATCAAGTGCTGTTTGCCATGAGCGAAGCGATTGCCCACCTCAATTATCTTGAACGGCGTGGCGCATTGACGCGTTGTAACGAGGGCGGTGTTTTCCGGTATCACGCATGAACAAGCCGCTGCAGATTGTCTTCGATACCAATGTCTTGCTCTCGATGTTCGTCTTCGCCGATAGCCGTTTTGCGCCGTTGCGAGCCGAGGTCGATGCCGGTCGCTGGTCAGCCTGGACACGCGCCGATTGCCTGGATGAATTCCGCCGCGTGTTGGCTTATCCGATGTTCAAGCTGGAGCTCGAGCGCCAAGAGGCGGCGTATGCCGCCTATATCGCTGTCGCACTACAACCCGTCGGGCCACCACCGGCAGAACCAGCGCCATTGCCCCGATGCAAGGATCGGGATGACCAGAAGTTTCTCGAATTGGCGCGCGATGTGGGTGCCGATTGGTTGGTCAGCTCGGACAAGGCCTTGCTCAAGCTGAACCGCAAGCTCATCGGCCGCTACCGTATTCTCAAGCCGGAACAGGCGTTGACGGAGTTGCTTACCCTTTAGGCCTGCCGCGGTATTAAAGGGATGTGCAATGGCCTAAAGTCGGGCCCGATTTAGCCGTTATTCCTTCAGTCATAGTCCGTTCGTGAGACTGAGGAATGCGTAAATCCACTGTCGTTTGTCTGTTGCTGGTACTGCCAAGCCTGTCCGCTTGGGCGGCCAAATCTGATTGGCAGGTGCTCCAGCAGAACGGCGATGAGCGTGTTGCGCTCGATATCGGTCGGATCGGACGTCTTGCTGACGGCAATGTGGCCGCCTGGAGTCGCTTGAGCCTGGGTTTTGATATTCCGGATGTCGAAAGCGGCGTGCGTTACAGCACGATCGAGGCATTCAACAGTTACGATTGCAAGCGCCATGAATACAGCACGTTGAAGCGCGTGTATCTCGATGGCAAGGACAAGGTCGTTCGTGAGGAAACCGTGGCGCAGCCGCGCAGCATGCTCATTGGCGAAGACAGCTTCGAGGAAAAGCTGTTGCCGGAAGTGTGTCAGCGCCGTGCGAACGCACCGCTGGTCGCTACGCCAAAGCCGGTTGTGCAAGCACAAGCGGCAACTACGGCGACGCCCAAGGTCAAACAAGTCGCCGATAGTCAGCAGGTCGATTTGCCTGGCAAGCCACGACTTATTGATCTGCCGAAGATCGATCCGTCCAAAGTCGATAATCCTGAGCCGGATGAAACCCCCAAATCCGCGACGACTAAATCCACAAGTCCGAAGCCGGTTGCGAGTGGCAAGGTCAAAAATAACAAAGCTGCAGGCGATAAAACCGCAAGCGACAAAGCAATGACCGATAAAAGTGCAGCCGACAAAACGCCGCAGGCGAAAAAAGAGCCTGAACGCAAGAGCACAGCGGCAAAGCCCCCGTTGGATGCGGCCATGCTGAACGCACTTATCGAGAAATCAAACAAGGCTGCACAGGCCGCCAAAGCGGCGAAGAGTAGCGCAAAGGACAAGCCTGCCAATGCGCCAGACTACTATGCCGGCGATGTGAGTCGTGCCGAAATCGAGCGTCAGCTTGCGACTTTTGGCCCACGCCGCAATAAATCCCAAAGCACCAAGAATTCCGACAAGCAAGATATGGTCACCGCGAAGGCGATCACGGCTTATGTGCCATGGTCATACAGTGGCAAGGGCAGTCCGGATAACTGGGCAAAACTTTCCCCGGACAATCATTTGTGCGGCGATGGACAACGTCAATCCCCCATTGATATTCATGACGGCATCCCCGTTGACCTTGAGCCCATTCAGTTCAACTACGGCAAGGCCTCGTATTCGGAAATCGATACTGGCCATACGATTCAGATCAATATCGCCGAGGGTCAAAGCTTGCGCATCATGGGCAAGACGTGGCAGTTGATCGCGCTTCATTTTCACAAGCCGGCCGAGGAACGCGTGAACGGCCAGACCTATCCGATGGTTGTGCACCTCGTGCACAAGGACGCCGCAGGCAATATCGCCGTGGTTGCCGTGCTGCTTGAGCCGGGAACGGAGAATCCGGTAGTGCAGGCCATCTGGAACAATCTGCCGCTGGAGCAGGGCATGGTGATCTCGCCGGCCGAGCCGCTCGATTTGTCGCAATTGCTGCCGGAAAAGCGCGACTACTGGACGTACATGGGTTCGCTGACAACACCACCCTGTACCGAAGACGTGTTGTGGATGGTGCTGAAGCAGTCTGTGAAGGTATCGCCGGAGCAGATCAATATCTTCGGTCGTTTGTATCCCAATAACGCACGCCCGATTCAAGCCGCCAATAACCGACTCATCAAGGAGTCGCGTTAAGCACACGAGGGCATCGGCTGCAGTGCAGCCGTTCGCCATGTTTACGGGATGTATTGAGGGGGTGGGGTATCAAGTGCGGCCGCGGGTGCGACGAGACGATAGATTACTCGTCGAAATCGTCGCTGCCGTACAGAGCCGTTTGCTGGCGGTGGATGAATTCCTGTGTGCTGTCGATGCCACGCAACAGCAAAATCGTCGAACGCACGGCCCCTTCAATCAGCACCGCCAAGTTACGACCGGCGGCTACAGGCAATACGACGCGACGTATCTCTACACCCAGGACACCAATCATTTGCTGCTCGGTTGGCAGCCGTTCAAGGGCGGTCATTTCGTTCACCTGCATGCGTTGCAGATGAACGATGAGCTTGAGGCGCATCTTGCGGCGGCTGGCCGTCTCACCGAAGATGGTGCGGATATTGAGCAGGCCGAGGCCGCGCACTTCGAGAAAGTCGCGCAGCATGTCGGGACAACGGCCTTCAAGGATGTTGGGCGCGACACGTGAAATTTCCGCCACATCATCGGCAACAAGGCCGTGGCCGCGCGAAATGAGTTCAAGTGCGAGTTCGCTTTTGCCGACGCCCGAGTCGCCGGTAATCAGGACGCCAATACCGAAAACATCCATGAGCACGCCGTGCATGGAAACCGTTTCGGCCAATTCGCGGGAAACATAGGAGCGCAATGTGTCGATCACATGCGCGCTGCTCTGGGGCGACGTGAAGAGCGGTGTGTCGCTGATGCGGCAGGCTTGATCGATGGTTACGGGAAGGTCACAGCCATCAGCGACAATGATGGCCGGCGGCTTGGCATCGATGATGTCTTGAATGTGCTGCTGTGCCTGTTCCGACGGAAGGCGTTGGGCCCAGTTCAGTTCGGGTGTGCCGACGATTTGAATGCGTTCAGGGTGAATCAGGTTGAGGTGGCCAACCAGGTCGGACGGTGACATGTCGTCCTGAGTGACTTCGATGGCACGTTCCAGTTCGCCGCAGACGCAGGCGAGCTGGAGCCGATTGCGGTTCCGCTCAAATAGCTGCGCTACGCGGAGTTGGCGCATCGGCCTGCCAGTCGTGGAAGAGTTTGTGCACTACGTCGCATTCGGGTGCGTTGGCAATCTGGTCGCGGAAGCCGCGATCGGAGAACATCTGTGCGAGTTCGGACAGCAATTGCAGATGACGTTCGGTCGCCGCCTCCGGTACAAGCAAGACGAAAGCGAGGCCGACCGGTTTGCTGTCCGGAGAATCGAACTGCACGGGTGCAGAGAGTCGGATGCATGCGCCGATTGGATCCTTCAGGCCTTTGATGCGGCCGTGCGGAATGGCGATGCCCTGGCCAAGGCCAGTGGACCCCAATTTTTCACGAGCAAACAGGGCGTCGTAAACGACGTTGCGGGCGATGCCGTGGTTGTTTTCAAACAGCAGGCCGACCTGTTCGAAGAGGCGTTTCTTGCTGCTGGCTTCTAGCCCCACCACCACGTTCGACTGCGGCAGGAGCTTGGCAATCTGGTTCATGCTCGGATCTGGATGAGCTTCAATTGAGAATGCGGAAAATGCTGAAATCGCAGGAGCCGCCGAACAGTGGTTCCAGCGGCGGGGCGAAGTATACTCCGAATGCCGCCGCCGGATAATTTATTTATTATTCAACGGGATGGATGCGTTTGTCATGGTTGTGGTCAGTCACTTTCTCTTTGTGCTTGACCACTTGACGATCCAGTTTGTCTGCCACCAGATCTATCGCTGCGTACATATCTGCGTCACTGCAGTCAGCGCAAATGTCCTTGCCTTTGACGTGCATGGTGACTTCGGCGCGCTGCATTGCCTTCTCGACCGTCAGGATCATGTGCACGCTCGTGACGTGATCGAAGTGGCGGATCACCCGATCCAGCTTCTGCTGGGCATATTCACGAATCGCGGGAGTGACGTCGACGTGGTGACCGGTGATGTTCAGGTTCATAGTGCCTCCTGGAGTTACAGGGTTTTACGCAGGTTGACCGGCGGAATGCTCAGGGACTCGCGGTACTTGGCGACGGTGCGCCGAGCGACGACGATGCCCTGTTCGCCGAGAATTTCCGCGATCCTTGCGTCGGAGAGCGGCTTGTGACCGTCCTCGGCGCTGACGAGCTGCTTGATGAGTGCCCGGATCGCGGTGGAGGAAGCCGCGCCGCCGCTGTCGGTGGCGACGTGACTGCCGAAGAAGTATTTCAGTTCATAGATGCCGCGCGGACTGGCAATGTACTTTTGCGTCGTCACGCGTGAAATCGTGGATTCGTGGAGCTCGACCGTATCGGCAATTTCGCGCAGGGTCAGCGGCCGCATGGCGACTTCGCCATGATCGAAGAACTGGCGCTGGCGATCGATGATGGCCTGCGAGACACGCAGAATGGTGTCGAAGCGCTGCTGCACATTCTTGATCAGCCATTTGGCTTCTTGCAACTGGCCTGCGAGGCTTGCGCCCGATCCGTTGCGATTGCCCTGCAGAATCTGTGCGTACAGCCGGTTGATGCGCAAACGCGGCATAGCTTCGCGATTGAGGCTGGCCATCCAGCGTCCGCGCGACTTGCGGACTACCACGTCGGGAACGACATAGCGCGTATCGAGCGCGGCAAACTGTGCGCCTGGACGTGGGTTGAGTGAGCGAACCAAGGCATGCGCCTCGCGCAGCATATCGTCATCGCAGCCGAGTGATTTCTTGAGGCGCACGAAATCGCGATTGGCAAGCAGGTCGAGGTGGTGTCTGGCGATGGACAAGGCCAGATCGCGCGTCGGACAAGGTGTCATCGGCTCAAGCTGAAGCGCAAGGCATTCGCTCGGCGTCAATGCACCGATGCCGGGCGGATCGAAGTTTTGCAGATGGCGCAGCGCAATCTGCAGCTCTTCCAGCAATTCGTCGGGATCGTCGCCCAATTCATCGGGCAAGACGTCAAGCAATTCCGTCAATGGCTGAGCAAGATAACCGTCGTCGTCGAGTGCTTCGACAAGAAATGCAACCATGGCACGGTCCCGATCAGACAGCGGCAACAGTACGAGCTGTTCAAGTAAATGATCGCGCAAGCTGGTGGTGGCTGCTTGGATATCACCAAAGTCGTTGTCGTCGTTCTCGTCGCGAGGTGTGCCACTGCCGCTGCCAAGCTCGACGCCCCAGCCGAGTTCGTCCTCACCGGTATGGCTGTCGTGATTGACCTGTGTCTCGGCTGTGTCTGCCGGCGCTGCTTCCTGCGCGCTTGTACTCGACGTCATTTCGCCGAGTGCCGTGGCAGGCATCATATGGATATCTTCGACGCTCTCCTCGCGCTCCAGCAGGGGGTTGTCCTGCAGGAACTGCTCGATTTCCTGATTCAACTCCAACGTGGACAATTGCAACAGTCGGATCGACTGCTGCAATTGCGGCGTGAGCGCAAGATGCTGGGAGAGCTTGAGTTGAAGGGTCTGTTTCATCGGACCTGTGTGCGGTGACTCAGTCGCATGTCTCTACATGCGGAAGTGCTCGCCCAGATAAACCTTGCGCACACTTTCGTTATAGATGATTTCATCGGGTTTGCCCGAGGCGAGTACTTCACCAGCGTTGATGATCGTCGCACGGTCACAGATTCCCAAGGTTTCACGCACATTGTGGTCGGTAATCAGAACACCGATCCCGCGTTCCTTCAGGAATTTGATGATCTTCTGAATGTCGATGACGGCGATCGGATCGACCCCGGCAAACGGTTCGTCAAGCAGGATGAAGCGTGGATCGGTGGCCAGTGCACGGGCAATCTCGACACGACGGCGCTCGCCGCCGGACAGGGACAGCGCTGGATTGTTGCGCAGGTGGGAAATGTGCAGTTCTTCGAGCAATTCCTCGAGCCGCGCTTCGATTTGCCCGTTTTCCAGGCCCTGCAATTCAAGCACGGCGCGAATGTTATCGGTGACGGTGAGCTTGCGAAACACAGAGCTTTCCTGTGGCAGATACGACAAGCCCATGCGCGCACGCTTGTGAATGGGGAAGTGCGTGAGGCGGGTTTCGGCACCATCCGTGTCGTCGCGCAGCTGGATTTCGCCGCCATCGGAGGCGACGAGGCCGACGATCATGTAGAAGCAGGTGGTCTTGCCTGCGCCGTTAGGGCCGAGTAGCCCGACGACTTCACCGCTGTCGACGGAAAAGGAGACGTCCTTGACCACGAGCCGCGATTTGTATTTCTTGCGAAGGTTAAAAACACTCAGCGTACTCATTCTTCTTTTGTGTCCTTCTCGTCCGCGTCCTTCAGTATGCGCTTGATGACATCGCTGCCAAAGCCCCGCCCCTGCAGAAAGCGTGCTTGCTTGGCCCATTCCTTTGTGTCGCCGGGCGCTGCGCCGAAGCGTTTTTGCCACACCGCCTGCGCACGCTCAATCTCGGTGGGCAAGTCCTCCACCGCCAATTCCTGCTCGACCAGTTCGCTTTCAACGCCGCGCAGACGTAGTTCCTGCCGCAATCGCGCTGCGCCGAAACGCTCGCCGCGGCTCTTCACGAACATCGCAGCGAAGCGTGCATCGGACAGCAGCTTTGCATCCTGCAGACTATTCAGCACGCTGTCGATTTCCTCCGGACTTCCATGTGCCGCGAGTTTCCTGGCCAGTTCGGCACGACTGTGTTCGCGTCGTGCCAGCAGAGCGACCGCGCGCTGTTTCAGCGTCGGTTCGCTCTTCTTGGCCTTCACTCAGCAGTGGCGGGCGCAGCAATCTCGATGACGCCGAGCGCATTACGCACCTTGTTTTCGATTTCCACAGACAGTTCAGGATGTTCACGCAGGAATTCGCGCGCGTTGTCCTTGCCCTGGCCGAGTTTTTCGCCGCCGTAGGCGTACCAGGCACCGGATTTCTCGACGATCTTGTTTTCGACGCCAAGCTCGATGATTTCGCTTTCGCGGGAAATGCCTTCGCCATACAGAATGTCGAAATTGGCTTCGCGGAAGGGTGGGGCCACCTTGTTCTTGACGACCTTAACGCGGGTTTCGTTGCCGACGACTTCGTCGCCCTTCTTGATGGCGCCGGTACGGCGGATATCCATGCGTACCGAAGCGTAGAACTTGAGTGCGTTACCACCGGTGGTGGTTTCCGGATTGCCGTACACCACCCCGATTTTCATGCGGATCTGGTTGATGAAAATCACCAGCGTATTGGTGCGCTTGATATTGGAGGTCAGCTTGCGCAGTGCTTGAGACATCAGGCGCGCTTGCAGGCCGGGCAACTGGTCGCCCATTTCACCTTCGATTTCAGCCCGGGGAGTCAGTGCAGCGACCGAGTCGACCACGATCAGGTCGACACCGCCCGAACGCACCAGCATGTCGGCAATTTCAAGTCCCTGTTCACCGGTGTCCGGCTGGGAGATCAGCAGATCAGGCACGTTCACGCCCAGCTTGCCGGCATAGACCGGATCGAGTGCATTTTCTGCATCGATGTACGCGGCGGTACCGCCTGCCTTCTGGATTTCGGCGACGACTTGCAGGCACAGCGTGGTTTTGCCTGACGATTCGGGACCGTAGATTTCAACCACGCGACCGCGCGGCAGACCACCGATGCCAAGAGCAATGTCCAGGCCCAGCGAACCGGTCGAAACCGCTTGAATATCGTTTTCGATCTGGCTTTCGCCCATCTTCATGATGGAGCCCTTGCCGAACTGCTTTTCGATCTGGGCTAACGCGGCCTGCAACGCCTTGGTTTTATCGTCCATGTACTGCTCCTGAATGGTTGAATGGATTATGGCACAGCTTTTGCGTAGGCTTGTTTTACCCTACGACACGCCCAGCCGTTTCAATAACCCGACCAAGGCGTGTCGCACGGATTGCTGCCGTACCGCTCTGCGATCCCCTTGAAAATAAAGGGTTTCGCAGCTCGGTTCGGCACCGCGCCGACACCAGCCGAAGCATACGGTCCCCACTGGCTTGCCAGGTGAGCCACCCCCAGGACCGGCGATGCCTGTGATGGAAATTGCCCAATCCGCGGTCGAGTGCACCAAGGCACCGACAGTCATTTCACGGGCGGTTTCCTCACTGACTGCACCGAAATGAGCAATGGTGTCCGTATGGACACCGAGCATATCAGTCTTTGACTGATTGGAGTAGGTAATAAATCCGCGATCAAACCAGCCGGAGCTGCCGGCCGTATCCGTCACCGTTTCGGCGATCCAACCGCCGGTACACGATTCGGCTGTGGCAAGGGTGTGGTTGTGTGCTGCCAATGCGGCACCGACTTTTTGCGAGAGTGCGGCTAATTCGATATCCATCAGTGCAACAGACGGGTAATGAAGAAAACCGCAAATACGCTGTACAACGCAGCGATCAAGTCATCGCACATGACGCCGAAACCGTTTTTGACTTGCTGGTCGAAATAGCGCGCAGGCTGTGGTTTGAGTATGTCGAAGATACGAAAAGCGATGAAGGCTGCAAGTTGCCAGAAAATGTTGTTGCTGGTGATCAGGCTTGTGGCCCACAGTACGCCCCAGAAAGGCACGATTTCGTCGATGACGATGCTGCCGTGATCGACGACACCAAGGTCGCGGCCTGTCTTGTCGCAAGCCCAGATGCCGATGGCGAAGCTGGCCAGCAGGAACAGGCCCATTGTCATCGGCGCGGTCATGACCTGCGCCAGCAACACGAAGCTGATCCAGCCGAACAATGTGCCGGTCGTTCCCGGCGCCCAGGGCGAGTAGCCGCTACCGAAGCCGCCAGCAATGAAGTGTGCCGGATGGCCAAGCAGGAATTTCAGCGGCGGCACTTTGGGTGGTTTCTTGATCATCATGGGCTTGGATGTCCGAGATGTTGCCGATTGAATGCGTTATGCGAAATGGTCGTAGCCGCGTCTGGGCAGCATGATTGGCGTACCGGTGGCATCGACTGCGTGAATGTCTCCGGCATTGCCGGCCGTGATGTGGCCGATGTGCGTCAGCGGCAGGCCAAGTTTGCCGGACAACGCATTGACTTCATGGTGCCGTGCTGCGGGGACAGTGAAGGCCAGCTCGTAGTCGTCGCCGCCGCCCAGATACATGTCTCGCTGAATCCCGGGTGGTGGCAACGTAGTGAATTGCAGCTCGGCAGCACAATGTGATTCTTCGAGAATGTGGCCGAGGTCGGCGAGCAATCCATCCGAAATATCGAGCGCCGCCGTGGCCAATCCGCGCAATGCGAGGCCGAGGGCAACGCGCGGTTGGGGCCGCGTCAAGGCTTTTAAATATTCGCCACGCTGGGGTTCGGAAAATTCAGCCTTGCCTTGCAACTGAGCCAGGCCCAATCCTGCACGCCCGGGTTGGCCTGATATCCACACGTCATCGTCTGGTTTGGCGCCGCTGCGGCGTATGGCTTGACCCGCCGGCACCTCACCGAAAATGGTGACGCAGAAATTGAGCGGTCCGCGCGTGGTGTCGCCGCCAATCAGATCGATGCTGAAATTTTCTGCACAATCGTAAAAACCTTTGGCGAATGCGGCGATCCAGCTTTCCTCGATATCCGGCAAAGACATGGCCAGTGTCGCCCAGCGTGGTTGGGCACCCATCGCGGCCATATCGGAAATGTTGACCGCCAGCGTTTTCCAGCCGAGATCCTCGGCATTCGTGTCGGCGTAGAAATGTGTACCGGCGACGAGCATGTCGGTGGAAATCACCAACTCATGCCCTGACGACGCTTGAATCAACGCACCGTCATCGCCGCCCGCGAGCAGCGTATGTCGCGTGGCCCGTTTGAAGTGACGGGCGATCAGCGCGAATTCCGGCGTGCTGGCGAGGGTCATGCCTTATTTTGGGTGCGCTTCGTGCGGCCGCAGTTCAAGCGCGAGCTTGTCGAGGACGCCGTTCACGAACTTGTGGCCGTCGGTACCACCGTATTCCTTGGCGAGCTCAATCGCTTCATTCAGCACAACGCGATAGGGCGTTTCGATGTGATGCTTGAATTCGTACGCGCCCAGCAACAGCACGCCGCGTTCGATGGGCGACAGTTCTTCCCACGGGCGATCGACGAATTGCTGCACAGATGATTGCAACGCTTCAATGTCATTCAGCGTGCCGCGCAACAGCAGGCGATACAACTCGGCATCGGCCTTGTCGAAGCCGTTTACGCTCATGGTGTGCGCTTCAATCGCAGCTTCGTCATGACCGCCGACCTGCCATTGATAAATGCCCTGCAGCGCAAATTCGCGAGCCCGGTGACGTGCCGATTTTGTACTCATACAGATTGCCCTTCTGTCGCGATGCGACATCCTCCTCAAGGGAGGTATTGTTCAATGATTTACTTGACGGCCTTCAGCAGGTTGGCCAGTTCGATTGCGGCCTCGGCAGCCTCGAAGCCCTTTTGCTTCATGCGCACATGCGCCTGCTCGTCGTTCTCGGTGGTCAGCACGCCATTGGCGATGGGCACGCCGGTGGTGAGTTGCACGTCGGTGATGCCACGCGCCGATTCATTGGAAACGACTTCGAAGTGATAGGTTTCCCCGCGGATCACGCAGCCGAGCGCAATCAGCGCATCGAATTTGCCGCTCTGCGCCATGGTTTGCAGCGTGAGCGGAATTTCCAGTGCGCCCGGTACTGTCGTCAGCACGGTCGAAGCAACGCCGTATTTCTTCAAGGCTTCGGCGGCACCACCGAGCAGGCCTTCACCGACTTCGGGATTGAAGCGGCTCATGACGATGCCGATGCGCAAGCCGGTGCCGGCGAGATTCTGGTCGAGTTCCTTGATGTGTTCAAAGCGCGGCATGGTCATGCCCTTTCTTCGTTCTTAATTGCAATCTTCGATGGAAGCGTAGCCGGTCACTTCGAGTCCGAAGCCCGTCATGCTTGGAATGTGACGTGGGCTGGCAAGCAGTTTCATCCTGCCGACGCCGACCGCGCGCAGGATTTGCGCGCCGACACCATACAGGCGGTTATCCCAGCGCGCCGACGGACGCGCTTCTTCGCGCAGCGCAGCGAGCACTTCGCTACGCTCATAGCCGCCGCGCAGCAGCACCAGCACGCCGGCGTCGCTCTTGCTTAGCGCGCGCATGGCCTGATCGACGCTGAAGCTGTGACGATGGCTGGTTGTGTCGAGGAAGTCGAGCACGGAAATCGGTTCGTGTACGCGGACGAGCGTTTCCGCATCGGCTTTGATCTCGCCACGTGAGAGTGCGAGATGCACTTCACCGGTGGTCAGGTCGGTATAGGCACGCAGGCGGAATTTGCCGTGTACGTTCGTGACTTCCTTGTCGGCGACCAATTCGACCAGGGTTTCTGTCTCGTTGCGATAGCTGATGAGGTCGCGGATCGCGCCGATCTTCAGGCCGTGTTTCTTGCCGAATTCGACGAGGTCAGGCAGGCGCGCCATGCTGCCGTCGTCCTTCAAAATTTCGCAGATCACGGCTGCCGGCTCAAGGCCGGCGAGTTGCGCCAGATCGCAACCGGCTTCGGTATGTCCGGCGCGAACCAACACGCCGCCAGGTTGGGCCGTCAGCGGAAAAATATGGCCGGGCTGGACGAGATCGCTCGGCTTGGCGTTGTGTGCCACGGCCGCTTGTACCGTGCGTGCACGATCATGTGCGGAAATACCCGTGGTCACACCTTCGGCGGCTTCAATGGAGACGGTGAAGGCGGTACCGTGCGGCGTACGATTGTCCGTCACCATCTGGTTGAGGCCAAGCTGCTTGCAACGCGCCTCGGTCAGTGTCAGGCAGATCAGGCCGCGTCCATGTGTCGCCATGAAATTGATGGCTTCAGGCGTCACGTGTGATGCAGCCAGTACCAGGTCGCCCTCGTTCTCGCGGTCTTCTTCGTCGACGAGAATGACCATGCGGCCGGCGCGCATGTCGGCAATGATGTCGGCAATAGGGCTCAAGCTGCTGGGATGGGTGTTGCTCATGGCGTGGCGCGGTGAAAAGGTCAAGCTGCGTATTTTACGCCATCCGTGCTGCCGCTTCCGTGGGCGGTCGCCTGTGCCGATATGACCGCCCCTGTCTTGTGACTATTGAGCGTGCAGGTAAAGTTGCTCAATAAAACCTAAGCTTGCTTAGCGCGCGCCGAGCATGCGTTCCACGTAACGGGCGATCAGGTCGACTTCGAGATTGACCTTGCTGCCGGCCTTCAGGTGCTTGAGCGTGGTCACTTCGACGGTGTGCGGGATCAGGTTGATCGAAAACTCCGCACCATCGACGCGATTGGTGGTGAGGCTTACGCCATTGACGGTGATTGAGCCCTTGCGCGAAATGTATTTCGCCAATTCGGCCGGTGCGCGGATGACGAGCTCGTGCGACTCACCGACGGGCGCAAATTTCACGACGTCGCCGACACCATCGACATGACCGCTGACGAGATGGCCACCGAGGCGATCGCTCAGTTGCATTGCCTTTTCAAGATTTATCTCGTTGCCGGTCGCTGTGAGCCCGACGGTGCAATCGAGCGTTTCCTTCGAGACGTCGACCTTGAAGGTGTTGTCAGCCTTGTCGATGACGGTCAGGCAAACACCGTTATGCGAAATCGAGTCGCCGATGGCGACGTCGGCGAGACCGAGGGTGCCGGCGTCGACAGTGAGACGCACGCCTTCTTCAAGCGCATCGAGTGCGACGATTTTGCCGGTGGCGGCGACGATACCGGTGAACATGGCGAACAGCCTTTCCTGTTTCAGTGACTTTGATTGGCTTGCGCTGGTGCGGTCGGCGCGCTGTCTTCGCGATTGAGCGAGAGCAGCATCAGGGCCGCGATAAACATCAGTGCGAAGCCAGCCCCCTTGAACCAAAGGCCGCGGCGTATACGCATAGGCACAGCGGCCAGCATCACGCCGATCAGACCGAGAATGGCCGGGCCGTAGAGTTGCGGGCGTGCCATTCTGTTTTGCCAGGTTTCAGTCGCGGCAGTATTGGCCGCTTCTGCCGTGGCGGTATTGCCGGCAGCGGGTAGATCAAGCTCTACAGCATGTTTTTGCGGTGGATAGCAAACGCCCAGATCGGCACAGCCTTGCGAGGTGACGTTCAGGGTGATGTGGCCACTTGCATTGACCGGTACTTGAACACGTAGTGTGTCGCGGTACGTTTCGACGCTGCCGAAATTCGGATCTTCCTTCGTCTGGCCGGCAGGCAATACAACCTTGCCAACCGTACCCGGCGTAACCGAAAACGCAATCTTGTCACGGTAGAGGTAATAGCCGGGGGCGATGTCCCAACGTGCTTCGACGGTATGCGCGTCGACGACTTGGGCAGAAAAACGGAATGCCTGTGCCGGATCGAGTGGGTCTTCGGCAAAGCTGGTCAGCGACAGGCAGGACAACAGGGAAAACAGACAAAGATTCAGAATTTTCAGCATGAGATTTTTGGTGCGGATTCTTGTCGCACCCAGTTCAGGTAATCGGGAAGCCCGGCGACGATCGGCATGGCAATCAGCTCCGGGACGTCGTAGGGATGCAGTTCTCGCACCAGTGCTTCTATATCGTTGTAACGACTGCGCATGGTTTTGATCAGCAAGGGGATTTCGGTTGCGGTACTGATGCCATCCTGCCAGCGATACACTGAGCTGCAGGGCGCGAGTTGATTCACGCAGGCGGCCAGCCGTGCTTCAACCAGGCGCAAAGCCAGCGCTTCGGCGCTTGCTGCATCCGGCAGGTTGGTCATGAGTAACAGGGTTTCGTCCATGTCAGCGTGGAGCTGCTTTTTTGTGAACTGGTTTGGCTTTTCTATGCACGCTTGGCTTGGTTGCTGGCTTGTGCTTCACACCATGATGCCGTTTCTTGGCGGCTGCGGCGGGCTTCGTGGTGGTAAGTGGCGGATCGATTGCAGCTTCGTTTTGCGGTTCGACCTTGCGCTCGTCGTGCGGAATGGTGCGGCCTTGCGGGTCAAATACCGGCGCCTGTGCAAAGGTGTTGCTGGTCACGGCACTGACGATAGCGCCAAGAATCACGGGGAAAAGCCTTTTCAACACGTTCACCCTCTGCTTGCGGGTAGCCTGGAAACCCCCGCTTTTCCTGCTTGAAAACGGAAGCCGCGAGTTTAACATTCAACAGCAAACGTCATTTTTAAGTCAGGAATGCCTCTTGAGCCATGACAAGAATGAAACCGCTGCATGGGCGGATGAGCAACGTACGCACGCCGATGCGGTTGAAGGGTTGATTGCCGCCGAGCGTAGCGCGAGTGCGGAGGCCTATGCGCGTGCGGGTGCAGAGCTTGAAGCGGCGCGACAGGCGCAACGCCGGCAACAGGCCGATGTGGAATTGCGTCGCGCGGCCGAAGCGCGTGCCGATGCCGATGCGGCCGCAGCGACCGCCGTGGCAGAACGGCAGATTGCCGACAAGGCGGCAGCGGAAGCGGCACATGCACGAGCGCAAGCCGAGGAAGCGGCCGAGCGTGCGGCCAAGCGTCGTCGCGATGCGGAAAGCCTTGCGCTTGCCGATACGCGCTTGAGAAAACAGAACGAAGCACGCGTTGCCAACACGGTGGCGGCGCGCTTGAATTACGACGACGAAGCGCGTGCAATGGCGCACGAACGGGCACGCATCGAGCGGCAACTGACGGAAGAGGCGGAGATTCGCATCAAGTCGGAAGAGACGCTTGAGTCCGTTGCCATTGCCAAGCGTGCCGAGGACGAGGATGCTGCCATTCAGTTGGTGCGTCGTGCAGAGCTGGATGCGGAAATCAATCGTGCGCTGGAAATTCGTCTGCTCGCTGAGCGTGAAGCGGCGCAGGCAGCTGCGGCGCGTAGGGATGCTGAAGCGCTGGCGGCAGATGAAGCGGGCAGACGCCATGATTTGGAGCGCCAGCTTGATGCGTTTCCACAAGAGGCGAAGCCGCCGAAAGCGCGAAAGCGTTTGCTCTTGCCGGTGGCCGTTGTGCTTGTCGCGCTGTTCATCGGAATTGCGCTTGGTGTTGTCGTGCGCAAGGACATGTTTGCGGGCGGTGGTGTTACGAGTGACGAGTCCGGCCTACTGTTGCGAATCGAGGAACGTTTATCTGTACCGCCCGACACGGGTGCCGGTAGCAACACAAAAGCCACCACAAAAGCCACTGCGAAAAACTCAGGGCAATAGACTCAGCCCAGTAAGCGCCGGCGCGTTAATCCGAGGGCAAGCCAGAATGCGCTCAACGCGATGCCACCAAGGAAGGCGATATGCAGTACTGCGTCGTTCGGCACGACGCCATTCACCAGCGGACGCACCAGCGCTACCGCATGCGACAGCGGCAGGCAATGCGCAAGCATACGTGCAGCGGCAGGTAGGTGTTCCAACGGGAAAAACACGCCGGACAGCAGGATCATGGGCGTGATGGCCAGCGTGAAGTAGTACATGAAAAAGTCGTAGGACGGCGCCAGCGCATTGACGATGAGGCCGAGACCGGCAAAACACAGGCCGGTCAGGAACACCACGGGCAATACCCACAATGCCAGCGGTGAATGAACAAAGCCGAGCGCGGTGATGACCATGAGAATGGCCGTGCCGGAGAGCATGGATTTTGATGCCGCCCACAGCCATTCGCCGGCAACTACGTCGTCGAGCGACAGCGGCGCATTCAGCAATGCCTCCCAGGTTTTCTGCACATGCATGCGCGAGAAGGCCGAATACAGTGATTCAAACGTTGCTGCATTCATGGTCGAGGCGCACAAGGTGCCCGCCGACAGGAAGGCAATGTACGACAAGCCGTTGATCGACGGCAGCATACTGCCGAGGCCGTAGCCGAGGCCGAACATGTAGATCATCGGATCGGCGAGATTGCCGAGCAGCGAAGGAATGGCCAGCTTCTTCCAAACCAGAAAATTGCGCCGCCAGACGGCAATGGCGCGCATGGAAAAACGAGGTGGGGCAAATGCGTTCATGTCGATTTTCTCGCGTTCAGTCGCGGAGTTCGCGGCCGGTCAGCTTGAGGAACACATCTTCGAGATTGGCCGGGCGATGCAGGTAGCGCAGACCGTTTTGCGCATCGAGATGTGCCAGTAACGGTTTTGCATCGTGGACGTAGCAAAACACTGTTTCGCCACTGGTTTCGAAACGTGTGGCGTAGACATTTGCATTCTGCGCGGCCCAGCCCGGTGCGTTTTCGCCGAAGATTTCCACGACCTGCGGCTCGATATGTGCGGCGATCAATTCACGCGGCGAACCGATGGTGATGATCTTGCCGGCATCCATGACGGCGAGCCGGTCACACAAGCGCTCGGCTTCATCCATGAAGTGCGTGGTGAGCAGGATCGTCTTGCCGTCAGCAATGAGGCGCTTGAGACGTTCCCAGATCAGATGGCGTGCCTGTGGGTCAAGGCCGGTGGTCGGCTCGTCGAGCACCAGTAATTCGGGATCGTTCACCAGCGCACGCACCAGTGTCAGTCGCCGTTTCATGCCGCCCGACAACGAACGCAGGCTGGCATTGTCGCGGCCGACGAGTCCAGCGAA
>DATJJR010000083.1:0-9007 GCA_035492055.1 Rhodocyclaceae bacterium | reverse complement strand
TCAAGCGGCGTGGTGGCGTTGTAGTCGAGATAGGCCGGGGCAAACATCACAGGCTCCGATCAAACCACCGCGCTCTGGCGAGCACGCTCATCGCGCAGCACCGTAGTGCATGGTGCATTGTTTTCGGGGTGACGCTTCTGTTCGGCCACCAGATCAGCAAGACTGACCGAACGCAGATATTCAGTCATCTTGGCGTTGAGATTCGTCCACAGCGTGTGAGTCATGCAGGTACGATCGTCGTGGCAATTCTTCTTGCCACCACATTGCGTGGCATCCAGCGGTTCGTCCACGGCATGCACGATATCGGCGACCGACACATGCTCCATTGGCTTGGCAAGACAGTAACCACCGCCCGGACCACGCACGCTGGCGACCAATGCATGGCGCCGCAGCTTGCCGAACAATTGTTCGAGATAGGACAGCGAGATGCGCTGACGTTCACTGATACCGGCGAGCGTAACCGGCCCTTCATGCTGGCGCATGGCGAGATCGATCATTGCAGTAACGGCGAAACGGCCTTTGGTAGTCAGTCGCATCGTGGTTTCCTCTTAGCCTGGTGGCGGACTCTGGGACATGCTCTGCTGTCGCGTTATCGTATTACCCGACAGTTTCACTCAAGTATATCAAATATCCCGACAAAATCAGTCAACTATTTTCCCCAGGGCATGAGGGTCAAATTTTTCGGCGGTCGCAAGGTCGTCCTCGATCGGCACACCGGCACGCTCCAACTGGGTGCGCAAATGCTCCAGGCGTTTATCGGTTTCCACGGCGTGGTCAAGCAGGCCGTGAATGGCCTTGGTCAGTGGGTCGTCCTCGTTACGTGTCACGGCGTAGGCAGAAAAGCCCATGGCTTCGGCCTTTTCCTCACGCGCTTTGTCCCGTTCAGCCTCAATGACGCGGGCCGGAATACCCACGGCTGTTGCGCCGGCAGGGACATCCCGCACTACCACGGCATTCGAGCCAATCTTGGCGCCTTCATGCAACGTGATCGGACCGAGAATCTTGGCACCGGCGCCCACCACCACACCAGCCTTCAACGTTGGATGCCGCTTGCCCTTTTGCCACGAGGTACCGCCGAGCGTCACGCCGTGATACAGCGTGACGTCGTCGCAGATTTCGGCCGTTTCACCAATGACCACGCCCATGCCGTGATCGATGAAGACACGGCGGCCGATGGTCGCGCCTGGGTGAATTTCAATACCGGTCAGCCAGCGCGCCATGTGCGAGGTAAAACGGGCAAGCCAGCGCAAACGCGCGCGCCACAACCAGTGCGAGAGGCGATGAAAGGTCAGCGCGTGAAAACCCGGATAACAGGTCAGGACTTCCCAAGTCGAACGTGCCGCAGGATCGCGGGCAAATACGCTGGCAATATCCTCACGCAGATGGCGAAACATGGAACAGGCTCTCCTTCGGGGCTTTCAAGGCTTTCACCTCAAACCAAAGGGCCGAAGTGAAGACCGATTTATATCCGACTATTTTACTCGGATTTTGGTTTTTCCGGTTTCATCAATGCCGCCAGCATGCCGCGCAGAATCATCACTTCTTCCTTTTCCAGGGCGGCCCGAGCGAACAAGCGTCGCATGCGCGGAATCAGGCGCTTGGGTTGCGCCGGGTCGAGAAAACCGCTGCCAATGGCCGCAGCTTCGAGATGGCCGACCAAGCCTTCGACTTCCTCGTGCGTTGCCGGCAAACCAGCCTCGTTGATTGGCGGTGGCGCACCGACGTCGGTGCCGGCAAGGCGCAATTCGTAACATGCCACTTGCACGGCAGCGGCCAGATTCAGTGAACTGTATTCAGCATTCGCCGGAATCATCGCCAGCAATTGGCAGAGATCGGTTTCCTGGTTCGTCAGACCGGCGGTTTCGTTACCGAACACCAGTGCAACCTCGCCCTGCCCGGTCATGGCCACGGCGTTGGCAACCGCTTCGCGCACCCAAACGATCGGCGCAGACAAATCGCGTCGACGCGCCGTCATGGCAACGGCAAACACGGTACCGTGCAACGCCTCTTCCAGTGAGCTCACTATGGTTGCGGCGGCAAGAACGTCATCGGCTCCCGAAGCCATGGCAATGGCCTGCTCCTCGGGCAAATGTTTCGGTGCAACAAGATAAAGGCGCGACAGGCCCATTGTTTTCATTGCACGTGCAGCCGCGCCGATGTTGCCCGGATGGCTGGTACGTGAAAGAACAACACGAATGCGTGAAAGCGGATCGGTCATGAAGTGAATCGGTTAAAATGTGGCCATTCGCCCGAACGCTCGTCCGGGCATCGCTCTCAAAAATTTGGAATCCTCATGCACCCGACCCTCAACATCGCCATCAAGGCGGCGCGTCGCGCCGGACAGATCATCAATCGTGCCAGTCTCGACCTCAGCCAGGTTCGGGTTGCCGTCAAACAGCAAAGCGATTTCGTCACCGAAGTCGACAAGGCCGCCGAAGCCGCCATCATCGAGGTGCTGCAGGATGCCTATCCGAAGTACGGGATTTTAGCAGAGGAGTCCGGCGCAATCCCAGGCAGCGAGGGCCAAGGCAGCGATAGCGAGTTCCAGTGGATCATCGATCCGCTCGATGGGACCACCAATTTCATCCATGGCTTTCCGCAATACGCGGTGTCCATCGGTCTCGCCCAAAACGGCGTGATGCAGCATGGCGTCGTCTACGACCCGAACCGCAACGAGCTTTTCACCGCCAGCAAAGGCGGCGGCGCCTTCCTCAACGACAAGCGTATTCGCGTCGCCAATCGCACCAAGTTATCTGACGCACTGATTGCCACCGGCTTCCCCTATCGCGTATTCGATCGCATCGACGAATATCTCGCCATCTTCAAGGAAATGGCGCAAAAAACCGCCGGCCTGCGCCGCCCTGGGGCTTCGGCGCTTGATCTCGCGTGGACAGCTTGCGGCCGTGTCGACGGCTTCTGGGAATTCGGCCTCGCACCGTGGGATATCGCTGCAGGCAGCCTCCTCGTGACTGAAGCCGGCGGCCTGGTCGGCGACTGCAAGGGCGAACAAGGTTTCATGGACAGCGGCGACATGATTGCCGGCAATCCGAAACTCTTTGCCCAGTTGCTCCAAATCATTGCGTAATTCCCACAAAGTGGCTTTTCTCGGGCCATCACTAAGGGCTTGAAACTGCTAAAAGTATAAGCATCACTTATACTGTCAATAACGTCATATTTGTCTGACAACCGCCGGATCATGGGGCGCTAAGCCAGGCCCCATCAAGAAAGGGAGAGGAATAGCACTATGTCCATCAGTAAAAAAATCGCCCTGATGGTGTTTCTGCCCATCGCTGCCTTGATCATTCTCGGCGTCATTGCGATTCATGGTCAGTACAGCATCAACCAGAATCTCAAGTACGTTAACGAAAACGGCATTCCCAGCCTCTACCAGACCGGTGTTATCCAGCGTGATTTCGCCGTGATGCATGCAATTGTCTATCGCCACGTGCTCAGCAATGACGATGCCGACATGCAGAAGCAGGCCGAACGCATTGCCAAGTTTGGCCAGGATATCGGCGCGGCACTTGACCTGTATGAGAGCAAGCTGGTGTCAAACGACACCGACCGTCAGGCCATCAAGGTTGCCAAGCAGGCATTCATTGAATACATGGACTTCGCCAATCGCGTCCTCGATTTGTCGAAGAACCATAACAAGGCCGATGCTGTCGCCCTGATGGCGAAGGAAGCCACCAAGCGCCGCGGAGCTGTCACCGATGCGACCGACGTTGTGTTCAAGGTGAACATGGACGTTGCCAAGGCAAGCGCGGCGGATGGTGAAGCAAACTATGAGCGTACGCTGTATCTGAGCCTCGGCATCTCCACTGTGATGATCATCTTCGTCGCCGTTGCAGGCTTCGTGATCGGACGCTCGATCACCACGCCGGTCAATGCGATGCGCGAGTCGATGGTAGCCACTGCTACCGACCTCGATTTCACCAAGCGCCTCAACCTCGACAGCGATGACGAAATCGGCCAGGCCGTGCGCGCCTACGAAGGGCTACTTGGCAAACTGCAGAACAGCTTCCGCGAAATCCAGCAAGGCATTGACGGTATTTACATGGCTGCTGCAGGTGTATCCCGCTCCGCTGGTGAAATCTCGACCAGTTCGACAACTCAGAGCGACTCTGCATCGGGCATGGCGGCCAGCATCGAAGAACTCACGGTCAGCGTGAATCACATCGCCACGCGCGCCAGCGAAGTCGGCGAACACGCCGCCACGTCAGGCGCAGAAGCCGAAAAGGGTGCCGAAGTCATTCTGAGCACGGTCGAACGCATGAATCATGTCGCCGACACCGTTCGTATTTCGGCCGATGCCATCACAAAACTCAAGACGCTGGGCGAAACCATTGCTTCGACAGTCACCGTGATCAAGGAAGTCGCCGATCAGACCAACCTGCTCGCGCTTAACGCGGCCATTGAAGCAGCACGCGCAGGTGAACAAGGTCGCGGCTTTGCCGTCGTCGCCGACGAGGTGCGCAAGCTGGCTGAACGCACGACGCAGGCAACCGAGGAAATCGCCGGCTTGCTCGGTAGTGTGCAGGACGGCGCACTGAATGCGTCGCACAGCATGGACGATGCCGTCGCTGCCGTGGCTGCCGGTGTTGAGTCAGCCAGAAGCGCAGGCGAAGCCATCGAGAAGATTCAGCTCGGTGCGCGCGACACCATTGGCATGGTCGGAGAAATCACCGAAGCGGTAAAGGAGCAAAGTGTTGCCTCCACGCACGTCGCACAAGAAGTCGAACGCATCGCCCAGATGGCTGAGGAAAACTCGGCTGAAGCCGGCAACACCGCCGACGGTGCTCGCCAGCTCGACGAAATGGCACAAGCCATCAAAAACGCGGTGAGTATTTATCGCGTCTGACACAAACGTCATCTCCCTCGATATTCATTCAAGCCCCGAATTCACTCGGGGCTTTTTTTCGCCGGTACGCATCGCTCACCGTCAGGCCGTGGTCAGCACTGCAATGGTTTAATTTCCGGCCATGAACATCCTCACCGCATTGAAGCACCATGAAGCCGGGCGACTGAAAGAGGCCATCGACGCCTATCGTCTGATTCTCAAAGCCGCGCCTAACAACACCGATGCGTTGCATCTGATGGCGCACGCAACGCTCCAAACCGGCGATACGGAACAAGCCGTTCGTTTCGCGACACGCGCTGTCACCCTGGCACCCAATAATCCGCACTATCTGCTCACGCTCGGCACTGTCCATAGCCAAATCGGGCAACTCGACAAGGTGCTGGACTGCTACAAGCGCGTGCTGGCACTTCAGCCGAATTCGGCCTCGGCACATTTTGGGATTGCCAATGCCTTGATGAGTCTGAATCGGCTGACCGAAGCCGAGCAAAGTTTTCTCGCCGCATTAAATGCGCAACCCGAATTTCCCGAAGCGAGCTACAACCTTGGCAATCTCTGCAAGGAACTTGGCAAGCTTGAAGTGGCTGTTGAGCATTTTCAGCAAGCGGTCAAATATCGCCCGAATTTCGCCGACGCCCACCACAACCTGGCCAGCACGCTGAACACGCTTGGGCGGGAAGATGAGGCCGTTGCGAGCTATCACGCCGCATTGCCTGGCGAATTTCCCGAGACCTACAACAATCTCGCCAATATCTACCTGAAGCGCGACATGATCGACGAGGCGCTCAGGTACTACGAACGCGCCGTTGCGATCAAGCCTGATTACGCTGAGGCCTGGAACAATCTCGGCAAGGCGCTGCTTGGTGCCAAGAAATTCGATGATGCAGCACTGTGTTGCGAACGTGCCATCGCCCTTGCACCGAAAATGGCCGATGCACATTTCAATCTGGGTGTCGTGCGCGGCAACCAGAATCGCTTCACCGATGCCATTGACAGCTTTTCACGTGCGCTCGAATTCTGGCCCGAGCATGCCGATACGCTCTACAACATTGCCTTCATCCACAACCGCATGGGGCGGCGCGAAGAAGCCGAACGCCTCTACCGGCAGGTCCTTGAATCGCACCCGGATCACATCGGCTCGCACATAAACCTGTCCGAGATCCTCATGGCGAAGGATCGCAAGGAGGAAGCGCAGAAACACATCGCCTTCGCGTATCTGAAGCAAAACCTGTTCGAGCGGCACTCACTGGTCGCCAACAAAAGCATCCTGCTCCTGTTCGATGCCGGCAAGGGCAACATCAATCTGTCGCACTTGTTCAACGAGGCCACGAACAATCTCTACGACTGGATGATCGAATTCGCAACAGATGCCCAAATGGCGTCATTGCCGGCACATGAGCTCGTCTTCAACGCCATGGGCGATCCGGATCTGACCGGTGGCGATGTTGCCTCGCCCATCGCACGCTTCCTGCGCATGAACAAGAAGCCCTTGCTCAATCCGCCAGACAAGGTGGCGCGCACCGCACGCCACTTGCTGCCCAACCTGATTTCGGACATCAATGGCCTGATCATCCCGCAACTCTGGCGCTGTGCGGATGGCAACGACTGGAATGAAGACACCATCGCATCCCTGCCGGTACTAGCCCGTCCGGTTCATACCCAAGGCGGCATCGGCATGGTCAAGCTCGAAACCCCAGAAGCGCTGGCCGAGTTCCGCGCGGCACAATCGGAACCGATGTACGTGTCGCGCTTCATCGATTACCGCTCGCCGGATGGGTACTGCCGCAAATACCGCATCATTTTCATCGACCGCGAGCCGTATCCTTATCATCTCGCGATCTCACCCAACTGGCTGGTGCATTACTACACCGCCGACATGCCCGACCATGCCTGGAAACTTGAAGAGGAAAAACGCTTTCTCGATAACCCGGAAGATGTGCTTGGTTCACGTGGCATGGACGCCATCCGCGCCGTCGGGCAAAGACTGGATCTCGACTACGCCGGCATCGACTTCTCACTCACTGCCGATGGTCACATCCTGGTGTTCGAATCCAATCCGACGATGCTGGTTCATCCCGAAGACGAAAACGGTCCGACCCGGCACAAGAACCCCTACATCAAGCGCATTCTCGACGCATTCGAAGCGAAACTGCAACGCACGGTGGATGCCGCCAAAGCCAGCGGATAAACCTACCCGGACCAGATGCACACGCAGTTGCCGCCACTCTGCTTGGCCTGGTACATCGCTGCATCGGCCTGATGTATCAAATGGCGGTAATCGATGCCATGTTCGGGGTACAGGGCAATGCCGATACTCGGCAATACTTGTAGTTGCTGACCATTCAATGCAAAGGTGCATTCAAGTGCCCGCCGCACATGCTCGGCGACTTTGAGCGCGGCCTCGGTCGCGGGCACGTTGCGCAGCAGCATGACAAATTCGTCGCCGCCCACACGAGCAACGGTATCCGACTCGCGCACCGCGTTGCGCAAACGCGTGGCAACTTCAATCAGCAAAAGATCACCGATCTCGTGCCCGTGACGATCATTGACCTCCTTGAACAGGTCGAGATCGATATACAGAACCGCCAACCGGGTATTCTCGCGCCTGGCAAGCACCAGGGCATTTTGCAGACGATCCTGAAACAGGCGCCGGTTGGGCAAGTCAGTCAAGGGATCATAAAACGCCGAATGCTCCAGCCTGACCAGTAGGCGCTTCCGTTCCAGTGCTGCCGCCACATGCGGAGCAAGCTGCTCCAGCAAAGTCACGTCATCATCACCATAGGCCGCATCGCTTGCCAGAATCACCAGCGCCCCCGTTAATCCATCCGGCCCGGACAACGGCACGCCCAATGAAGAAACAGATTCGGAAACTACTGACTCGGTACGCATGGGCCGGCGGCTGATTGCAACCTCCGCCGCCAGCGACTCCCCTTCCAGTGCCATGACACCCGGACGGCAGACGGACATGTGTGTCTCGCCGTTGATCGGCGCGGGAAACACGAGGTGCAGCATATCCACAGGTAGCAAGGTTTCGACAATATCGCGCAAGTGGCTGCACAGATTCGGCAGGTTGACTGCGGCATGTGTCGCTTCGGAAATATCGTGAACGGCCGCCTGCAATGCCTCCACCCGTTTGCGCCATGTGACGTCGCGTGCAACCGCGATCCTGATGCGATCGGTTTCCGACCAGCTTGCCGACCACATGATGTGAACAACACGCCCATCCTTGCGAACATAACGATTCTCAAAGTGGGGATGCGCCTTACCTGCCATGATGGAGCTGGCCGTTTGCAAGGTACGTTCGCGATCATCCGGATGTACAAGTTCGATCATCGAACGACCAATCACTTCAGCGGGGGAATAACCGAAGATTGTTTCAAACGCCGCATTCACATAGACGTACCGCCCCTCGGCATCGACAACGCACACGGCGTCGAGCAGAAGGTCCATTGTCTTGCTGTCGGAGAAAGAAATACCTTCCATGCGGACCCGTCAGTAGCGAGCGAAACACGCTCTGGATAAGGCGGATTCTATCGAGGTTCCTCTCCTCGCTCCGGACTTTCTCGTGCCCATGGCAACAGGCTAGAATTGCAGGCTACCAAAATACAACGCCTCTACATGCCATCGCCCACCACGCCGGGACACACTCCCATGATGCAGCATACCTGGGGTAATGCCTGAACAGCCCTGCAAGCACTGCAACCACTAGCGCCTAGATAGTTTATGGACACTCTATGGACACTTTTCGATGAGATTACATGTCCATATTTGAGTACTTAGAAGACCTGTACTCGCATACAAATGCCACTGTCCAGATGAGCAAACTGCCACTACATATCCAACAAATACTAGACCATGAAAACGCCACCATCGCCGTGGGATTTGATCGCGTCATGCTCTGGGAACTTGAACAGTTTGAAGAACACCGAAAGCTTACCGAAGCGCACTTCTCGCTACTAGCTGAAAAGGTTAAAGCTGAGTATGAAGCAGGCAAACAAAAGATAGAGGATGTTGAATTGCGTCGAAAACTGACCCACTAAGGGCGGTAATTTGCATCGAAAATTGACCCACGTATAGAACACACTGCCTGCTCTTAAAAGAGCAGGAGATTGGAGTGATCGACGTGGCATTACTGAGCATTATTCGACG
>DATJJR010000082.1:0-15642 GCA_035492055.1 Rhodocyclaceae bacterium | reverse complement strand
TGGCCGATGCACCAACGCAACCGCAAAGTCAGTCGAGCTGGACGCCAAGCTACGATTGCAACAACGTGGAGTCCGGCCCGGAAAGAATGATCTGCGCCAATCCAGTTCTGTCGAAACTCGACATCCAACTCAACAATACCTATGCCGCTGCGTCAAAACGCGTATCGGATCGGGATGCACTGAAAAGCGAACAGGCGGATTGGCTCAAGAATGTTAGAAATGCTTGCTCAGATTCAGATTGCATGAGTAATGCTTATCGAACCCGAATCAGCGAACTCGAAGCCAAATAAACAGCGGCCGTTAAAAACACGGTGAAACATTTGCCGTAAAACGTTCTGACAAAGAATCAGGTAATAAGGGCTACGATACAGACATCGACTTTGCACTCACCGGGTATTCGCTCAGCACCGTGAATACGCCGGTAGAAGCACAACGCTTTGCTCTGCGGCAGCAGAAACCAGCGGCAAGCAATCCGGCTACAGGTCCACGCAACTCTTTCAAGGAGATGGCTTATGACCAAGCGACGCGAAGTATCAGGAATCCGTACTTATGATGGTCCGGCAGGTGGCTGGGGTGCACTGAAAGCGACGGCCCAGGCCGTGCGGCAGCAGATGGATGCCTTCGAAGCACCTATCCTACTGTTGCGAACCAATCAACCGGCCGGCTTCGACTGCCCCGGTTGCGCCTGGCCAGACAAGGAAGGCAGTTCGACCTTCCAGTTCTGTGAAAACGGTGCCAAGGCCGTTACCTGGGAGGCCACCAGCAAGCGAGTGACGCCTGAATTCTTTGCAGAACACACGGTAAGCTCGCTGCTCAAATTGTCCGACTACCAGCTTGAGGACTTCGGCCGCCTGACCCACCCGATGGTGTATGACGCGGACACCGACAAGTTCCGACCAATCACATGGGAAGCGGCCTTCGGGCGTATTGGTGAAGTACTCAGGGGATTTGCATCTCCCGACGAAGTCGAGTTCTACACGTCGGGCCGTACCTCCAATGAAGCGGCATATTTGTACCAGCTGTTCGCACGCGAATTCGGCACGAACAACTTTCCCGATTGCTCGAACATGTGCCACGAGGCCACCAGCGTCGGCCTGCCGCAATCCATTGGCATCGGCAAAGGTACTGTATCGCTCGACGATTTCGACCATACCGATTTCATTCTGTCGATCGGTCACAATCCGGGCACCAATCATCCGCGCATGATGGGTACGCTGCATGAAGCGGCACGCCGCAAGGTGCCTATCATTGTGTTCAATCCATTGCGCGAACGAGCGCTGGAGCGCTTTGCCGATCCGCAAAGCATCTTCGAGATGGCGACATACAGTTCGACCAATATCGCCTCGACCTACTATCAGGTCAGGGCTGGCGGCGATGCGGCAGCGCTCAAAGGCATCATGAAATCGCTGCTGTTGCTTGAGGCAAAACATGGCGGTGTTCTGGATCACGACTTCATCGCTGAACATACACTGGGTTTCGATGCGCTGGCCGCCGATCTCGCCGCAACCGAATGGCAGGAAATCGAGAAGGAAAGCGGTCTGCAACGTGCCGAGCTGGAACAGGTGGCTGAAGCCTATTCAAAATCGAAGGCTGCAATTGTTGCCTACGGCATGGGTATCACGCAGCACAACACCGGAACGGCCAACGTCAAGCTGATCGCCGACTTGTTGCTGCTACGCGGCAACTTCGGCAAACCGGGCGCAGGCATTTGCCCGTTGCGCGGGCACTCCAATGTACAAGGGGACCGGAGTGTCGGTATTACAGAAAAACCGTCCGAGGATTTTCTGCACAAACTGAAGGAAGTCTTCGGCTTCACACCACCCGAAAATCATGGCCATGACGCGGTACAAACGATGCAAGCCATGATTGATGGCACAGCCAAGGCGCTCTTTTGCCTTGGTGGCAATTTTGCTGTTGCATTGCCTGATCCCGAACGCTCCTTTGCCGCCATGAAAACGCTCACGCTCAGCGTGCACATGGCGACCAAACTCAATCGTTCGCATCTGCTCGTCGGCAAGGAAACCTTTCTGTTGCCCGTGCTTGGACGCACCGAAATCGACGTGCAGGCAAGCGGACCGCAATCCGTCACAGTGGAAGACTCAATGTCCATGGTCCATGCTTCCGCGGGCCGACTCAAGCCGGCCTCGGAGCACTTACGCTCAGAGCCCGCCATCGTTGCCGGTTTGGCCAGTGCGACGTTACCGAACAGCAAGGTGAATTGGTCTGATCTCGTCGCCGATTACGACCACATCCGTGACTTGATCGAGCGCACGCTGCCAGGCTTCGAGAACTACAACCAGCGCATTCGCGAACCCGGCGGTTTTCGCATGCCCCTGCCGCCGACTGAACGCAAATGGAATACGCCAACAGGCAAGGCCATGTTCTCGGTGTTCAAGGGGGTGAGCGAACGTTATGAACCGTGGCCGGACGATGTACTGCGTCTGATCACCATCCGCAGCCACGACCAGTACAACACCACGATCTACGGCATGGACGATCGCTACCGTGGTGTATTCGGTCGACGCGATGTGCTCTTCATGAATCCGGAGGATCTGGCGGCATACGGATTGATACATGGTGACTTGGTGGACATCGAGACCGTCTCGCCGCAACGCAAGTTGCGAATGGAGAAAATCACGGTGATCGAATACAGCATCGCCCGCGGCTCGGTTGCAGCGTACTATCCCGAAGCCAACGCGCTGGTGCCACTCGACTACATCGACAAGGCATGCGGAACGCCCTCCTACAAGTCGATTCCAGTGCACATCAAGAAGGCGGCATAAGGAACGCAAACAAAAAAGCGCCCGGCAAATCCGGGCGCTTTTACTTGGCTGCAACGTCAGGCATCAGTATCAAGCAGCGAAACCACCATCGATGAGCAAGCTTGCGCCGGTGATGTAGGCCGCTTCAGGACCGGCGAGGTAGGACGCAAAACTGGCAACCTCCTCCACCGTGCCGTAACGCGGCAGCGCCATCAGGCCTTTCATCACTTGCGAGAAATCGCTGTTATCCGGATTCATTTCGGTGTCGATCGGGCCGGGTTGAATATTGTTGACGGTGATGCCCAACGGACCCAGGTCACGTGCCAGTCCCTTGGTCAAGCCGACGATGGCCGACTTGCTCATTGCATACACGGAGCCACCCTGGAAGGGCATGCGATCCGAATTGGTGCTGCCGATGGTGATGATGCGGCCACCACGATCCATGTGCTTGACCACGGCCTGCGAGGCAACGATGACGCTGCGCACGTTCACGGCCAGCGTACGGTCGATGTCTTCAAGGCTGATCTCGGCTTCAGCGACATTCCCCAATGCCAGTACACCCGCGTTATTCACGAGGATATCGATCTTGCCGTAGGTATCGGCGGTTTGTTGCACGGCCGCCTTGATTTGCGCGGCGTCAGTACTGTCGGCCTTGATGGCGAGGGCGCGGCCACCGGCGGCTTCGATTTCCTTGACAACTTCTTGTGCCTTGTCTGGTGAACTTGCGTAAGTCAGTGCCACGGTAGCGCCATCGCGGGCCAGTCGCTTGGCGATGGCAGCACCGATGCCACGCGAGCCGCCCTGGATGAGCGCGACCTTGCCGGCGAGATGATTGACTTGGGCTTGAGTGTTGATTGCGTTCGACATGATGTTTCTCCTTGAATGATTTGGAACAGCACGCGCTGTCCATGGAGCAAACTATCCGCCGATGATTGACTCTTGATAAGACCATAATTAATACATTCTGTTTAAACCAATGGTTTAATATAAACACGGCTTGCAAGCGAATGAACTGCGAGCCAAAACCTTGCCGAATGGAGATTTCATGGAAAGCCTGAGCAGTATCGAATGCTTCGTCCGCAGCGCAGAAGCCGGTAGCTTTTCGGAAGCGGCACGGCGACTGAGCCTCACTTCCGCTGCAGTCGGCAAGAGCGTGGCCAAGCTCGAAAACAATTTGGGTGTGCGCTTGTTCCAGCGCAGTACGCGCAGCCTCACGCTCACCGAAGCCGGGGAGCGTTTTCTGGCCGAAGTCAGCGGCAGCCTCGCCACCATCCAGAGTGCCGTTGCCAATCTGGCCGACGCTGATGGGCAACCCGCCGGCACACTGAAGGTGAGCATGGGCAATGCATTCGGACGCGAACACATGGTGCCGTTGCTCGGCGATTTCCTCGCGCAATATCCGGCCATCGTGCCCGACTGGCATTTCGACAATCGCGCCGTCGATCTGATTGCCGAAGGCTTTGATGCAGCCATCGGCGGCGGCTTCGAACTTCCGCCGGGATTGGTTGCACGCGAACTGGCGCCCGCCCACGTGGTGCTGGTTGCGTCGAAAGGCTATCTCGCCGACAAGCCGGCGATCATCCATCCCGATCAACTCAAGGATCACGCAGGCATCTTCATCCGCTCGCCGCAAACCGGGCGAATCCGGCCATGGGCTTTGATCAATGGCAAAGAGACGCGCAACAAGGCGCAAATGCCGGTCAACATGCAAATCCGCATGGCCATGAGCGATCCGGCTGCGGCGCTTGAGGCCGCTGAACAAGGGCTTGGCATCGCCGTAACCAGCATGCCCAATGCGTATCCCTACTTCAGCAGCAAGCGCCTCGTGCGCGTGCTTCCGGATTGGTATGCCGATGCGGGAACGCTGTCGCTGTATTTTTCGGCGCAGAAACTGCTGCCCGCGAAAACACGTGCATTTATTGATTTTGTCGTCGCCCACTTTCGCAAGCAGGCACTCGCGAAGCGATTCAGTGCATATTAAAAATATGTACTGCGCTCATGCCACTGGCATTGGAAACAACATGGACCGATCAGCCTGCACAGCTATACTTTGAACCCTCCCTGCGCACACCGATTGCGATCATCCAACCATGACAGAACGCTTTTGCTTCGCTACTCGACGCGATTTCCTGATCGGCACCGTAGCCCTCGGCATAGGGCTCGCGACAACGGCCCGTGCAGGTACCGACAAGCCGCACGACGCAATCACCGGCCTCGCCATGCTTGAGAAGAAAACCGGCGGACGCCTTGGTGTATCGACAATCAATACGGCCAACGGGCAGCGCATCGATTACCGCGCCGATGAACGTTTCCCGCTCTGCAGCACCTTCAAGCTCATGCTGGTCGGTGCTTTGCTCAAACGTAGTGCACAGGATGCGGCGCTGATGCAAAAGATCGTTCGATACGACAAACGTGCTTTGGTCGATTGGTCGCCCATCACGGAACAGCATGTCGGTGATGGCATGCAGGTGAATGCGCTGTGCGCAGCCGCGCTACAGCACAGCGACAACACGGCGGCAAACCTGTTAATGAAGCTGCTGGGTGGCCCGACTGCCGTGACGGCCTACGCACGCAGCATCGGTAACCGCGATTTCCGTCTTGATCGCTGGGAAACTGATCTCAACACAGCCATTCCAGGCGATCTGCGCGATACCGCGACGCCCGCCTCCATGGTCGACAGCATGCATGCACTTACACTGGGTAGTGTGCTGCCCTCTGCACAGCGCGTGCAGTTGAACGACTGGTTGCTCGGCAACACTACCGGCGGCAAACGCATCCGCGCCGGTGTTCCACCCACATGGCAGGTAGGCGACAAGACAGGATCGGGCGACTACGGCACGACCAACGACATCGGCGTACTACGACCACCGGGCCGGCCAGCGATCGTGGTAGCGATTTATTACACACATACCGATGCCAAGGCACCGTGGAACGATGGGCTTATCGCCGAGGCCGCAGGCATCATCAGCGGTGCCATGGATGAATAGAACGGATCAAACCGGACAGATGCAAAGCCTTGAATACGCAATTCGGCAATCGATGAGCGTGCGCGAGGACCAGGAAGATCCCGCCGATCCACTACACATCGAGGAAGCACGACGTTACGGCATCCCTGCACATGACGATTTAAGCAAAGGCGATCTGCTGTCGCTCGTGCAAACACATCTGCGCGCACGCTAGTCGTACCGCAACGGCTGCCATGCACGAGCCAGCCGTGCTGTGCAAGGTAAAATTCGCCGTATGCGAATTGCCGACCTTGACCAATATTTCACCGACCTGGGTGCCTTGCCCATTCATCGCGGACGGGTACTGCGTGCGTGGCTGAAAGGGCAAGCGCTGGATGCAGGAACGCGCCGTCAAAAGTCAGAAAATTTTTTGCCTTTGACCTTGAGAAACGGTCTGCCGCAACTCACCACACAACTCGACGCACTCGCACGCATCGCATCGGAACACGAGGGCAGTGATGGTTCTCGCCTGCTCGTCGAACTCGCCGACAAGCAGATGGTGGAAAGCGTACTGCTGCCGCGCGACGGCCTGTGCGTATCGACGCAAATCGGTTGCGCCGTCGGCTGTCGATTCTGCATGACTGGCAAGAGCGGCCTGATCCGCCAAGTCACCAGTCTGGAAATCATTGCCCAGTTCGTACAGGCGCGGCGCCTGCGGCCCGTGAAGAAAGTCGTTTTCATGGGCATGGGCGAACCGGCACACAACCTGGACAACGTACTCGAGGCGATCGATCTGCTCGGCACGGAAGGTGGCATCAACCACAAGCAACTGGTGTTCTCGACCGTCGGCGATCGGCGCGTGTTCGAAGTGCTGCCGCAGCAGCCTGTCAAACCGGCACTGGCGATTTCACTACACACGACGAAGGCCGATTTGCGCGAGCAGCTTCTGCCGCGCGCACCGAAAATCCCGCCGGAAGAACTGATTGCGCTTGGTGAAGAATATGCACGCAAGACCGGTTACCCGATCCAGTATCAATGGACGCTTCTGCATGGCATCAATGACGGCAACGATGAACTCGATGCCGTGTTGTCACTGCTCAAGGGCAAGTACGGTGTGCTCAACATCATTCCATTCAACAGCCTTGAAGGCACTGGATTGGAAGACGATGACTACCGCCGACCCGATCTCGAACGCATTCGGGAGATCGTGAAATACGTGCATAGTCGCGGCGTACTGACCAAAGTGAGAAATAGCGCAGGCCAGGATGTGGACGGCGGCTGCGGACAGTTGCGCGCTCGCGCCATGGGCGCTGCCGAGATCGTCGACATGCGCCGGAAGCGTACCCAGCCCGAACGACGCGAACCTTGATGTCGGCATGCGCAAGGCGAGTCATCGAACCGAATGTTCACCTTGCGACTCGGTGTATACCCCGACCATTTACATCTTCATGTCTTTCATATCCGTGCCCTGTTGCGCGTCAGTAGCAGGCTTGGCAATCACCTCCAGGACTGGGGCCGGATTTTTCAGATGAATCCTGGCATCACCGGTCGGTATTTGATCCCAATCGATCTGGCCTTGCTCACAGATCTGACTTGTCTTCCAGTACAACTTGCCTGGCGTATCCGGCAGCTTGGCGAAGACGACGAATTCGTCGAAGTACTCATTCGGTAGCGCATCGGCTGGTGTCTTGGCCGTCCAGCGAATCTGGCTGACATCCTCGGTCATCTGATGGCTCTGTTTCGTGTCAGGAGTCATCGACTTGCGTTGGATATCGATATTCCAGCCGGCCTTCGGCATGGGCTTGGCACCCTGCACCCCTTCCGGAATCGTGACGATTACCTGAGTGACAGGCGACCCATCGCAGCCATGACCGACACGAAACGCACCACGATAAAAACTGCCTGCGACGGCAGATTGAACGTCAAGGACGATATGTGCTTGCGCCAACGACACACTGCACAAGCCCATCAGCATTAAGACAAATTTCCTCATGGTCTTTCTCCATTTTAGAAACCAACCCGCAGTTCAGCTACAACAGTACGTTGCGGGAACGGGTGGTACAGGAAGTATTGGCGGTTGTTGAGATTGTCGATGCCGATGGCACCGCTCAACTGCTTGTCGAATTTGTAGCTGAGCCGCGTATCGACAACGAAGTACTGCGAAAAGCCGGTGTAGGTGTTGGCGTTGATATCCGAATTGTCGAGTGTCGACCAGACACGTCCGCTGTAGCGACCGGCCACCGTCGCGGCCAAACGGTCGTCCGGCCGGTACGTCGCCACCATCGTGGCGCGCCAGGTCGGAATGTTCGGCGTCTGCTTGCCGGCAATATTGGTGGGTATGCCACTTGAGTTGAGGAAGCCGGGATCGGACAGAATGACCGAGTTCACGTAAGTCACGCTGCCCGACAATTCGAGGCCACGCAAAAGCACATCATTCTGCCGGCCCGTAATCTCGACGCCGCGGGAACGCACCGAATCCACATTCTGCACAAACGAAGCGAATCCGCTGCCGAGTACACCGGTAGATGAAATCAGCGCGTCGGACAAATTTTCCTGGAACAGCGATACACGGTACTTGCCGCCCGTCACGAAATATTCGTAGGCCAGCTCAGCAGACAAGGCACGCTCGGGCCTCAAGTTCGGATTCGGCACACCCAGCGTCGTACCGGTCGTGACCATCTGGTACAGCTCGGAAACCGTCGGGAAACGATACGCCTTGCCCAGCGATGCAGTGATCTGACTGTTATCGGTCGCCGCCCAGGCTAATGAAGCCTTCGGCGAAAAAGCCGACGTCGACAAATCCGGTTGCACCGTATTGATCGAACCGCTGGTCGCAAAATTATAGCCATCGAAAGCGCGCCATTGTTCATAGCGGCCACCCAAGGTGAGCTTCCAGTCCGGCGCGAACTTCCATGCATCCTGCGACCACACGGCCTGAGTCTCGGTCTTTCCTTTCGACAGCGCATTCAAGCTGCCATTGCTGCCAGACTGCCAATTGCTGGTGCTGTAGGTGTTGCTCGACAGCATGTAGCGATCGTAGTGATAGCCGAAGCTGAATTGATGTCGCCCTTCTGCCCATTCCGGGCGCCAGATCGATTTGAGATCGAGCGTGCTCCAACCGGTACCGGACATGTCGGTCCGGTTGCCGCTGCCATTGCTGAATGCAGCGGCGTAGTTGCCGGGCGCACGCTGATCGCTGGTCAGGTAGTCGTAATTGCTGATGATGGCTTCCCAGTCCCACTCGCCTTGCGTGTTCGACTTCAGCGAGAGCGCCTGCATCAAATGCAGCTCATCGAAGGTGTACATGCCGTTCGACAGGCTGGTCGGACTCAAGCTGTAATTCGTTCCGCCGAAATTGACAATCGTCGAGGAAGTTCCCGTCGCAAGCGGCGCACCCGTCGCAGCATTGGTCAGATAGTTCTGCATTTGCGCATGGGTGTTGTTCTGGAACACGCCAGCCGTATAGGCTACCTGCCAGCCCGGCGTTACGTCATACGCGAGCTTCGCGTTCAAAGTGTCTTGCAGCTTGTGCTCCATGCCGCCGGCACCGAATACCAGTATCGGTTTGCCGTTTCTGTCGGTCGCCGTATAGCCGCCGGTGACGGTGGCTATCGCTGCCGATGCGGTAGGCGATGCCGTCGCCAGTGTCAGCGGCTGGCTCTGACTGTCCAGGTGATTGATGCTCAGACGCCAGGACAGATCATCGATACGGTTACCAAGCGATGCCGATACTTCGCCGGTATTGAAGGTTTTGTGCGTGCCATACAGATCGAAGTCCTGGCTTGCACCCAAGGTCTTGATCGACGACTCGAACTGTGTCGGCATGCGCGTCGTGATTTCAGCCACGACACCAACGGAGTTTCCCGGATATGCAGCCGAGAACGGCCCGTACATCACGTCGATACGTGCAATGTCTTCCGGCGAAACCATGCCCCAGCGTGGCGATGCATTGGTGTTGTTATTGCCGATCAAGGCCGACAACAAAACGCCATCGGCATAGATCAGGCTGCGTGCACTTTGTCCGAGCCCGGACGTTCGTGTCGCCATCGGCGATTGTGTATCTCCATTGTTGCGCTTGCGAATCGAAATGCTGGGCAGATATTTGAAAGCATCGTCGGTCGTCACCATGTTGACGGTATCGTCGATACCGGCCCTGTCAAGGCTTTCAGTGGTAACGGGAAGTTGATATTTCTGGGTGGAAGAT
Source organism: Rhodocyclaceae bacterium (assembly GCA_035492055.1). Classification (GTDB taxonomy): domain Bacteria; phylum Pseudomonadota; class Gammaproteobacteria; order Burkholderiales; family Rhodocyclaceae. Next base: position 5,731 of record DATJJR010000082.1, on the reverse strand, counting down.
TGCCCGGTCGGCGCTTGTACTTCAACAGTCGGCAAGGTAGCGGGTTCGGCCGCTTCGGCGGCAAAACCCGACATGCATTGGGCACAACACAATGCGCCGAGACCTGCTTTGACTCGATACATGGATGTTTCTCATTCTGCGGATGTCGTTCACAGCCACGTGATCACACATGGCGCATGAACCGGTAACAGCTGAAGACGCATCAGCTCACGATGCATCGTTGAATCAGCCGTCAGTGCGGCAATTCAGAGAATGAAAAACGGTGGCGCGCGCGGTGGCGCATTGAGTAAAACGACAGACTGTGGAACAGCGCTGTCGAGCGCAGGGAAAACAATGCGATGAGCCTGAACTTCCAGGGCAACCGGAAGCAACGCAACATCCGCTATCGGCAGGCTGCCACCGATGCAACACAGCACGCAGTGGCCATGCGCCATGTAATGCTGGGCAGGTCCCTGGTTGATCGGGTTACCCGCTTGTCCATCCGACTGGCCGGGCGCCAGTTGAACTTTCTGAACACCTTGGGCCGTACAGATTTCCGCCCACACGTTGCCTGCATTGCCAACCCCGGCATTTGCCAGTGCAGGAAAAACAAGCCCCCACAGCAGCACGAAAAGTGCCAGCAGGCTGGTACGACGCAGGGCGTGGTTGGAGAACATGGGAGCCGAGTTTATCAGCAAGCGATCTGTAGTTCAGTGGCCGTTTAGACGGCGCACTATGCCAAATTGTCCATACCCCAGTTTCAAACCGGCTGCATGAGTGAATCGAGCGGCATCAGGCACAAGCCACTTTCGAAACGTCGTGCCCCACCGCCGATCGGATCGATAAACTCGATTTCCCGCGCCAGCAATTGCAAGGGCTTGGAAAAATCGTCTCCCTTGTCTTCGGTCACTACCGGGTACCACGGGTCGTTGAGTATCGGGATACCGAGCGCAGCCATATGCGCGCGCAGTTGATGCTTGCGGCCGGTATGCGGTTCGAGACGATAGCGCGCGAGATTGCCATGCTGTTCAATCAGCGAAATACGTGTTTCGCTGTTCGGCGCTCCAGGCATTTCCTGCATTGTGAAAAAACGCTCGCCATTTCGCGCACCTTCACGCAACAGGCTGCGATGAACATGCGGCAACTCGAGATCGGCGCGGAACGGCGCACTCGCTTCATAGACCTTCTGCACAGACCGTTGCTCGAACAACTGCTGGTATGCCCCGCGACTCGGTGGATGCAGGCAAAACAGCACAACACCAGCAGTCTCGCGATCAAGACGGTGAATCGGCGTGAGGTACGGCAGATCCAGTTTTTCGCGCAGGCGTGCGAGCAACGTTTCTCGTAAATAACGCCCACCTGGCGTGGTGGCCAGAAAATGTGGTTTGTCGACGACGAGCAGGCGCTCATCGCGATAAAGAATACTTTCGGTGAACGGTACCGGTGTCTCGGCCGGCACCTCGCGGTAGTACCAGATGCGCGAGCCGGCACGATAGGGCGTGTCGGCTGTCATGATACGGCCGGCTTCATCGACGATTTCGCCGCGCTGCAGACGCTCAAGCATGATGGCCTTGCCAACATGAGGAAAGCGCGCGACAAGCCAGTCGAGCAATATGCGCCAATCGCCCGCAGGCAGCCATGCATAGCTCGGTGCAACGCCGTCGCGATGCGGCAGAGGAGAAGGTAAAGGCCTGGTCACGGGCGTGAGTGTACCTGCCCTCCTCCAGCCGGCCACATGGCGTTCGTTATAATTGCCACTACTGCATCTAATGATTGCATCATGCGTCTCACCTTCCCGCTTCGGTCGTCGCTCAGTCAGATGCGCTGGCGTACGCGCATCACGCTCTGGCTCGCAGCGTTGACCGCTGGGCTGGTGGTCACAGGTTTCGCCAAACTGGCCGAGCTGTCCCTGGATCTCTTCCTGCATGTCGCAGAGCACTGGCCCTGGTTGCCTTTACTGTTAACGCCTGTCCTCGGCATGTTGTCGGTATGGATGACGGTACGCTGGTTTCCTGCCGCACAGGGCAGCGGCATTCCTCAAGTCATTGCCGCTACCCGCATCGCAGCAACACGGGATGGCGATGTCAGCAAACTCGTGTCCTTGCGCATTGCAGTTGGCAAGATCATTGCGGGTGCGGTGGCCTTGGTTGGCGGCTTTGCGGCGGGTCGTGAAGGCCCGTCAGTGCAGGTCGCGGCTTCGATCATGCATGCAGCACACCGTTTTCTACCGCACAGTCGCGCCTTGCGCGCTTCCGATTTGATTCTGGCCGGCGGTGCCGCTGGCGTCGCCGCCGCATTCAACACCCCTCTCGCCGGCATCGTCTTTGCGGTGGAAGAGCTTGGTCGGCGCCTGGAAACACGTACCAGCGGCGTACTCATCAGCACGGTGATCCTGTCCGGCCTCATTTCCATTGCCCTGCTCGGCAACTACCATTATTTCGGCGAACTAAAATCCACGCCGACGTCACATGGAATCGTGATGCTTGTCATCGTCGGTGGCGTACTGTGCGGCATTGTCGGCGGCTTGTTCAGTCGCCTCATGCTGTGGCCGCAACGTAGCGCCTTCAACAAAATCTGGCTGTGGCGCCGCAGGTATCCGGTACGTTTCGCCGGTGTCTGCGGCCTTATCGTTGCCATCCTCGGTTGCCTCAGCAGCGGCATCGCTTTCGGCAGCGGCTACAACGTCGCCTCGGCCTTGGTGAACAACTCGGCAGATACACCTTGGTATGCCACGGTAGTGCGCTTTCTGTCGACACTGGTCAGTTATTACTCAGGCATTCCGGGTGGAATCTTCGCACCAACGCTCGCCGTTGGTGCAACGCTGGGGGCGGATGTGGCGCGCCTGCTGGGTGAAACTTCGGGAACCGTCACCGTCATCGCGCTGTGCATGGCTGGCCTCCTCGCCGCCGTGACGCAATCGCCGATTACATCGGCCGTGATCGTGATGGAAATGATCGACAATCACGAGATGGTGATCAGCCTGATGGCGATTGCCTTGATTTCCCGCGCCGTCAGTTCGCGCTTCAGTCCCGAGCTGTATCAAACGCTGGCGCATGGCTGGCTACCCAAGCTGCATGCATCATCACCAAACAAGAATCTGAACGAATAAAACAAAAGGCCGCCAGGTTCTCACCCGACGGCCTTTGAGTCTGTATCGCTCGGTCGCTTACTTATTCGGCTGCGGCGTGATGCGCAGATACGGCTTCACAGCCTTGTAGCCCTTGGGAAACTTCTGCTTCAACACCTCAGGATCCTGCAGTGAAGGCACGATGACCACGTCGTCACCATCCTGCCAGTTACCCGGCGTGGCAACACTGTGGCTGTCGGTTAGTTGCAGTGAATCGATCACACGAAGCACTTCATTGAAGTTGCGGCCGGCACTCGCCGGATAGGTGATGATCAGACGAATCTTCTTGTTCGGGTCGATGATGAACAGCGAACGCACGGTCAGCGTGGCATTGGCGTTCGGATGAATCATGTCGTACAGCTCGGACACTTTGCGGTCGGCGTCGGCAATGATCGGGAAATTGACCACGGTACTCTGGGTTTCCTCAATATCGGCAATCCATTTCTTGTGTGAATCAACCGGGTCGACCGATAGTGCAATGGCCTTGACGCCGCGCTTTTCGAACTCACCCTTGAGCTTGGCGGTCAGGCCAAGTTCGGTCGTGCAGACCGGCGTGAAGTCAGCCGGATGAGAAAAAAGAACGCCCCAGCCATTGCCGAGCCATTCATGAAACTTGATCTTGCCGAGGCTTGAATCCTGCTCGAAATCGGGGGCGATGTCGCCGAGTCGGAGTGACATGGTTGTCTCCTTTTTATGAGGGTGATTGAACGAACGGCCGAGTGAATTGCTTATGTGAAATTACCACGATACATAGACAAAATATGAGACGTTTTTGATATATGAATATGTCAGTCCACCTGGGTGCAAACGCGATTGCGGCCCTCATGCTTGGCGCGATACAGTAACTCGTCAGCAATCTTCAACATGGCGCGAAAATCCTTGAGCGTCGCGTCGCTGCAGACACCGATACTCACCGTCACGCGCAGATCGGGATGTACCTCGTGCCATGGATGTGATTCGATGCGTTGCCGCAGCGATTCACAGCTGTCCACGGCGCCGTGTGAATCCGTTTCCGGGAAGGCAATGACAAACTCCTCGCCGCCATAACGCGCCACCAGATCGACCGAACGCACCTTGCTGCTGAGAATTTCGCCGATGCGCCGCAGCACTTCGTCGCCCACTGCGTGCGAATAGGTGTCGTTGATCTGCTTGAAATGGTCGATATCGGCCAGCGACACACTGAATGGCCGCTGGTAACGAACGGCATGATCGAAGAGCCGCATGCAGTGTTCATCAAAGTAGCGCCGGTTGTGCAATTGCGTCAGTGCATCGCGAATGCTGAGCTCGCGCAATTGCGCGGCCATTTTTTCAATGCGCGCATGAGACTGCTTCAACTCCTCGTACTTCTTCGCCAGCTCGGCACTCATGCGATTGAAGGTCCGCGAGAGCACACCGATTTCGTCGTTCGATGCAACATCGACCTTTTGATGCAGATCACCGACGCCCATTGCCCGCACCGCACGGGTCAGTTTTTTCAATGCGCGCCCCAGGCGAGATCCCAGCACAAAGCCGAGCAAAAGCGTGACCCCAATGCCGACACCACTGCCGAGAATGAGTGCATCACGCATGGCGACAAGGTAGCTTCGATCTCGCTCAGAATAGTTCGGCGAGCCATCGGGCACGTAATGCGCGACGATACGGCCGCCGGACTCGATGGGAACCAGTTTGTCTCGATCTGACGATCGTACTATGTCGCCAATCTCGTAAGGTGCGAGCTTGATCAGAGAACGGAACTGCGCATCAAACAGATAGAAGCGAAACGGCGGCACGGGGTGGCCATCCCCCGTTTGCGGTGGCCGCGGTACTGAAACCGGGACATCGGCTGGCAACGGCGCCATGTGCAGCGTGTCTGGCGTAAGGTCCGGAAATGCTGGCGTTCGTTCTGTACCGCTGGTTGGATCGCTCAGTGTCGAACTGCGCGGTAAACGCCCGAGTAATCTGGCCCGGCGCTCCGCGAAGGCGTGAAAATCCTCGCGCCGTATGCCGGTTTCCCAATTCCCATAGACACGGAAATAATCACTGACATCAGCGCTGAAACGCCGCGCCGACTCTTGGCGCACCATGTCGTCGAACTTTTGCATCAGCTGCCAGTAGGCAAAACCACCGACGACAATGCATGACAGCATCGATGTTGCCAACAGGCACAGGATCAACTTGCCGCGCAGTGACAGATTACGTGGAGAGAATCTCATCCGTAGTCCTTCGTGAAGCTCCGTCATCCCCTTTATCGACGGATACCACTCTCCTGCCCTTAAGTCTAACGAAACTATCGTTGGTTCAGTGATCGGCCGAATAAGCGATTCATTTTCTGACGCTATCGTCGCTAACCTGGAGCCGCCACGGCAGCTTAAGTGCAACCTCGGTATTCAGCGTGGTTTGCACAATCACGTCGGAGACCGACACACCCCGTAACTCAGCCAGTACTGCAGCAATCCGCGGCAATTCACCGGGCTCGTTGCGCCCGTCATTGCCCAGCCATTCTGGTGGAATATCGGGAGAATCCGTTTCCAGCACAATGGCTTCCAACGGCAATGTCGCTGCCAATTCCCGAATTTTCAATGCGCGCGCCCAGGTCATGGCACCACCAAAACCCAGCTTGAAACCGAGTTTGATGAATTCTTCGGC
>DATJJR010000081.1:0-69651 GCA_035492055.1 Rhodocyclaceae bacterium | reverse complement strand
GACGTTCTGAAGAACTATCCGGAAGCCCTGCTGGTGAACGAAGGCGCGAACGCCCTCGATAACGCCCGCATGGTCATTGATCAATACCTGCCGCGCAAGCGTGTCGACACCGGCACCTGGGGCGTGATGGGTATCGGTATGGGTTCCGTCGTTGCTTGTGCCGTTGAATCCGGCCAGCCTGTCGTTGCCGTTTGCGGCGACTCCGCCTTCGGTTTCTCCGGTATGGAAATCGAAACCGTTGCCCGCTACAACCTGCCGGCGACCGTCATCATCATGAACAACGGCGGTATCTACCGCGGTGACGAACCGAGCCCGGATCACCAGATCTCCTGTATGTTGTTCAACCCGAGCACCCGCTACGACAAGCTGATGGAATCTGTCGGTGGCACTGGCGTTCGCGTCACCACGCCGGAAGAACTGGCCAAGGCTCTGGACGCTTCGATCAAGTCGAAGAAGCCGACCCTGATCGAAGCCATCATTGATCCGGCTGCAGGCGTCGAATCCGGCCGCATCGGAAACCTGAACATCGTCAGCACCGTCGGCAAAAAGAAGAAGTAACTTGCCGCACGGAGGCTGGGCAACCAGTCGCTGAACGAGAAACGGCCCTTGAGTGATCAAGGGCCGTTTTGTTTTATCCAGCCAGAGCCATGTACCAATATTTCTATTTTCCTGACCGCGTCAAGTACGATACACCTGCGCGTCTCGGCTTGCATTTTGACGACATGCGCTTTAACAGCCGCGACGGCACGCAACTCGCCGGCTGGTTCATTCATGCTACTGGCGCAATACAAGGTACCGTGATTCATATGCACGGCAATGCACAAAACATGAGTGCACACTGGGGCTATGTCGACTGGTTACCAACTGTCGGCTTCAATGTTTTTACTTTCGACTATCGCGGCTACGGTAATTCACAAGGCTCGCCCGATCCGCGGGGTGTTTTCGAGGACGCGATTGCTGCACTCGACGCAATCCGCGCACGTGAAAATACCGGCCCGCTCTTCGTCTTCGGTCAAAGCCTCGGCGGTATGCTCGCCATTGCCGCTGCTGGCGCTTCGCCTGCCGAATTAAAGGCTGTTGCCGCGGAGGCGCCCGTGCACTCTTACTCCGCTTGGGCCGAGGATGTAATGCCGGAGAAGGAGTTGGCACTCGACGACACGTATTGCGCGAGCGAATATATTGCCGCACTTTCGCCTGTGCCATTGCTGTTACTGCATGGCACCGCTGATCGCGTCGTACCCTATGAGCATTCCGAACGCCTGCTGAAAGCCGCCGGCACACCAAAGCAACTTGTCACCCTCCCCAACGGCGAACACAACGATGCACTGACCGAACGGCACGGCGATCAATATCGCCGTCAGCTTCTGGATTTCTTCAGCACGTACGCATGAGCACATCACACGCCTGCCGCCCCGGTTGCGGAGCATGCTGCATTGCTCCATCCATCAGTACACTCGGCAAGATTGCCGGCGTACCGTGCCAGCATCTCGACGACAACATGCTATGCAGGATATTCGAGCGGCCAGAACGCCCAGCCTGTTGTGGCGGACTACAACCCTCGGAAGAAATGTGCGGGGACAACCGCACGTACGCGCTGCATTGGCTCGCCGAGCTTGAACGATTGACGCGTTAGCGAACGTCGCCGTAGAGAAAGCGGTTCGTGTGTTCCAGACCCCATTTGGCCGGATCTTCACGGCTGGCAATGCGGTCATGTACACCGGGTCTCGACAGATCAAGCAATTCCGGCTTGATATAAGTCTGCGCCTTGGTCGAGAAAAATACGCGCACCACCGGTTGCATAAGCGATGATGATTGCTCGACGATGATGCCCAGGCGACCGGACTCAAGCATCACCATCGAACCCGACGGATAAATACCTATGCTGCGGACAAAGGCATGGAACACTTCCTGATCAAAATGCCCATTGCTCCATTCGGCCATCTTGCGGATCGACTCGGCCGGATCCCAGCCAGCTTTGTACGGGCGATTCGAAGTAATCGCGTCATACACATCGCACACCGCGCCCATGCGCGCATACAAGCTGATCTGCTCGCCGCTCAGGTGATCCGGATAGCCGCTGCCGTCCATTTTTTCGTGGTGATGGCGGCACACATCAAGCGGGATCTGACCAACCGCCTTGCCTTCAAGCAGCAAGCGATGGCCTTCTCCGGGGTGACTGCGCATGATGGCGAATTCGTCATCGGTCAACTTGCCAGGCTTGTTCAGCACATCGGGCGGCATCATCGCTTTACCCAGGTCATGCAAAAGCCCGGCCAGTCCGAGTTCTCGCACGGTTGCCTCGTCCTGCCCGAGTTGACGCCCGAGCGCCACCATTAGAGCGCAGACGGCCACCGAGTGCATATAGGTGTAATCATCGGCACTCTTGAGGCGTGCGAGACTGATCAATGCCCCCGGATTACGCATGACCGAAGAGGAAATTTCATCGACCAGATCGCCGGCGGCTTCGGCATTCACTGCGTTACCCATGCGCGCTTCTTGGAACATCGACAACACGGCGCGCTTCGAACGATCGCAAATACCGGCAGCGCGCCGGATTTCCTCGTCAAATCTAATTTGCCGCACAGGAGCATGTGCGTTCAAATCCTGCGCCAGCATGCGATCAACTGCAGCACCGGCGGCCTCTTGTGAAATGATGCTATTTGGCTGTGTCGGCAGCACATCGATACCGCGTTCGGTATCAATCCAGAGCTCTGTTACGCCGCACTCGCGCACACGATCCATATCTCGCGCATCATTGACGGCGAAACTGCTGCGCCAGAAGGGATGATCCATCCAACCGCCGCACAATTCGTGGATAAACATTCCGACACGAAGTTCTGTCGCGGAGATTTTTTTCAGCATGCTAAACTCGCCCAGACCATTGCAAGGCCCAATTCATGGAACACTTCCCCCTGCTGCAAGCCCTGATCCTCGGCATTGTCGAAGGTCTGACTGAATTTCTGCCCGTATCAAGTACCGGTCATCTGATTCTTGCCGGCGCGCTGTTGGACTTCAACGATGATCGCGGCAAATTGTTTGAAATCGTGATTCAGTTCGGCGCGATTATTGCAGTTATCTGGGAGTATCGCCAGCGCATCTTGCGTGTCTGTTGCGGACTTGGTCATGATGGCCCTGAACGTCGGCTCGCGATCAATCTTTTCGTCGCATTCCTGCCGGCCGCCGTGCTCGGATTGCTCTTCAACAAAGTCATCAAGGCATATCTGTTCCAGCCTTTGCCCGTCGCCATGGCTTTCATCATCGGTGGCTTCATCATTCTGTGGGCGGAAAAACGCAAGCATCGCGTGCTCGTCGAAAACATCGAGGATCTGCGCATTCGCGATGCAATCAAGCTGGGGTTCGCCCAGGCGGCGGCGTTGATTCCCGGGACTTCACGTTCCGGTGCGACCATCATCGGCGGCCTGCTTTTCGGTTTGTCGCGCAAGGCAGCCACGGAATTTTCCTTCTTCCTTGCAATTCCGACACTGGGCTGCGCCACCTTCTATGAGTTATACAAGGAGCGTGCTTTGTTGCATGGGGCCGATCTTGGCTTGTGGATTGTCGGTTTCCTGTCCGCCTTCATTTCCGCATTCATCTGCGTGCGTTGGCTGTTGCGCTTCATCAGTCGCCATGACTTCACGCCTTTCGCCTGGTATCGCATTGCCTTCGGCCTCGTCGTGCTCGCGACATGGCATTGGGGTATGGTGAATTGGGCGGCTTGATGTCGGGGCGCCTGCTGTATCTGCACGGCTTTTTGTCCGCACCTGCATCGAAGAAGGCGCAATACACGGCAGCGCGCATGCACGCGCTTGGCTTCGGCAATGCCTTTGTTTGTCCGCAATTGCCGGTGTCACCGAAAGCGGCGATTGCACTCTGCGAATCGCTGCTCGTCCCGAATACAACTGTCGTCGGCTCATCACTTGGCGGTTTCTACGCAACGTGGCTGTGTGAAAAACACCCTGAGCTCGTACGTGGCGCAGTACTCGTCAATCCTGCTGTCATCGCGTGGATTTCGCTGGCGCAACACATCGGGCCGCAAAAAAATCTGTACAGCGGGGAAATCTTTGACTTCACGCAAGCGCATGTCGACGAAATGCACGCGCTCGACGTACCGCAATTGAATCGTATCGACGCTTATTGGCTACTGGCCGAGGAAGGCGACGAAGTGCTGGATTACCGCCGCGCCATCGAAAAATACAAGGGTGCAAAGCAAACCGTGCTTCCCGGCGGAAATCATACATTTTCGCGCTGGAACGAATACAACGACAAAGTCATCGCCTTCGCCGCATTGACGTAGTTCGCGTCGGGCGATACGGCGGGCTCCCCAGCAGGCTGCACGGTATAATTCGCGACCGCATTTCCGCAGCAATCCCCATGAATGTCCTGTTTGAAGAGGACGGCGCTTTCAAGGCCGGCAGCATCCTCGCCGACAACAACACCTCGCTCCAGATCGAATTGCCGACCGGCAAGCGCAGCAAGGTGAAATCTTCCAACGTGTTGTTGCGCTTTGCCTCGCCCAATGCGGCTGAGTTAATGCAGCGTGCAGAGGTCGCAGCAGAGGAAATCGACATTTCCTTCTTGTGGGAGGTCTGCGGCGACAACGAATTCGCATTCGAGGAACTCGCAGCCGAATACCAAGGCGACAAACCCGGCCCGGTCGATGCCGCCGCCGTACTGATGCGCTTGCATTCCGCCCCCATGTATTTTCATCGCAAGGGCAAGGGACGTTACCGCAAGGCGCCGCCGGAAATTCTGCAAGCTGCACTGAATGGCCTCGAAAAGAAACGCCTGCAAAGCGAGCAGGTCGAACGCATGACACAGGAACTCGTCGCAGGCACCTTGCCTGCCGAATTTCCACCGCTGCTGCAGCAACTGCTCTACAAACCCGATCGCAATCGACTGGAAACCAAGGCGTTCGAAGCCGCGTGTGCGGAAACGCATCTCTCCGCACCCAAGCTGCTGGCACGTGTGGGCGGCATTGCCAACAGCCACGATTACCAACTCGGTCGTTTTCTGTTCGAATATTTCCCCAAGGGAACAGATTTTCCATCCCATGCGTTGGAATTGCCATCCCTCGACGATCTGCCACTTTCGGATGCCAAGGCATTCAGCATCGACGACGCACAGACCACGGAAATCGACGATGCACTGTCAGTCACGCCACGCCCCCAGAGCAAAGGCGGTGGTTGGCGCGTCGGCATCCATATTGCCGCACCGGGCCTGGCTGTCACGCCGGAAACCGCACTTGGCACCATCGCCCGCGAGCGGCTCTCCACCGTCTACATGCCTGGTCGAAAAATCACCATGCTGCCGGATGCCGTGGTCGACGCCTTCACGCTGGCTGAAGGAAAAGTATGTCCCGCACTGTCGCTGTATCTCGACATTGCATCCGATCTACGCATTGAAGGTAGCGAGTCCAGGCTGGAGCGCATTCATGTCGCTGCAAACCTGCGTCACCACGACATTGAACCCGTATTCAATGACGAGACATTGTCCAGCGGCGACAAAAACGCACTGGCAGATTTTCCTTATCGCGACGAGCTTTTCCTGTTGTGGCAACTCGCCACAGTCATGGAGGCCGGTCGTGGCAAGCCGTCAGCCAATCGTACGCAAAAGGACTACAACTTCCGCGTCGACTGGGATCGCGATGGCATCGACCCCGGCTTTGAAAATACCAAGGGCTGGATCAGCCTCGACGAACGGCAGCGGGGTAGCCCACTCGACATGTTGGTCGCCGAGATGATGATCGCCGCCAATGCCGGCTGGGGTGCAGCCTTGCGCGACGCAGGCATCGCCGCCATCTACCGTGCCCAAACCGCAGGCAAGGTACGCATGACTACTGTTGCCGCGCCGCACGAGGGTCTCGGGGTTGATTGCTATGCGTGGTCCAGTTCGCCTTTGCGGCGCTATGTCGACCTGATCAATCAATGGCAATTGATTGCGTGGTTGCGTCAGGAAACACCTCGCTACACGGCAAAGGATGCAACCTTGCTCGCCGCACTGCGCGACTTCGAACTCACCTACGCCGCCTACGCTGAATTCCAGCGTGGCATGGAACGTTACTGGTGTTTGCGTCTGTTGATGCAGAGCAAGGCAGAAAACGTGATCGCAACGGTGTTACGCGAACAGTTGGTGCGGCTGGAGGACATGCCGTTGGTACTGCGTGTTGCATCGGTGCCGCTCCTGAATCGGGGAGCGCGCGTGACAATCGACATCGATCGTATCGATCTGCTCGATGCCGATATTCATGCCAACTGGCGTAGTACCCTGGCAGAACAAGGCGAGGTCGAGGAAAACGAAGACGAAGCGGCCTTGATTGGTGCCGAAGAAATCACCGAGGCACCGGCGCCTGCTCCTGAATTGGCTGGGGATACCGGGTCTGCTAACGCTTTGGAAGCCCCTGCTGACGCAGGGTAAAATTTTGGCGACATGAAACTCGCCCTGCCCACCTCGCCTGGCCTGAAGCTTGGAATTGGCATTTCACTGCTGTTCCACGCCATTGTGCTCAGTCTCCATTTTCATCTGCCAGATGCGCTGAACCGCGCAGGCGAGAGGGCGCTCGACGTCATTCTGGTCAACAGCAAGCACAGCAATCGTCCGCGCGATGCCCAGGCACGCGCACAAGCCAATCTTGATGGTGGCGGCAACACCACGGAAGACCGGATCGCCGCAACGCCATTGCCGCCCTCGGTGCAAGACAAGGAAGGCGACAATCTGGTCGAAACGCAACGCCGCGTTGCCGAATTGGAAGCGCAACAGCGTGAATTGTTGACGCAAACGAAAAGTACGCGTGTCATCCGCAACAACAAGAACTCGCGTGATCCACAACCGCAACAGACACAGCCGATGAGTGGCGCAGATCTAGCCAGCAACGCGCTTGCCATTGCGCGCCTGGAGGCGCAGATCAGTTTGCAGACCGACGCCTACAACAAACTGCCGCGCAAGAAATTCATTGGTGCACGCACCGAAGAATATCGCTTTGCGCAATACGTCGAAGACTGGCGCCAGAAAGTCGAACGCATCGGCAATCTCAACTATCCGGACACTGCACGCGGTCGTATTTACGGCAGCCTGCTCATGACCATCACCATCCGCAGCGACGGCAGCCTCGAAAACGTCGAGGTCACACGTTCATCGGGGTACAAAGAGCTCGACGAGGCCGCCAAGCGCATCGTCAGACTGGCAGCCCCCTATGCGGTTTTCCCTGAAGCCATTCGCCGCGACACCGACGTGATCGAGATTTCGCGTGTGTGGAGCTTCACCAACGACGACCACTTGCAAACCCAATGAACGATCCAATGAATGATCGTTATGCCGATCGTTATGTTGTCATCGGCAACCCGATTGCGCACAGTAAATCGCCGCGTATCCATGCGTTGTTTGCCAAACAAAAAAATCAGGCTATCGATTACACAACGCTGCTTGCGCCGGTCGACGGTTTTGCCGAAACCGTGCGTGCCTTCATCGCCACGGGCGGCAAAGGCGCCAATGTCACCGTGCCGTTCAAGGAAGAAGCTTTCCGTCTCGCCACGCAACTGAGCGAACGCGCCGCAGCAGCAGGTGCGGTCAACACGCTATGTTTCGATGCCGACGGCTTGATCTACGGCGACAACACCGATGGCGCCGGGCTTGTGTGCGACATCACCTGCAATCTTGGGCACGCGCTCGCCGCCAAACGAGTTCTTTTGCTTGGTGCTGGCGGCGCTGCGCGCGGTACCGTCCTGCCACTGCTTCAGGAAAAACCCAAGCAACTGGTGATCGCCAATCGGACGGCCGAGAAAGCCATTTCGCTCGCCACTGAATTCTCGGTTCAGGGCTGCGGTTTCGCCGATCTCGCCGGGCAGCAATTCGAGGTTGTCATCAACGCCACCTCTGCCGGACTGAGCGACGCACCGCTTGCGTTGCCGCAAGGAATCTTCGCCGCCAGCGCCCTCGCCTACGACATGGTCTACGGCCGCGAGACGCCTTTCATGCAGCAAGCGCGCGCCGCTGGTGCAACGGTTGCCGATGGCCTAGGCATGCTGGTTGAGCAGGCCGCTGAAGCCTTCTTGCTCTGGCGTGGCGTACGTCCCGACACCGCGCCCGTCATGCATGCATTGCGCAAAGCATGACCGTGTTCGTGCAAAAACTGGCGCATTGGATCAAGCTCGGCGCGCTGGCGATCGTGCTGGTCGCGCTGCTCACGCAACTCTGGTATCTCGGCTGGGTTGCCTGGTGGCGCTATTTCAATCCGGGCATGACGAGCTTCATGGAGCAACGGCTGGATGAAATGCAGGAAACCCGGCCGGATGCGCAATTGATCCAGCAATGGGAACCGTACGAAAAAATCTCCGTGCATCTCAAGCGTGCTGCGATTGCTTCCGAAGACGACAAATTCATCGATCACGATGGCTTCGATTGGGACGGCATTCAGAAAGCGATGGAGAAGAACGAACGCAAGGGCCGCATCGTGGCCGGTGGTTCAACCATTTCGCAACAGCTCGCCAAGAATCTGTTTCTATCGTCCAACAAGACGCCGTGGCGCAAGGCGCAGGAAGCTGTGATCACGGTGATGCTGGAAACGCTCTGGGACAAGCGCCGCATCCTTGAGGTTTACCTGAATGTGGTTGAATGGGGCAACGGCATCTTTGGTGCCGAAGCTGCCGCACAACACTACTTCCACATCAGCGCCGCACGCCTAGGCCCGGAACAGGCGGCGCGCCTTGCGGTCATGTTGCCGGCGCCGCGTCGGTTCGAGAAAAACCCTTATTCGGCTTACCTCAACAATCGCGTCGATCTCATTCTTGGCCGCATGTATTCGGCGGATGTTCCACAATAACGGCCGCGCAACGGACACAGCATCATGAGCACGAACACCACGCCCGATCAACCCGCTTATCGCACTGCCGTGCTACGCCGCCTGTTGGGTGTCTCGTTGTCATGGCGACATCCACTCGCATCGATCGAAGCCCTCATCGACCCGGTCGCGCTCATCGGCGTACTGTGGCTGCTGCTGCTCTACTACGGTGAGGATTCCGACCCCATTTGGTGGGCTGTGTCAGCGCTGATTTACATACTGACCTTTCCTACGCCAGCCTGGCTACGCGTGTCTTTTGGCACCATGTTGCGCGCGTTGGTCTCGGGCTGGCTGGTCTTCATTGCGCTGTTGATCGGCAGCAGCGAAATCATCTCCGCATTGACGGACCTGCCGGTGATTATCGCCGTACCGGTGTTGCGCGACTGGCTATGGATCGCACCGTTGCTACAGCTTTCACTGCACGTGCTGATGCGCCTTCTCGTACCGATGATCAATGATCCGGACAGCATCGAACGCGTTGCCGTTATCGCCGGCGCTGGAGAGGCAGCAGTACGCATGGCCGATCATCTGCGCAGCAATCCGTATGGCATGACGCGTATCGCCGGTTGCTTTGATGACCGTCATGGCGAACGCGCAGATATCGGGCTGCCCTTGCTCGGGGATCTGGCGGATCTGCCGGCATGGATCGAGGAAGGCAAAGCCAATGTCGTCTATATCACCTTGCCATTGGTTGCGCAGTCACGCATCAGCAATCTGCTTGAAACCTTGCGAAGCACAAATGCGCAGGTCTACTACATGCCGGATACTCTTGTCACCGATCTGTTGCGCGGTTGGCGAGATCTATTGGGTGACGCACCGGTGGTCGCCATGCTCGAATCGCCGTTCGACAGCATTGCGGGAGTTGTGAAACGCATTATCGATATTGTCGGTGCAGCAATTCTCTTCGTCATCACGTTGCCGCTCCTGTTGGTGTTGGCTGTAATGGTGAAACTGGCCTCACGCGGACCTGCCTTCATGGTTCAGCATCGCTTCGGGCTCGATGGTGGCGAAATCCTGCTCTATGCGCTGCGCGCCACCGAACCGGGCCCGAAGGAAAGTGAACTGGGCGACACAGCACCGGCCAACAATGCCTTCGGCCAGTTCCTGCGCACCACTGAACTGGAGCGTCTGCCGCGCCTCATCAATGTGCTGCAAGGCCGCCTCAGTCTCGTCGGCCCGCGCCCGCATTCGCGCAGTCACAATGAAATTTATCGTCGCATCGTCAAAGGTCATTTGATCCGTCATCAAGTGCGCTGCGGCCTGACCGGCTGGGCGCAAATCAACGGCATCCGCGGCGGCATCAAGACACTCGATCACATGAAGGCACGTGTCAATCACGATTTCGAATACCTGCGCCATTGGTCGCTGCGCCTGGATCTGCGCATCATGTTGCGCTCAATCGTCGGCTACCTGTCGCCCTTGCGCTGAATACACAAGCCCGTAAGGTACAAACGGTACAATCCCGCGCATGACCGATACCAGCTCGCCCATCGACGACAACGAAGCCTTGCGGCTTGATCTGCGCGACGTGCAATCGTTGCTGTCGCGGCAGAAGCGCGTCGAAAATCTGGTGCATCGGCAGGATATGCCGCGCCACGAGTTGGTCGAGAATCTTGTCCACAAGCAGCACCTGAACGAACTGAAGTATCGCCTTGCCTCCATGCCTTCGGCACGCATTGCCCGGGTTCTCGAAGCACTGCCGCATGACGATGGTCTGCTGGTTTGGGAACTGATCGGGACAGAACGTGGCGAGGAAATCCTGAACGAACTGTCGGACACCATGCGCACTGCGCTGGCCGGCAATCAATCTTCACAGCGTCGCCCCATCATGCTCAACGCTTTTGAACTGCACAACGGCCGTCTGCGCCAGATTCCCGTCGATAGCCACGCCGACCTCGCCGCCACCAAACCGATTTGGGTTGACCTGATCGCGCCGAGCGAGCTTGAACGCCAATGGATTGAGGAAATTTTCGGCCTTGTTCTGCCGCAGACCGACGACCTCACCGATCTTGAAGAATCAGCGCGCTTCTACATCGAGGAAAACGGCGAAGTCCATCTGCATTCGGATTTTCTGCTCGACAAGGACGATGAATCACGCAACGTGCCCGTTGCCTTCATCATTCACCAGAACATCCTGTTCTCGGTCCGCGGTGAAGAACTCCCCGTATTCCGTCTGCAACGACTGCGCGCGCGCGTTCAACCCGGTTATGTGTCCGAAGGTCGCGACGTGCTGCTCGATCTCTACGGCGCCGATGTGGAATACTCTGCCGACGCGCTGGAAAACATCTACGCCGGACTGGAAATCGTCGGCAAGAAAGTGTTGTCGCCCAATGTCAGTGACGAAGAGGCCGCCGTCATCCTCGGCGACATCGCACGCGAAGAAGATTTGAACGGGCGCATTCGGCGCAATGTGCTGGACACGCGCCGAGCGCTGTCGTTCCTGATGCGCGGCCGCATCCTTGCGCCCGATCAAACTGAAGACGCACGCCAGATCCTGCGCGACATCGAATCAATCGATGGCCACACAGCCTTCATCTTCGGCAAGATCAACTTCCTGATGGATGCCACCGTCGGCTTCATCAACATCAACCAGAACAAGGTGGTGAAGATTTTCTCGGTGGCCTCGGTCGCGCTGCTGCCACCGACATTGATCGCCAGTATCTACGGCATGAATTTCCAGGCGATTCCCGAGCTCAACTGGAGTTTCGGTTACCCATATGCAATCGGCCTGATGATCGTGTCGGTAGCGTTGCCGCTCTGGTATTTCCGGAGAAAAGGCTGGCTGAGGTAAATCGCAAACCTTCATCAACACGGCGTCCTCGGACGCCGTGTTTCATTTCAGCCCGGCAAAAGCCGAATCCGCGGCCGCCACCGTCGCGGCAATGTCGGCATCGCTATGCACAATGGAAACAAACCCGGCCTCGAACGCCGACGGCGCGAGATACACGCCTTTTTCCAGCATCGCATGGAAGAAGCGATTGAAACGCGCCTTGTCGCATTGCATGACTTCGACGTAACTTGTCGGCGGCGTATCGCGGAAGTAAAGGCCGAACATGCCGCCGACGGGCTGAGCCGAGAAAGCGACGCCCTGCTTGTGCGCAACACCCATCAAGCCCTCACAAAGCGCACGCGTTTTTGCACTCAACAGGTCATAAAAACCCGGGGCCTGAATCTTCGCCAGCGTCACCAGACCCGCCGCCACCGACAAGGGGTTTCCGGACAGTGTGCCTGCTTGATACACCGGGCCGAGCGGCGCGATTTTTTCCATGATCTCGCGACGCCCGCCAAAGGCGCCCAGCGGCATGCCGCCGCCAACAATCTTGCCGAACGTCGACACATCCGGTGTGATGCCAAACAAGCCTTGCGCACTTTGCAGACCGACGCGGAAACCGGTCATCACTTCGTCGAAGATCAGCACGGCACCGTGGTGTGTGCATAGCTCGCGCATGGCTTGCAGAAACGCCGGCTGCGGGGCGACGAGATTCATGTTGCCGGCCACCGGCTCGACAATGACGCAGGCAATACTGTCGCCGTATTGGGCGAAGGCATCACGCAACTGCTGTGCATCGTTGTACGGCAACACTAACGTGTACTTCGCCAAATCGGCTGGCACACCGCTCGACGACGGATTGCCAAACGTCAACATGCCCGAACCCGCCTTGACCAACAGGCTATCGGCATGGCCGTGATAGCAGCCCTCGAACTTGATGATGAGATCGCGCCCGGTATGGCCGCGTGCGAGGCGAATCGCACTCATCGTCGCTTCCGTACCGGAGGAAACGAGGCGCACCATGTCCATGCTCGGTACAAGCCGCACCAACAGATCAGCCAGCTCGATCTCGCGCTCAGTCGGTGCGCCGAAGGACAGACCTTGCGCCGCAGCGTCCTGTACTGCACGCACCGTATCCGGATCGGCGTGACCCAAAATCAGCGGCCCCCAACTACCCACGTAGTCGATGTAGCGCTTGCCGTCGGCATCCCATGCATACGCACCTTCACCGCGCGTGAAGAAACGTGGCACACCGCCGACCGAACCGAAGGCACGTACCGGCGAATTCACGCCACCGGGAATGTGCGCCTGCGCACGCTGGAAAAGTGCTTCGTTACGACTCATGCCTGCACCTTGAAAATGTGCTGAAACTCACGCGCCCTGGCGGCAATGTCAGGCGCATCGAACAGGTCGGTGATTACCGCGGCCATGTCAGTCCCTGCGTCGATCAACGTTTGCACGTTACTCGTCTTGATACCGCCGATGGCGCAGAGCGGCACATTCAATTTTTGTTTGGCTTCGGTAAGCAGTGTCATGGGCGCGGGCGCAGCACCCGGTTTTACGCTCGAAGGAAACATCGCACCGAACGCCACGTAATCGGCACCATCACGCACCGCAGCCTCGGCCAGTGCGAACTCGCCATAGCATGAAGCCCCGACAATGCGGTCCGGGCCGACGACAGCGCGCGCACGTGCTACGCCACCGTCCTCGCGTCCGACGTGCACGCCATCGGCGCCAATATCGGCGGCAATTTCCGGATTGTCGTTGACGATCAGCAATGCGCCTGCGGCATGGCAGATACGCAGCAGCTCAGCGGCTTGCGCACGAAACAAAGGCGGCGGAGCAAACTTGTTGCGGTATTGCACAACCTTGACACCACCGAGTAGCGCTTCGCGCACCAGCGCCGACATGCGCGGCAATAGCGGATCATCAGGCGTAACGGCGTACAGGCCACGTAGAGCGGCCTGTCGATCTGCATAGAGGCTCATTCCTGAGAGTCTTTCTTTTGATTTCCCGCCACATTTCTCGCCCAGAAGAAACGATCGGGAATGTATTGCCCCATGCCGGCACGGAACCCGGCCGCAAGGCTCTTCCAGGTGTATTCCTGCGCTTCCTGCACGGCCTGCTCTATCGTCAACCCTTGGGCCAGTGCAGCAGCAATCGATGAAGCCAACGTACAGCCCGAGCCGTGGTAACTGCCGGGCAAGCGCTGCCAGCTATCGGCACGTACCACGCCATGGCTGCCATACAGCGTATTCACGACCTGCGTCGTGTTTTCATGCGTACCGGTCACGAGTACGTATTCACAACCCGCACCGAGCAAACGACGCGCACATTCGGGTAAGTCGGGCATCTCGGCTTCGTCGTCGATCTGCGCCAGCCGCCGGGCTTCCAGACTGTTGGGTGTAAGCAACGTTGTTTGCGGCAGTAACAATTCAATCACCGCCTCGATCATTTCCTCGTCAGCCAGCGGATCGCCACGCCCGGATGCCAGTACAGGATCGAACACCAGCGGAATATCGGGGTAGTCGGCAATAACTTCGGCGATGGCCGCCACATTTTCAACGCTGCCCAGCATGCCGATCTTGAACGCGGCTACCGGCATGTCCTCCAGCAGGCAGCGGGCCTGATCCTCGACCCAGCCAGCTTCAATGGGCAAAACATCCTCGACGCCGGTCGTGTCCTGCACGGTAATACCGGTAATCACCGACAACGGATGGCAACCCATGCCGGCCATGGCGAGCAGGTCAGCCTGGATGCCGGCCCCACCGGTAGGATCGGAGGCGGCAAAACTCAAAACGATAGGAGGAGCGGCTGGGGTTGTCATGGTGCGGGGGAGATATTGCAGAACCGGCACAAACGGCAAAAGTCTGCGGTATAGTTGCCCCCATTCTAACCGAACGAATCCTTGCGGCGACCATGAGCGACCAACCCTTCCATACTTGGATGTGCCTCATATGCGGCTTCATTTATGACGAAGCAGCTGGCTTGCCCGATGAAGGTATTCCACCCGGCACACGCTGGGAGGATGTACCGCCAAACTGGGCCTGCCCGGAATGCGGTGCCCGCAAGGATGATTTCGAGATGATCAAAGTCTAAGACGGCAAGGCCGCACGCTTTCCGATATCCAAGGTCAGAGGGGAAAACCGCAGGTGAGCGAGACACGCAATCTGAATAGTGTGAAGGTCATGGTTATCGATGACTCGAACACGATCCGCAAAAGCGCGGAAATCTTTCTGGTCCAGGCCGGTTGCCAGGTCGTACTGGCAGAGGATGGCTTCGATGCACTGGCCAAGATTGCTGATCACCAGCCCGATCTGGTTTTCTGCGACATCCTGATGCCGCGCCTCGATGGTTACCAAACCTGCGCCCTGATCAAGAAAAACCCGCGCTTCGCCAGTACCCCCGTCGTCATGTTGTCTTCAAAGGACGGGCTTTTCGATCGCGCACGCGGCCGCATGGTTGGCTCCGATGAATACCTGACCAAGCCTTTTACAAAAGACAGCCTGTTGAGCACCGTCGCTACGCACGCTCGCAGCAACTGAATCCGCAACGCCTCTCTTTACGCCACACCGCAACACCGAAGGAACTGCAATGTCTATCAAGAAAATTCTCGTCGTCGATGATTCGCCCACCGAACGCCATGTGCTCGTCACCCTGCTCGAAGGCAAGGGATACAACATCGTGACCGCCACCAACGGGGAAGAAGGTGTCGCCGCTGCCAAGCGTGAACTGCCGGACGTCATTCTCATGGACGTCGTCATGCCCGGCATGAACGGCTACCAGGCCACGCGCACGATCTCGCGCGACGACGCGACCAAGCACATCCCTGTCATCATGTGCACGAGCAAGGATCAGGAAACCGACAAGATATGGGGCATGCGCCAGGGCGCATTCGACTATCTGGTCAAACCGGTCGATAGCGACGCGCTGCTCGCCAAGCTCGCGGCGCTCTGAGCCAACATACAGATCAATGGCAAAACGGCTTAGCCTGCGGGATTTCCAGGAAAACCTGAGCGCGCGCCTGCAATCGGCGCAGCGCGGGGAAACTGTTCCGCCCATGCTTGGCTTTCGTGCCGGCCAGCGTCGCTGGCTGCTTGAATTGCCTGATTCGGGTGAAGTCGTGCCGCTGCCGACTCTGTCATCGGTTCCGCTGACCAAGGCATGGTTTGCGGGCATGGCGAATATTCGCGGCGCCTTGCATGCCGTCGCCGACTTTGCTCAATTCGCCGGCAGCACACCGACGGCACGCACCGACCGCAGCCGCTTGCTGCTCATCGGCGCACGCCACGGCACCAATAGTGCGCTGCTGGTTGAAAGCATTGAAGGGCTGCGGCCCATGTCTGCATTGCGTAATGCAGACATGCCGTCTGATGCGCCCAAAGCGGCGTGGATCGACGCCGCCTATCAGGACGAACAAGGCAATATGTGGCTGCACATCGCCCTTGCCGAATTATTGCAAGACCCCGGTTTTCTCGATATCGCCCTATGACTTGAACGCCTGATGGCGTTTTACTGGAGATGGTTATGGCATCTTTCAAACTGCCTTCGTTCAACCTGCCCGGCCTGAAGAAGGGAGGCGACGACGTTGTCGCCCCCGCCACGCCCGCAGACACCGCCAAGCGTGATCGCCAGAAACACCAACTCAGCCGCCAACTCAAATTCTTCGGTGCCTTCTTTATCGCCGCAGTGGTGCTCATGGCACTCATCTCTTGGGTGAACAACCGCGCCGAACTCGCCGACGATACCCGGACCCGTATCGGTCACGAACTTGGCTACGACCTCCAGCGTTTGTCGAAAGCAGCAATTTTGGCGCAGACCGGCCAACCCGCAGGATTCAGCGAATTGCGTGACACGCGCGCCAAATTTGACGAGGGGTTGAGCATTCTCTCCAAAGGTGGCGACTACGAAGGGGTGAAGATTCGCTCCTCTGGCGATACTGTCGGCCCTCAGGTCGGGAAGCTCGAGAAAGAGTGGAGCGCGGCAAATACACGCCTGCTGAGCCTGCTCGATCAGCAAAAAGTCTATGTGGCCCTGGGCCGCTTCATTGCCGACGGCAATGCCAAGTCAGGTTGGGGCGGCCAAGGCGATCGCCTATTGCGTGTGGCAGGGCAATTGGCTTCTCCGAATCCCGTGGGTGATGCCGGCGCGTTGATGCGTGATCTGCGCATGCAACTGGAGTTCATTGTCGGCAAGGGCGATAACAGCGACCTCGGTAATTCGGCCAAGGCACTGCTTTCCGCGTTGCCGACCGATCCAACCGCCTTCCTCAAGGCGCGCGAAGGCGCCACGCAGTTTGCTGCCAATCTCGCCCCGCTCGGCAATGCCGCAGACAACGTACTTGCTACTTTCGAAGCACAGGTTGACCAGCGCACCATCAACACAGCCTTGTTCGCTATCTTCGCCTCGCTGGTGTTGACGCTGCTGGTCGTGGTGGTGAAGATCTTCAACGAAGAGGCCGCCGAACGGAATATCGAATCCGAAAGCCTGCGCGAACGCGCGGAAACCGAACGGAATGCCTCACAGGAAGCCATTCTGCGCCTGATGAATGAAATGGGCGATCTCGCCGACGGTGACCTTACCGTGCGAGCAACAGTGACGGAAGACATCACGGGCGCCATCGCCGACTCGGTCAACTACACCGTCGAAGAGCTCTCCGTGCTGGTGAAGCGAATCAATGATGCAGCCACTCGCGTGACCGGCGCTTCCGCCGCGGCGCAGAACACCACCGACGAATTGCTCTCGGCAACCGAAACGCAGTCGCAGGAAATTCGAAGTGCCAGCAGTTCGGTGCTGGACATGGCGCAATCGATGACCAACGTTTCCGTCAACGCAAGCGAATCCGCACGCGTTGCCTTGAACGCACTTTCCGCTGCGCAAAAGGGTTCTGCTGCTGTGACGAACTCGATCAAGGGCATGAACGAAATTCGCCAGCAGATTCAGGAAACGTCAAAGCGAATCAAGCGTCTCGGCGAGTCGTCGCAAGAGATCGGGGAAATCGTGGAACTGATTTCCGACATTACCGAGCAAACCAACGTGCTGGCACTGAATGCGGCCATTCAGGCAGCCTCCGCCGGCGAAGCAGGCCGAGGCTTCACCGTGGTTGCGGAAGAAGTGCAGCGCCTCGCGGAACGTTCCGCTGAGGCAACCAAGCAGATCGCCGCCATCGTGAAGACGATTCAGACCGATACACACGATGCCGTTTCCGCCATGGAAAACTCAACACAGGGTGTGGTTGAAGGTGCACAACTTTCCGATGCTGCGGGCCAGGCGCTGGAAGAGATTTCCAATGTCTCCAAAAATCTCGCAGACCTGATTCAGTCGATTTCCGGTGACACGGAAAAGCAGGCCGCCGTCGCAACCGATGTGGCCAAACTGATGCAGAACATTTTGCACATTACCGAACAGACTACGACCGGCACGCGGCAAACTGCCGGTTCCATCGGTGAGCTGGCCGAACTCGCAAGCGAACTCAAAGGCTCTGTCTCCGGCTTCAAGGTCTAAGAAACAAGGGCTAAATGAACTCGATCAACTCTTTCGACATCGGCCCGCTGACTTGGGTCAAGGGCGAAATCGACCTCGCACTTGACCGCGCGGCCGAACTGCTGCGCTCGGCTGAAGACGACTCAACCGTCATCAGCAAGGCCGCTGCCGAGCTTCACCAGGCGCACGGTGCACTCGCCATCGTAGGGCTGGACGGCATTACACAATATTCCGAGGCACTGGAAAAACTGTTCGCCGCACTTGAGGCGGGCGAACTTCAATACACACCAGACGTTGCCGCTGCTGCCGAACAGGGTCTGTTCACGATTCGCCACTACCTCGACGATCTTGTCGCAGGCAACCCTGATCAGCCGCTCAAGCTCTATCCGCACTACTGCACGTTGATGCTGTTGCGCGGGCAACCCGAACCATCTGCCTCAGATCTGTTTTTCCCGGATCTGTCACTCAGAGCACCCAAACGCGACAGCGAAACCGCATTGCCTGAAGGAAATGAACTCAGCCGTTACCTCAGGTCGGCGCGCATGAATTATCAGCGCGGTCTGCTCAAGTGGCTGAAAGGCAGCAGCGACGGCTTGACCGACATGCGGGAAGCACTCGACCGCATCGAAGCCACACAGAATCAACCTGCACGACGTACCTTATGGTGGACGGCACAGGGCATGATCGATGCCATGCGCGCCACTGGCGGCAATGCTGCCAACGGCGTGCTGCGCGATCTCAATGCACGCCTTGACGTGCAGATCCGCAAGCTGATCGAAGGCTCGACCACGCTCGCCGAGCGCCTACAACGCGACATGCTCTATCAGGTGGCCATTGCGCCCGCCGGTAGCGAACATCTCGAATTCGTTCGTGCGGCATTCCAGCTTGAGCAGCATCTGCCGAAGGGCATCGTCACTGATGCAGACGAAAGCAAGCGCCCCGTCATTGCGCAACTGCGCGACCTGATCGGCAATGCCAAGGACGACTGGAGCCGTTTCAGTGTCGGTACAGCGGCGGCATTGCCACGCTTCCATCAACGTATCGACGAAGCGTGCGTGCTCGCCGTCCAGCTCGGCCACGAAGGCTTTACGCAGCTCGTCAACGGTATCAGCGACATCGCAGAGACGCTGCGTCGCGATCCTTTGCAGCAGAATGAAAGCATCGCGATCGAAATTGCCACGGCCTTGTTACTGGCTGAAAACGGCATCGCCACCTGGCCCAACCTGGCTGTGGATTTTCCGGCACAGGTGGAAGCGACCGTTGCGCGCCTCGCGGCGCTCAATCGCGGCGAATCGCTGGCCGAGCTTGCCCTGCCGCAACTGGACGATATTGCGCGCAAGGCACAGGAGCGCCTGCTCATGGCGCAGGTCGTACGCGAAATCGGTGCCAATCTCGCCACCATCGAACAAACGC
This sequence comes from Rhodocyclaceae bacterium, assembly GCA_035492055.1. Lineage (GTDB taxonomy): Bacteria > Pseudomonadota > Gammaproteobacteria > Burkholderiales > Rhodocyclaceae. The sequence continues at coordinate 50,152 of DATJJR010000081.1, read as the reverse complement.
TCGATGCCTTCTTCCGCAATCCGGAAGACAAAGAAGGCTTATCCACGCTCAAGAAGCCGATCGATCAAGTTTCAGGTGCGTTCGCCGTACTTGGGGAAACCGGCGCACTGGCACTTCTGCGTGAATGCGAGACGAAGATTCGCAATTTCGAAACCGCCACCGAACTGCACCAAGAGGATTTCGAGGACATTGCGAGCAAGCTCTCTGCACTCGGCTTTTTCGTCGATCAGTTGCGTCACGGTCCGGCCGATCTCAATGTCATTCTCAATCCGCATGGCGCAACCAACAGCGAAACAAACACGGCAGTCGGCACCGATCTCGAACAGAATTTGCGCCTGACACAAACCCTGATCGGCGCATTGCGCGATCGCCCTGAGGACACTGGACTTCGCGACGAGCTCAAGCAGCAACTCGAAACCCTGCGCGAAGATGCCGAACTCATCGCAGACGGCGAACTGCGCGAACAGGTCAATACTGCCATTGCCGCGCTTAACGATGACCGCGCCAACGCACCGGCACTCGATCAGGCGATCGCTCCGCTCGTCGCAACAACCGAAGTCATTGCGCCATCCGAAGATACGTTGCGCCTCGCGAGCTCCAGCCGCGAAACCATCGATGCAGAGCTGCTCGGCATCTTTCTCGAAGAAGCACGCGAGGTGCTTGCCACGCTCTCGACAACCCTGCCGCTTGCCACACGCGATCCACACGACCACGAGACGCTCGTCACGATCCGCCGCAGCTTCCATACCTTGAAGGGCAGCGGCCGTATGGTCGGCCTCGATGAACTTGGCGAAACCGCCTGGGCTGTGGAACAGGTGATGAACCTGTGGCTGCAACAGGAAAACGACGGTACACCGCCCCTATTGCGCATGCTCGGCAATGCCCAAGCCGTATTCACGGATTGGGTTGCTGCACTCGAAAGCGGCAATACAACCAGCCCGGATGCCACTGTACTCATCGCTGCCTGCACGCGCCTGCTCGCCGGCGAAGCCGATGAGGAACCCATGGCGGCAAGCATGCCGTCCGACGATATGTCGGCCCCGGAAGCCACGCTGTCTGAGGTTATGGCGCCCGAAGCCGCCGTGCTTGCCTCTGAAACAAACGCATCCGAAGGCGAAGAAAATCCGACGGAAAACACCAGCGGTGGTGCCAAGGTCATTGAATTCCCGAGCGCACCGGTGACTGTCGACATCGGCCCGCTATCGCTCACGCCGATGCTCTTTGATACGTATATCGGTGAAGCACGCACACACGTTGCGGCCATGCAGGACGCATTTGCCGCACTTGAGGCCATGCCGTCGGATGAACTGATCCGCGCTGCGCATACGCTTGCCGGCATCTCCGCAACGGTTGGCGTGATCCCCGTGCAAGCACTGGTTGGCGCACTCGAAGATGCTTTGACACGCTACGTGCGTGCGGCTCGGCCCATTTCGCTGGATGACCGCGCCGTGATCGCACGCGCAATTGGTGCTGCAGACGGCATGGTCGGCGCCATCGCCGGTCGTCGCATGCCGGTCAACGATGAAGCACTGGAATACGCGCTGAGCGAGCTCGCACCGCTGCCAGCGGATGCACCGGTCAATTCGCTTTCCGTTTTTGATCCACCGGACGATTGGTTGCCCGAGCAAAAAACCACAACGGCGACAGATGCGCCGCTCGAATTCTCTGAGTACCAGTCCGAAGTATCCAGGCCTGCATTGATCGAACCGGTCATCGAATCAAGCGCTGAAGCATCAATCGATATACCAGCGGACACAACGACACCGCAGCTTGTCGCCCCCGAATCAGATATTACCAATGAGGCCACCAAGCCCTCATTGACCGAGCCAGACTCGATTGCGTCGCCGATGCCGATCTCGTCCACTCAGGACGTCGATAGTGGCGTGGCCGAAACGCTTGAATTCCGTTTGGTCGAAGACGATATCGATGTGCAGCTGTTGCCCATCTTCCTGGAAGAGAGTGTCGGTCTGATGGAAGGCATGGGCGAGGCGCTGCGTGATTGGCGCGCGCACCCAGGCAGCAAGGATGCCGGTGAACGCTTGCAACGCCAACTGCACACATTGAAAGGCAGTGCACGGATGGCCGGCGCCATGACGTTAGGTGAATTACTGCACGCCATGGAAACGCGCGCCGAACACGGCATGCAGCTCGGTGCAACGACGCGCCTGATCGATACGCTCGATACAGCTTACGACCGCGCCGCCAACATGCTTGATCGCATTGGGCGCGGCGAGTCGGCACTAGAGCCTGTCGTTGCTGCGCGTGCCGCGGAAGCTGCCGAGGCCACACCGGAAGTTATCGATCAAACCGGGACCAAACGTGCTGCCGATACATCGAATGTATTGCGTGTGCGCGCAGGGCTCATTGACGATCTCGTCAACAGTTCCGGTGAAATCGCCATCACGCGCTCTCGCATCGAAGGCGAAATTCGTACCGTCAAGGACTCGTTGCTAGACCTGACCGAAAATGTGATTCGCCTGCGCAGCCAGCTGCGCGAGATTGAAATCCAGGCTGAGTCGCAAATGCAGTCACAGCAAAGCATCACCAGCGAACACAGCGCCACTTTCGATCCGCTCGAATTTGACCGTTTCACGCGCTTCCAGGAACTCACACGCTTGATGGCAGAAAGCGTGAACGACGTTTCCACCATTCAGCACACGCTGCTGCGTAACCTCGAAAACACCGATGCGGCGCTGGTTGCACAAGCACGTCTGAATCGCGACCTGTCGCAATCCCTGATGGGCGTGCGCATGGTGCCTTTCAACTCGGTCGCTGATCGCCTCTATCGCGTCGTGCGCCAGGCCTCGCGCGACTCCGGCAAGCGTGCCCGCCTCGACATCCGCGGTGCACAGACCGAACTCGATCGTTCCGTGCTGGATGGCATGATCGGGCCGCTTGAACATTTGCTGCGCAATGCCGTCGGTCACGGTCTCGAAAACACCGATACGCGCCGCGCTGCTGGCAAGGATGAAATAGGCGAGATCCTCATCACCCTCGCGCAAACCGGCAATGAAGTCTCCATCCTGCTGCAAGACGATGGTGGCGGTCTCGATTTCGAACGCATCCGTGCCACAGGCGAAGCACGCGGCCTTATCGCATCCGGTGCCAAACTCGATGAGGCAGCATTGATCGACCTCATCTTCACACCCGGCTTTTCCACGGCGACTGAAGTCACTGCCCTTTCCGGCCGCGGCATCGGCATGGACGTGGTCAAGAGTGAGGTACAAAATCTTGGCGGTCGCATCGAAGTCACGACAGTTGCAGGCAAAGGCTCCAGCTTCAGTATCTATCTGCCGCTGACACTGGCTGTCGCACAAGGCGTATTGGTGCGCGCAGGTTTGCGTACCTTCATCCTGCCTGCCGGCATGGTTGCGCAGGTACGCGAACTCAAGCCGGCCATCATTGAAAGCATCCGCCAAGCTGGCAGCGCCGATTGGCTCAACGAAACCTATCCATATCATTACCTGCCACACCTGCTCGGCGAACCTGGCGCGCAGCCCGAGCCGGCGCGCCGTCACTGGCTTTTGTTGCTGAAGCGCGGCGACCGCCAGATCGCGCTTGAAGTTGATGCACTGCTCGGCAATCAGGAAGTGGTAGTCAAAAACGTCGGCCCGCAGCTTGCACGCGTCACCGGTATCGTCAGTGCGACCGTACTTGGCGATGGCGAGATTGCACTGATCATTGATCCAGTCATCCTTGCAGGCATATCGCGCCCGGTTGCACCGGTATTGACGCAAACTCGGGTTGGCAAATCGGCCGAGGCCACAAATGCCATCCCGACCGTCCTTGTAGTGGATGATTCGCTGACTGTACGCAAGATCACCGGCCGCTTGCTCGAACGCGCTGGCTATCGTGTGATCACAGCCAAGGACGGCATTGACGCATTGGAGCAAATGGTTGAGCTCGTGCCGGATGTGATGCTGGTCGATATTGAAATGCCGCGGATGGATGGCTTCGACCTGACGCGGAATGTGCGCGCCGACGAGCGCCTGAAGTCCGTACCCATCCTGATGATTACGTCACGGACTGCCGACAAGCATCGCAATTACGCTGCCGAAATTGGTGTCAACCATTACCTTGGCAAACCGTACGATGAGGACGAATTGCTGCGCCTGATCGCCGGCTATAGCAAAGTGAGCTGAGTTTTATACGCCGCCAGGCGGAGACTGAAGCATGAAGCCAAGCCCGCAAATGGCTTGGCTTCATGCTTTTTATTTTCCTAAGCCCGATCGGCCAACAACCGCGCAATTACATCGCGCACCACGCTGGCCTCGAAAGGCTTGTCACATATGCCGGACACGCCCGCTGCCTCCACCGCAGCAAGACGCCCCTGATCCGATTCGCTGGTCACCATCAGAATCGGCACCGTACTCTGCCAGCTCTGCTCACGAATGAATTTGACCAATGCCTGGCCGTCCATCTCCGGCATGTTGTAGTCGGTAACGACGAGATCGACCATGGTGTTTTCAAGCACGGCAATTGCGTTGCGGCCATTGTCAGCCTCATAGAACTCGCGCACGCCAAGATTCTCAAGCAGGCGACGCATGAATTTGCGTGCGCTGCCGCTATCGTCGACGAGCAGGATGCGCAAATCCTCCGCACGCATGTCAATGTGCGTGTCATGTTCGATAGAGAGAAAGTCCAGCGTCGTATCGAGCACACGACGTAGCTGCTTGTTGGTGAATGGCTTGGGAAGAATGCCGCATACACCGGCCTGTCGTACCGAATCCAGCGCTTGCGGGCGTGTCTCGCTCGACACAAGAATGAAGGGGAGGCCGGCAAACGCATCATCTTCACGCATTGCAAGAACAAGGTCCGTACCGGACATGTCTGGCAGATAGAGCGCGCTCACCACGACATCAGGTCGAATCTCGGTCATTGCCGCCAATGCTGCATTTGCCGAACCAACCACACGTATCCGATGCATGCCAAGATCCGCAAACGCCTTGCTCACGACCTTGGCCTGTACACCCGAGGGCTCAACCAGGAGCACAGTTGGATCATCAGTCGCATTCAGCATGACGCTCTCCCCATTGGCGTATTTTGTGCGGAGATTGTAGCTGCTGCCCATCGGCCTTGGGCGGTATGATTGATGTATGACTCTGCCTGCGTTGCACGTCGCCACACTGAACATTCACAAGGGCTTTTCTGCGCTCGGTCGGCGCTTGACAGTACACGAATTGCGCAGGCGGTTGCGTGTGTTGAATCCCGATCTCGTTTTCCTGCAGGAAGTACAAGGTCTGCACGAAAAACATGCCGAACGGCATGGAAGCTGGCCAAGGCAACCGCAACACGAGTTTCTCGCCGACGATATCTGGCACAACGCATACGCACAGAATGCCGCCTACGATCACGGCCACCATGGCAACGCCATCCTGTCGCGCTTTCCCATTCTCACCAGCCGCAACCAGAACGTGACGCATCTGCGCTTTGAAAAGCGCGGCCTGTTGCATTGCACGGTACAGCCCGAGGGCTGGCCTCAGCCATTACACTGCGTCTGCTCGCATTTGTCGCTGTTCTCGGCAAGCCGTCGCTGGCAAATGGATGCGCTTGCACGGGAAATTGAAGCGTTGATCCCACGCGATGCACCGCTGATCATCGCAGGTGACTTTAACGACTGGCGCAATCAGGCCGATATGCATCTGGCGCAACGACTGGGGCTGAAAGAAGTGTTTGCCAACGGTAACGGCAAACCCACGCGCAGCTTTCCTGCACTCTTGCCACTAATGCGCCTTGATCGAATCTACACACGCGGTTTCCGCATCGAACGTGCCGAAGTCCATCACGACTGGGCGCGCATTTCGGACCATGCGGCCCTGTCTGCAGTGTTGCATTGGGATGTGCGCCAACGATGAATGATCCGGTTTTCATGCGCGGCAATGCCATTGAATTACTGCGTTCGGGTACGGAATATTTTCCCGCACTCATGGCCGCCATTGATGCAGCAAAAGCCGAGGTCCGTCTCGACACCTATATCTTCAATGACGACGAAACCGGTCGTCGCATCGCCGAAACATTGAGTCGCGCGGCACGGCGCGGTGTGCGCGTGCATGTGCTGGTGGATGGCTTCGGCAGCAGCGGCTTTATGGAGACGCTCGGCGCAGACATGCGCCGTGATGGTGTAGAAGTACTGGTCTATCGTCCCGAAATTGCGCGCTTCCGCTTGAAGCGACAACGCCTGCGGCGACTGCACCGAAAACTCGTTTGCGTCGACGGCTGCATTGCTTTCGTCGGCGGCATCAACATCATTGACGATGTCGGGCATGCACATCGTCATCGCCTCGATTTCGCTGTACGCATCACCGGGCCATTGCTGTCACCCATCTATGCAACGATGGTGAAGCTCTGGAACACGGTACGCTGGGCCAGCTTCGGTCAGCGTTATCACGCGGCCCCACCGAAGATTATTTGTGTTGATGGTGGTGGAGAATTGAGCGCAGCTTTTATTACGCGCAGCAATTTTCGCCAACGCCGTGCAATCGAGGATGGTTATCTGTCGGCGATTCAGCGCGCACAACACCAGATCACCATCGCCAATGCGTATTTCTTGCCCGGCCGTCGTTTCCGGCGTGCCTTGATCGACGCCACACAGCGCGGCGTTGTCGTCACATTGCTGCTGGAGGGACGCAGTGAACACTGGCTGCAATACTATGCGACACAAGCGCTCTACGGCCAACTGCTGGGCGCCGGCATCACCATCCACGAATATCGGCAAGGTTTATTGCACGCAAAGGTTGCCGTCATTGACGACGACTGGGCGACCGTTGGTTCATCCAATCTCGATCCGTTCAGCCTGATGCTGGCGCGCGAAGCGAATGTGGTCGTACGTAATGCCAGCTTCGCCGCGCAATTACGCCATGAAATCGAACAGGCGATTGCCTCCGGTGGCACGCAGATTACATACTGGATGCGCCTCTATTTGCCCAGGCGCATCTTTGCATGGACTTGCTACGGCATCGTGCGCGCACTGATCGGCCTGATCGGATTCAACGAAACAGGCGTGGATAGTCGATCTTCGGGCAGCGGTCCATCACAACCTTGATGCCCGTCTCACCGGCGCGCTGAGCAGCTGTTTCGTTGACGATCCCGAGTTGCATCCACACATACTTTGCGCCGATTGCAATTGCATCTTCAATAATCGGAGGAATATCCTCGGCACGGCGAAAGCAATCGACCATGTCGACCGGCTCGGGAATATCGCGCAACGATGCGTAGCACTTCTCGCCAAGAATCTCGGTCTGTCCCGGATTGACCGGAATCACGCGATAGCCTAGCGTCTGCAGATACTTGGCGACGTAGTGGCTAGGACGTTCCGGCTTTGGTGAGCACCCCACCACCGCAATAGTGCGCACGGTTTCGAACAGGATTTTCAGATCGCTATCGTTTTCAATCAGCATGTTTTGACTCTCTTCGGATATTCATTTAAACGACATTCCCACTGTGCCGTTTCGGCACGCGAGCCAGCGACCAGTGCGCCAGCGACCATTGCCACAACATAGCGGGATCGCCGTCGCGCAAATCATGTGGCGGTTGCTGGCCAAGAAATTCAAGTGCACGCCACAAGGTTGGCGTCGGATGATTTTCATCCAGAGCCTCCGCCAATGTCTGCTTGGAAAGCTTTTCGCCGTTGCTGTTCACCACAACAGGCAGATGCGTGTATATGGGTGTCGGAACACCAAGACATTGTTGCAAATAAATCTGGCGCGGCGTCGAATCGAGCAAGTCTGCGCCACGTACGACGTGTGTGATTTCCTGCTCCGCGTCATCAAGTACGACAGCAAGCTGATACGCAAACAAACCGTCAGCTCGCAACAATACGAAATCGCCAACGTCCGTCGACAAATCCTGACTTACCTGGCCCTGCACGGCATCGGTGAAGGCGATCCTGACGTTACCGACGCGCAAGCGCCAGGCACGTGCCGCCTTGCCCTCCGGCAAACCGCACCGACACGTACCAGGATAAATAGGAGCGCCATCGCTACCCAAGGCGGCATCACCGACCTCCTTGCGCGTACACGCACAGCCGAACACAAAATTGTCGAAATGCAGTCGATTCAATGCAGCCTGATACGCCGCAGTGCGGTCACGCTGCCGCAGAATCTCACCGTCGATGCGAAAACCATAACGGACCAGTGCCCGCAGGATCGCCGACTCATGCTCCGGCCTGCAACGTGGGGCATCGACATCCTCGATACGCACCCGCCATTCGCCACCACGCGTACGCGCCTCCAGATAACTGCCGACCGCAGCTACCAACGAGCCGAAATGCAAAGATCCGGTGGGCGATGGCGCAAAACGGCCGCGATAGGTTACGGGATTAGAAAGACTCACGGATGTAGAACTCGCAGCAGTCCAAGCATTGGCAATCAGGAATCACGCCATGTCGGCGAGATGCTTTTTCAAGGCATCGCGCAGGCGTTGTACATTGACCGGCTTGGTCAGATAGTCATCCATCCCAGCCTCAAAGCAACGCGTACGATCGGATTCGAAGGCAGCCGCCGTCAATGCAATAATCGGCGTCCGTGGAAGCGCTTGCTCCGACTCCCAGGCACGGATCAAACGCGTCGCTTCGAAACCGTCCATGACCGGCATCTGGCAATCCATCACAATCAAATCTGGTGCGGCGCCATTGCGGATCAGTGTCAATGCATCACGTCCGTTCTCTGCATTTTTCACGCGGCACCCCAATCGCTCCAACATGGCACTGACGACTTTCCGATTGACGATGTTGTCTTCGATCAGCAGCACATGATGCACTTCTGGTGGCGTCACATCAGGCATTCCCGACAAAACCGGCAGCCGCGATGCATCGTCCCGCAGGTCGCAATCCATCAATTTTTCAGCGCGCAGCGTGACATGAAAGATCGATCCTTTGCCTGCCTCGCTTGTGCATGACGCTGTGCCGCCCATCAACTCGGCAAGGCTGCGCACGATGGACAAGCCAAGACCCGTTCCCCCAAATTGTCGTGTGTTGCTATCGTCCACCTGCGAAAACGGCTTGAACAATTCAGCTTGTTTGTCGGCAGGTATGCCAATGCCACTATCGCTGACGACAAACTCAAGCAGGGAAGAATCGCCACTTTCGCCACGGTCATATCCGTCCACACGCACCCAACCTTGTGGTGTGAACTTGATGGCGTTATTGATGAGATTCCAGAGAATCTGCCGCAGGCGCGTTGCATCGGCGGCATAGTACGACTGGGCTTCGCCATGCCATGTAACGGATAACGCCAATCCTGTATCGACGGCCGAATCACGGAACAAGGCATACAGCTCGTCCAGCAGCTGGCGCGGGCTGAAGGGCGCGTTCCTGATTTCGAGCTTACCGGCTTCGATTTTGGACAAATCGAGAATGCCATTGAGTAATGTCAGCAGCGTGTTGCCGGAATTGAGAATGGTGCGGGCGAATTCCTGCACCTCCATCTGTTTGAGATTCGGCATCAGCAGCAACTGCGACATGCCGAGAATGCCGTTGAGCGGCGTCCGGATTTCGTGCGACATTGTCGCCAGAAAAGCCCCCTTGGCGCGGCTAGCCGCCTCGGCTTGCAGGCGCGCCGAATGCAATGCGCTGATGTCACTGAACAGCCCGACGCAGTTGGTGATGTTGCCGTGCTTGTCGTGTAGTGCAGAAATCACCAACAGATGCGGGAACGAGTCTCCGTTGCGATGACGATGCCAGATCTCCCCGCGCCATTGGCCATCAGCCACAAGCTGTCGCGCCATCTCGGTATAAAACGCATCATCGTGTCGCTCGGAGCGCAACAGATCAACGACCGAACGGCCGAGCACCTCATTCACGGTGTAACCGGTAATGGTGCTGAACGCCTGATTGGCATTGATCAAGAGACCGTCGGCATCCGTCACCACAATCGCCTCGCCCGAAGCCTCAAACGCCTGCGTAATCAGACGGCGATTGTGTTCCGTATATCGATGGTAGAAAAGCAGCAGGCCGCACAAGGCCAACGACAAAGCCACGAACGCAAGTCCATACAAAATCGCCTTGATACGCCAACCGTACAAAAACTCTTCCGGCGAACGACCGATGACTAGCGTATAGGGCAGCCCCTGCAGGCGACGCACCACAAACAGCCGGCGCATGCCGTCGACTCGTGAAATTGATTCGTATGAGGCGCGTGTTTCGCCATTGACGAGTATCTCAACTGCCGGCGTCTTGAATTGATGTCCCAATTGTTCTGGAAGCGCCGGGTGGCGCGACAAGAGATGCCACTCCGTATCGAACAGGCTGACGTTGCCAAGCTCGCCGATGTCGATTTGCTCAAACAGGGACTGGAAATATTCAGCACGCAGCGCCATTTGCACCACGCCGTTGAATTCGCCTCTGCCGTCCAGAATTGGCCGACTCAACGTGATCAACCATTTACCGGTAAAGCGAGACAGCAAAGGTGCCGAAATTACCAGCTGATTGGCTTTACTGTTCTTCTGCTGCTGGAAATACGCACGGTCATAGACATTCACATCCGGCAACGTATCGCCGAAACCGGCATTGAAAATGACGTGACCGTCCTTGTCGATGATGCGCAGGCTTTCAGCCTGAACTTCCGGCGTGTACGCCATCCAGTGTTGCAATGACTTGTTGACGTCGAGCCGCTTGCGTGCAACCTTGCCCTCGACGACAGGTGCAAAATCGAACGCCACTTGCTGCAACACAATGTCGATCTTCTCGACGGCGGTCATGATCTGGCGCTCGATGACTTGCGACAGATTGTCCGAATCGCGCCGAACCGTCTCGTACTCGCGCTGCCGCGATGCTACGAGATCCGTGATCAGCACGGTGGCAAAGCCCGACAGGAAAAGCACCAGAACAAGCAAGGTCACACCGCGCGACAGATACATCGGCGCATTCCCCAGCCTGTCTGATTGGTGTTTTCTCACCCTTGCCCTTTCTCCCCGCTTACCGCGACAAAAGCTATGACAACGGAATGATGCTCCTGTGCGTGCCGTTTATACAACGATGCATCAAACGTTGAACAGGAAGTTCATCACATCGCCATCCTTGACGACATATTCTTTGCCTTCGGCACGCATCTTTCCTGCTTCCTTCGCACCCGCCTCACCCTTGTACTGGACGAAGTCGTCAAAACCGATGGTCTGGGCACGAATGAAGCCCTTTTCGAAATCGGTGTGAATCACACCGGCGGCCTGCGGCGCGGTATCGCCGATATGGATGGTCCAGGCGCGTACTTCCTTTACGCCAGCCGTAAAGTACGTCTGCAAACCAAGCAGTTTGAAGCCCGCACGAATCAGGCGATTCAGCCCCGGCTCTTCAAGGCCGAGGTCGGCCAGGAACATGGTCTTTTCCTCATCGTCGAGTTCAGCGATTTCCGCTTCGATGGCTGCACAGAGCGCCACCACTTCCGCGCCTTCGGTCGCAGCGTGCTTCTTCACCACGTCCAGGTATGGATTGTTTTCGAATCCGTCCTCCTTGACGTTGGCCACATACAACACTGGCTTGGCGGTGATGAGGCACAACGGCTTGATCAGGGCGAGCTCTTCCTTGTCAAGACCAAGTCCGCGCACAGGCTTCGCCTCGTTGAGACATGTCATGCACTTTTCAAGCACGGCCACCAATGCCTTGGCTTCCTTGTCACCGGTACCGGCAAGCTTTTTGTTTTTGGTGAGCGTACGTTCGACTGCCGCCATGTCAGCCAGCGCCAGCTCGGTGTCGATGATTTCAATGTCGCGAATCGGGTCGACGCCACCGGAAACATGCACCACGTTCGGGTCGTCAAAACAGCGCACTACATGCACGATGGCATCGGTCTCGCGAATATTGGCGAGGAACTGATTGCCCAGGCCTTCGCCCTTGGAAGCGCCGGCAACAAGACCGGCGATGTCGACGAATTCGACGATGGCAGGTTGAATTTTTTGCGGATTGACGATTTCGGCCAGCTTGCTCAGGCGCACGTCAGGTACTTCGACAATACCGACGTTCGGTTCAATCGTGCAGAAGGGATAATTTTCTGCGGCAATGCCTGATTTGGTGAGCGCGTTGAAGGTGGTGGATTTGCCGACGTTGGGCAGGCCGACGATACCGCACTGGAGACTCATGTTGGATTCCGGGAAATGCTGCGCAAGCGCAAAGGCGCCATTGTACCGTGCACACTGGATCAGCCTGACGCTCACGTATGATGCGGCCCATGCAAGCTTCTCCTTTATTAGTCGCCCTCGGTGCCCAACTCGGCGGCGCCTTGATGACCTTCGCGCTGATCTGGGTCATACGCCCTTTCATTGAACCTTCGCTGTTTGCCGTGGTGGTAGTGCAAGGACTCTGCGCCGCGCTCGTGAGCTGGAAAACCGGCGCACCGCGCTGGTGGTGGCTGATTCATGCGGCATTTGCACCGCTGGTCCTGACTACCCTCGCGTTGAACATGTCGCCAGGCTTGTATCTCGCTGCCTTTGCCTTGTGCCTGCTGGTTTTCTGGCGCACAGACAAGAACCGCGTGCCTTTGTATCTCAGCAATGCAGACACGGCTGCGGCCGTCGCCGAGTTGCTGCCGCCCGGCGCGCATATGATCGATCTTGGTTGCGGCGACGGCCGCTTGCTGCGCCGCATTGCACTCACCCGCACCGACTGTCGTTTCACCGGCATTGAGCATGCACCACTGCCCTGGCTGCTGGCACGCCTGTTCAACATGGCTTGCCGCAATGTGAGTATTCGCTACGGCGATCTCTGGCAACCTGCTTTGACCGCATTCGACGTGGTGTATGTATTTCTTTCCCCCGCACCGATGGCCGCCTTGGCAGACAAGGTCCGGGCCGAGATGAAAGACGGCAAGCTGCTGATCAGCAACAGTTTTCCAGTGCCAGATGTTGAGCCGGAAATGAAAATATCGCTGAATGACCGACGCCAAACTCAGCTTTTTTGCTACAAAACCAGCTTAAGAAGTTTCGCCAAGCCCAAGAATTAAAGGAATTTTTCGCCCAAGCTCCCACCGGGCGGAAAAACGGTTTTTCCCCTTTCATTTCCGGCTATCACCGCCGCGCCCGCTCGCCATAATTCAATCCAAGAACACCTCGGAAGCTTTCCCATCCTGTAGCGATGCGGCGGCGCTTCCTTCACAAGGTGGTGGAGACACTATGGCAGACATCATTTGCATCATTGGCAACAAGGGCGGTACCGGCAAAACCACGCTTTCCCACATGCTGTGTCAGGGATTGGGTTTGCTGGGACAACGCTCGGTCTGCGTCTTGACCGATACCTATCGTGAACCGCTCAATCCGGAAGGTCGCCGATATCTGGTCGCCGACGCACGTACGCGCGACGCGCTGGCCAAGGTAGCTGACAAGATTCGTTCGCTCGATGCCTGGATGGGCGTCATCGACGGTGGCGGCAACCGTACCGAGATGGACCGCAAGCTCTACGGCATGGCCGATCTGGTGCTGCTGCCCTTCCGCGATTCGCACGAAGACATCCGCACGTTGATCCGCGATCTCGATACGTTTCCGCGCGCCTATGCAATTCCGACGCAATGGCCGGTGATTCCGTGGCAACGCGATTCTGCCAATCGCACCATGCACGAACTGCTTGCGCAATACGGCGATCGCATTCTGATGCCAGTCAATGCTTTCAATGCAACCAAGGCCTTGTTGAAAACCGATCTCGGCAACGACATTCCGCCCCAACTCGCGGATGCCTGCACGCACGTTGCGAAACAAGTACTCGACCTCCTGCAGATTCCGATCCAGCCGAACGAGCAGATGCCGCGCGTCGGCAAGATTCCTGAATCGGTGACGCGCCCGCAAGCACAGCGCCTGCAGCCGGCCATGGCGTAATGGGTGACAACACCAAACGTGACAGCACAAAAACGCCGCCCGACCCTTTTGAAGCACTGAAAACACTGTGGGGCGGCATGGGCATTCCCTTGCCCGGCATGGTTGCGCCAACGTTCGACACAAACGAACTGGATCGCCAGATCGCCAACCTCAAAGTCGTCGAGGGTTGGCTGCAGTCGAATCTCTCGTTATTGAAAACCACGCTTCAAGGCCTCGAAATGCAACGCGCGACACTCGCCGCGATGCAACAGGCCGCGACCGCAACACCCCCAGAAAAGACATGAGTCTCCCTGACGATCACTTGGCCGGGCTGGCCGATGCCGCAGTCCAGAAGGAAGCGGCTATCTTGGCGCAAGACGGCTTCACGCGCATCTTTCGCCTGCTCGCCGAAGGCGACGAAGCTGCCGCAGAGCTTGGTCTGTCGGTCATCGAAGCGCGCGCGCGTGACTGGGCAAGCAAAGGCGCGCGCGAAGAAGCCAAAACCATGCGGCTGGCCTTGCTCGTCAGCGGACTCGATCAATGGGGTCTGGCGTGGACGCAGGCGTTCAACCTGATTGCGCTACCCGCATTGACCACCTTGCTCGGCAATCTACGCACGCCACTTGATGCTCAGGCCACAGCCCGTTTCGAACAGCAGTTCGCTGCTATTGAAGCCCGCGAGGACAACGCCATCGATTTCAAGGTTGAACTACGACGCGGGATACATCTCGCGCTGTGGCATGCGATGGTTGCCAGCGAAGATCGCGCACAGGCCGAGCATTTGCTGCAGCGACTCGGCAGCATGATGCTGGCGCTCACCGAAATCATGCCGACCTGGGGTTGGCGTCTCGTGGCCGATGCGCTAGCGAATATTCAATTGCGGTGCCTTGACCCAAACTTCGCTGCCGATCCGGAAGCCGGCTCGCTCGGTCAGGAAATGACGCAGCGACTGTTCAGTGTCTTGAATACCTCATTGCCACCAGAAACAGCGCAGCAAGTCATGGTGCAAGCCAGCCAGGTGGTATTGGCCTATCAACGTCAGGCTGCTGCACAACAAACAAACGCCGAATCCGCTTAGCCGGATTCGGCGTTTGTCTGACGTCATGCGGTGCCGTGCTAATACAGTCCGGCGCCGAGAAGCGCAGCTCCGTTATGGCTTCGGCTTCTTTTTCGGGGCAGCATTGCCGTCCTTCTTGAATCCACCGGAGAAGGATTTCTTCTCGCCGAATTTGTCGCCGTACGGTTTCTTGTCGCCGAACGGCTTTTTCTCTCCGAATGGTTTCTTGTCACCAAAGGTTTTTTTGTCGCCCGACTTGTCACCGTAGGGCTTCTTGTCCGCATACGGCTTTTTGTCGCCGAAAGCCTTTTTCGGTGCGCCATCATCATGACCAAAGCGCTTCTTCATCGGCGGTGGCGTTGAGCCGTCGTCCGGCTTGATCAGCAGGACGCGCTGACGAATGCGCGTCTTTTGCAGCAGGCGCAGCAGATCATCCGGCAACGGCGGCAGTTCGACCGTGCTGAATTCGTCAAAGAGATTGATCTGGCCGATCATCTTGCCCTCGATGCCACCTTCGTTGGCGATCGCACCGACGATTTCCTTGGGCATCACGCCGTGTGCCTTGCCCACTTCGATGCGGTATTTCTGCAGATGACCTGCAGAAAACTCGCGGCGCTTCGAAAGAATTTCCGAACGCTGTTCCTTCTCTTCAGGCGAGCGCTCACGCGGAGGACGTTGCTGTTGCGTATCGGTGGCAAACGCCACGTCCTTGCCTTCAGGTTGCAACGGACGATCACGCTGCGCAAGCCAGGCCAGGGCAGCCGCAACCTCGTGCATGCCCAGTTCTTCTTCTCGCGAGAGATCAGCGACGATGGTTTCCATGAAGCCCAGTGGTTCACGATTGATGACGTCGACAATCTGCTTCTTGAATTGCGCAACGCGGCGATCAGCCACGGCGGCCAAGGTCGGCAACATGATCGGCTCGATCGGTTGGCGCGTCGCGCGTTCGATCGTTTTCAGCATGCGCATTTCGCGCGGGGCGACAAACAGAATCGCCTTGCCGGTGCGGCCGGCACGACCCGTACGGCCGATACGGTGCACATAGGATTCGGTGTCATAGGGCACGTCGTAGTTGATGACGTGGCTGATGCGCGGCACATCGATACCGCGCGCGGCAACGTCGGTGGCGACCACGATATCGAGTGCACCGCTCTTCAATTGATCGATGACTTGTTCACGCAGGCCTTGCGTCATGTCGCCGTTCAGCGGGGCCGCGGCATAGCCACGGGCTTCAAGCCGTTGCGCGACTTCCAGCGTTGCCGTCTTGGTACGGACAAAGACGATGGCGGCATCGAAATCTTCTTCGACTTCCAGGATGCGTGTCAGCGCTTCCGGCTTGTCGGCGCCACGCGCCTGCCAATAAGACTGCTTGATCGTGGCAACGGTAGACGTCGCGGCCTTGATCTTCACGCCTTGCGGCTCGTGCATGTATTGATGCGCAATGCGGCGAATTGCCTCGGGCATGGTCGCCGAGAACAGCGCAGTCTGGCGCGTTTCCGGCGTGTGACCAAGAATCCATTCGACGTCGTCCACAAACCCCATGCGCAGCATTTCATCGGCCTCGTCGAGCACCATGATCTGCAATTCCTTGAGATCTAGGCTCTTGCGCTCAAGGTGATCCATCACGCGACCGGGTGTGCCAACAATGACTTGTGCACCGCGCGAGAGCTGGCGCAACTGCACGACCATGCTCTGGCCGCCGTACACCGGCAGGACGTGGAAATCGGGCAAATATTTAGCGTAGCTTTGCAGCGCTTCGGCGACCTGAATGGCCAACTCACGCGTCGGCGTGAGTACGAGTGCCTGCGGCACGCGCTTGCTTGCATCGATGCGTGATAGCAACGGCAATGCAAAAGCAGCAGTCTTGCCGGTACCGGTCTGTGCTTCGCCAAGAATGTCTTTCCCCTCCAGCAACAAAGGAATGCACTTGGCCTGAATCGGCGACGGCGTTTCATAGCCGATGTCCGACAAAGCCTTCAACAAGGTATCGGCAAGGCCAAGATCGGCAAAAGTGACGGCGGAGGAATTTGTATCTGACATGAAGAGGGTACCGGGAACCGGACAAGCGGTCGGAAAGCTGCAAGCGCAGCGAACCTGCTGCGCAAGGAAAACCGTCAATTATCTCAAAAGCATAGACTACAAACAAATCAGCATTACTTGGGGCAAACTTTGTTGCCTGCACAGTTACACTGCGCGCCATGCAATCCCCAACGGACGCCTCAATACAAGGCCAGCGGCCGCAAGTACGGCCGCAAATCGCTGTTATCGGCGGGGGTCCTGCCGGTCTGGCAGCGGCCGAAACGCTTTCGGCGGCAGGTTTCGGCATTCATGTCTTCGATGCCATGCCGTCACTGGGACGCAAATTCCTCATGGCCGGGCGCGGCGGCTTGAATCTCACGCACAGCGAACCCCTCGATCTTTTTTTGACGCGCTACGGCACACAACAAGCCGAACTCGGCCGCATGATCGAACGCTGCACGCCGCATGCGCTGCGCGAATGGGCTGCCGAGCTTGGTGTTGAAACCTTCGTCGGTACTTCGGGGCGGGTGTTTCCGCGCGAAATGAAAGCGGCACCCTTGTTGCGTGCGTGGCTGCATCGCCTGCGTGAGCGAGGCGTCGCCATTCATGTGCGGCATCGCTGGCTGGGATGGGGCGATGAAAATGAGCTGCACTTTCTCGCACCGGATGGGGAAGTTTCACAGCGCGTCGATGCTGTCATATTGGCGCTCGGCGGCGGCAGTTGGGCCAGGCTGGGTTCGGATGGCGCCTGGATGAAAACACTGGCGCGCCGTGACATTGCGCTTGCGCCGTTCAAGCCGTCGAATTGCGGTTTTGAATACACGTGGTCGGATTTCTTCCGCGACAAATTCTCGGGCAAACCGCTCAAGAATGTCGTTGCGCATTTTGGCAGCATCGCCAGGCGCGGCGAGTTCGTCATCAGCGCACAAGGTGTTGAAGGCAGCCTGATTTATACCCTGTCTGCACCACTGCGTGATGCCATCGAACGCGAGGGTTCGGCAACGCTCATGCTCGACCTGCTTCCCGATATAAGTGCGGAGCGCGTGCTCGCCGATGTTTCACATCCGCGCGGCTCGCGCTCCTTGTCATCGCATCTGCAAGGCCGCCTCGGCCTTCACGGTATCAAGGCCGCACTGTTGCGCGAGGTGTTAGGCAAGGACGGCATGCACGATGCCACCAAACTCGCTGCAACCATCAAGGCATTCCCTTTGCGTTTGACCGCCACACGCCCCATCGACGAGGCGATCAGCACTGCCGGCGGCGTACGCTTCGATGCGCTGAATGAGCATCTGATGTTGAAGCAATGGCCCGGTGTCTTCTGCGCCGGTGAAATGCTGGATTGGGAAGCACCGACAGGCGGCTATCTGCTCACGGCTTGCATCGCATCGGGGCATGCCGCAGCACGCGGCGTCCTGTCCTACTTCGACATGAAAGACGCTGTGCGCCCCTGATAAAAGGGCGGCCATACTCCGCGCTGCGGAGCGCCACAAAGAGCGCCGGTATAATGACGCCTTCCCCCAGATAAACACCATCATGCCCATCCAGTGGTTTCCCGGCCACATGGTCGCCGCGCGCAAAAAAACCGCGGAGGTCATGGAGCGCACCGACGTCGTCATCGAAGTACTCGATGCGCGCCTTCCCATGGCGAGCAGCAATCCGATGATCGACGAATTGCGCCGCTTTCGTCAGCGCCCCTGTCTCAAGCTCTTGAACAAGATCGATCTGGCCGACCCGAATGCCACCAAACAGTGGTTGGATTACTTCAATGCCCAGCCGGGCGTCAAAGCAATCGGCATCAGCGCCAAGAAGAATGGCGACGTCACGCGGATTCCGAATCTGTGCCAAAGCCTGGCGCCGCATCGCAACGATGGCGTCAAGCCGTTGCGCATGATGATCATGGGCATCCCCAACGTCGGCAAGTCGACATTGATGAATACGCTGTTGAAACGCCGCGTCGCAGCTGTTGGCGACGAACCTGCGGTGACAAAATCCGTGCAGAGCCTTGAAATCAACACGCGCATGACGCTCACCGACACGCCTGGCATGATGTGGCCGAAGATCCAGCACGACAGCGACGGCTTCATGCTCGCCATCGCCCACGCCATCGGCCGCAATGCCGTGATCGAAGAACAAGTCGGCGCATTTCTAGGCGAACTCCTGCTGGCCCGTTACCCGCAACTCCTGACCGCCCGCTACGGTTTTGCCACCGAGGGGATGGACGGTATCGGCGTGGTCGAGGCCGTGGCGCGCAAACGGAATGCACGCCACACCGGCAAGGGACGCAAGGACGAATACGATCTCGAAAAGGCCGCGATGCTGTTCCTGACCGATTTTCGCGATGGCATTCTTGGACGCATCAGTCTTGAAACGCCGGAAACACGTAGCGCAATGCTGGCAACTGCTGCCGAAAAAGCAGCCAATACGGCAAAGCCAGTCGCCGCAGATATCCATACCGTTGACGACGTCGAATAGAGAAATTCAAACGCCGGCATAAAGCATTTCTTTGAGTTTCCTTTACGTAACAAGTCATTACAGGACTTTTTTATTAAAGTGCGTCAACTTTAAGCGCTATCGGCCGTTATTCGTCCGAGGAGGTGCACCATGAACGCACAACAACCGTCGGTTCCGCAGCCGGAAAAGACTCAGCAGCAACAGGCTCAAGGCAGTTTCGGACTGCCATCCGCTTTGTCGTCCGGCCAAAAGTTGCCGAAAAATCCGGCACAAACCAATGACGAAGTCGGCAAGATCGCACAACTAGGCTACAACTGAGCCCATCCGCCCCTCCCAAAGAAAGGGGCGATTCGGATTCACAGGGACAAGCCATTCCCTGGCATTGGGCTTCGTAGTCACGGTTGCGGTGTTCGCACCGCGAATTCACCGCTTTTGCCGGCCTGGCTCGGCGCATGCCGGTTTTTGCCCGTTTGAGGATTTACACGGCTAAGCGCAATTTCCCAAACGTATCAGCGGCGGGTGAATGGCGGCAGCTTGCGGCTGACAAACCAGCAGATGCATGCCAGCAACGCGCAACCGATGAAGGCAGCGTGGATGCCCGACACAAGACCAAGTCGCGCGTGTTCCAGCAAGGGTTCGGCATCGAACGACAAGGCGTGTGACAAATTCACCAGGCTTTGCCGATCCGCATCGCGTACCAGCAATTGCGGGCTAGCGAAAAGATGCAGCACATCGGCATTGGTGATGCCGGCCTGCACCAACGGTGTCGCGGTGCCGCGTGCGAAGCCGATGCTCACAACCAGGCCGGCGAGGCTTGCACCGAACATGCTGCCGAGCGTGCGCAGCGTCATGATGAGCGCCGACGCCGCGCCTTGATCGGCGCGACTCACAGCGGCCTGTGTTTGCAGCGTGAGGTTCGGCAACTGGAAACCTAAGCTGAATCCGCACATGCCGAACGCGATCATCGACCACCAGCGTGGCGATGTCGTCGACATGCAACACAATGCAAGAATGCTGACGATCAACAGCAACACACCGTAAGAAAACAACCGCTCTGGATGACGCATGTGTGTAATGAGGCGGCCGTTGACGACGCTACCGATGGTGATGCACACCATCAGCGGCGTCACGACAAAACCGGCGTCGTTCGGCGACATCGAGAATCCGCCCTGCAATAGCAGAGGCGAATAGAACAGCAACACGAACAGAATCAACCCCGACAGAACAGCCAGCGTCACCAGCAAGCGCATCACCGGATTGGCAAACAGATGGGGTGGAATCACCGGTGCGTCGGTATGGTGCTGGTGGCGAAAAAAGAAGAAACCGAACGCGGCCGACATCACAATCAAGCCCCAGAAGGTCGGATTGGCAAATCCGAGCTTTTCACCCAGCTCCGTTGTCAGTAGCAAAGTACCGACAGCCAATGTGAGCAACAAGACACCCGGCCAATCCAGCGCCTTGCCGGAGCGGTCGCCGTGCACAACGCGTGGAAGGAAGCGCCAGACAATCGGCAGCGCAACAAGTCCGACGGGCAGGTTGACGTAGAACACACTACGCCAGCCAACGTGCTCGGTGAGCCAGCCGCCGAGCGCCGGACCAAGCGCCGAAGACACGCCAAAAGCCGCCGACAGCATGACTTGCCAGCGCACACGCTCCAGCGTGTCGGGAAACAAATCCGTGACTGAGGCAAATGCGGAGCCCATCAACATGCCGCCGCCAATGCCTTGCAATCCGCGCGCCAGCACCAGCTGCGGCATGGTGTGCGCCATGCCGCACAGGGCAGATGCCAGGGTGAACACACTCACTGCCGTCAGCAGATACGGTTTACGGCCATGCAAATCGCCGAGACGGCCGATGATAGGAATCAGAATCGCGTTGCCCAGCAGGTACGCCGATGCCACCCACGGATAAAGATTGAAACCCTGCAACTCCGCCACCATCTTGGGCAAGGCAGTTCCCACCACAGTCTGATCGAGGGCAATCAGCATCATGACAATGGAAATGCCGGCCATCGCAGCAATCTTTGATCTGTGCGTCGTCATGCATGCAATTTTAGCCAAGCCCTGCTAACAGGCCGCGCGCACTGACATAAATGTAATGCCGCGGGAATGACGCACCGCCTCGATTGCGCATACCATGCGTCGACTACCGCAATCAGCGGTGAATATTCAACTCGCACAAGGCCTACTGACCATGAAAGCCGTCGCCTACAAAAAGTCATTGCCAATCACCGATATCGAATCGCTGCAGGACGTCACGCTGGCTGATCCGATCGCTGCGGGACGCGATCTACTTGTCGAGGTCAAGGCAATCTCGGTCAATCCGGTCGACACCAAGGTCCGGCGCAACACTGCACCCGAGGGCGACGCATGGAAAATACTGGGCTGGGATGCCACCGGCATCGTGCGCGCAGTCGGGCCAGCGGTACGCAACTTCAAACCGGGCGATCGCGTCTGGTATGCCGGCGCGCTCACGCGCGCAGGCAGCAACAGCGAACTGCAACTGGTGGATGAACGCATTGTCGGCCGCATGCCAATGTCGATCGACTTCGCCGCCGCCGCCGCATTACCACTGACCGGTCTCACGGCCTGGGAAATGCTGTTTGATCGTTTCGGCATTACGCCAGGCGAATCCGGGAAATCACTGCTCATTGTCGGTGCCGCCGGTGGTGTCGGCTCGATCATGGTGCAGCTTGCAAAACAACTGACCGGCCTCACGGTCATCGGTACCGCGTCGCGGCCGCAAAGCCGAGAATGGTTGCGTGAGCTTGGCGCCGATCATGTCATCGATCACACGCAAGTATTCGCCCCTCAATTGCAAGCCCTCGGTATCGCGGCACCGCATTACGTCGTCAGTCTCACCCATACCGATGAACACTTCGCACAGATCGTCGATGCCATAGCACCGCAGGGTAAATTCGGCCTGATCGACGATCCGGAACCGATCAACGTCATGCTGCTGAAACGCAAAAGCGTTTCGCTGCACTGGGAGTTGATGTTCACTCGCGCATTGTTCGAAACACCCGACATGGATGCGCAAGGCCGCATCCTTGCCGGACTCGCCGAACTCGTCGATGCCGGGCGCATACGCACCACATTGAACGAACGTTTCGGCACAATCAACGCCGCCAACCTCCGCCGTGCTCACGCATTACTTGAGTCAGGCCAGTCCCGCGGCAAGATCGTGCTGGAAGGTTTTTGATTCAGCAACACGCCTGCTGTGCATCGGCATCCCTGAATCCCCAGGGTGATACTCAGCCGCGGTAGCGGTTGCGCAACAACGGCATGATGTTTCCCCGTTTTTTGCAGCCTCGGCACGAATTGTCACTCGGTCTTCATTAAGCTGGCCTCGTCGTTGTGCTAGAAAGCTCGCCGGCAAACAGGCGGCCACAAATCCCACACGACACGCCATCTTTCAGGAGAGATCATGCAGACCCTATTCGCGCCATCCGTCCATTTGATGGGACGCTTGCGCTTCTCAAGCAAGTTTCTGTTGACCGGGCTGATCTTCACCGCAGCGCTGGCCTACTTCTCCTGGCACGTCATGTCGGATCTGGATTCACGGGTGCGTCAGATCGACAGCGAACTGGCCGGCAACGAGCTCATCGGCGACCTGGTTCAGTGGAACAAGGATCTGATCGAATATCGTCGCATCGCAACCACGGCTGCGCCAAACGATGCCGCCGTCAAGGATCGCCTCAAGCAGCATGAGGCCGTGATCGAAAAGACCTTGCAAAAGCTCGAAAGCGACGCACAAAAGGATGCGCCACTGTTCGATGCGGCCACGGGCGTCAAGGATATTCGCGCTGGCTGGTCTGATCTTGAAGCCAAGGTCATGGCGTTGCCAATCGGCCCGGACTTTGCACAATCCGCATTCGCTGCTCACGGCAAGGAATTCGATCGCCTGTATGCCTTCATGCATGTCATCGGCGACAACTCGCAAATCTCGTTTGAACCGGACACCGATCTGTTCTACCTCGGTTTTCCCTTGGCCAACAACACGCCCAAGGTCGCCGGCATCACGGTACGTATCTACGCCTATCAAATCCTGAATCTCTCGCGCGGTACGCTGACGCCGAAAGACCGCGTGTTCTATGAAGTGACCGAAGCCCGCCTGCAGGATGTCTTGAACGGCGTCGAGACCATGCTCAGCCAGTCGATGAAGAGCAACCCGGACATCAAGGCGCGCATGGATCAGGCTTTCTCGCAAGTAAAATCTGCCACCGGCGCATTGCTGAAGGATGCGCGGCAGAATTTCATTGCAGCGGACAGCATCGGTGTCACCCAGCAGCAGGTGACTGACTCGGCCAAACCGGCGATAGATGCAGCTTGGGGCTTGATCGACGAGAACCGCAAGATCTTCGAAGAACGCCTGCTGGTTCGCCAGCAGACTGTGCGCGCAAAATTCTGGGGCATGCTTGCGATCAACATCGTGGTGGTCTTGGTCAGCATTTATCTTTTTGTCGGCATGTATCTGTCGATCGCGGATTCAGTTGAACGATTGACCGATGGTGCTGCCCGCTTTGCCTCCGGCGACTTTACGCGCCCAATCGTGCTTGCGTCGAACGATGAATTGTCTGTCGTTGCACAACGCTTCAGCGACATGTCGCGCGCCCTCTCGACTGTTGTCTCCGACGTCAAGCAATCGGCACAAAACGTACTTGCCTCGTCTAAAACATTGTCCGAAGTATCGAAGCAAATTGCCGACGGCTCGCGCGCGCAGTCAGAAGCTGCGCAGGCAACGGCCGCTTCAGTCGAGGAAGTGTCAGTCACCGTGAGTCACGTCGCCGAAAACGTCAACGACGCGGTCCAAATTTCCGAGGCTGCCTCTCAAGCGGCCGTTCACGGGCGTGCACGCATCACCGAAGCCGTGAATGAAATCCGCGCCGTTGCCGACTCCGTCCAGGAAGTCACCGAGAACGTCACCGAGCTTGGCAAACGCACCGAAGAAATCGGCGCGATCGTCAGCACCATCAAGGACATTGCCGATCAGACCAATCTGCTCGCATTGAATGCAGCCATTGAAGCTGCGCGTGCCGGCGAATCCGGTCGCGGTTTCGCCGTGGTTGCCGATGAAGTACGCAAACTGGCGGAAAACACTCGCAACGCAACCGAAAGCATTGCCTCCATGATTGGCAAGATACGACAAGGCGTCGAACTATCAATCAAGCAGGCGAGCAACAGTCGTGAACAGGTGCTGGGAAGCGTCGGCATCACCGAATCGGCGGCTTTGACGCTTGGGGAGATTCAGAGCAGCGCTGAACGCACGCTCGCACGCATCACCGAGATTTCAGGTGCATCACGCGAACAAGCCACTGCCACGCAAGGGATCGCGCAGCATATTGAACACATTGCGCATATGGCCGACCGCAACGACCAAACCATCAACGAAGTCAGCAGCGCCGCACAACGGCTCAAGGAACTCGCTGAATCGCTGAATGGCACGGTCGCTGCGTTCAAATTACCGGCGTGAGCCCCGGCAAACCCGGCTCGCCTTTGATCATGTAACGCCACATCAAAGCAACCCAAGCCCTGCACCGGCCATCCAATGATGGCCGGTTTTCATTTAAACCAGCCACGCTGGTGGTGTTCCTGTTATGCGTACGCCGACATAACACTCGGCGCTCATTGCATTGCGCCAAATCCGATGCCGGATTCAAGGCACAGGGGCGCATGATATGCACGCAATCTCATATTTCGGGCCTTCCAAGAGTGCGGTTATAGTCGCGCCCTGACTGGAAATTTGCTTCATATCTTTGCCTCCCGATTCCCGATAGCAACCACGCCTTGAATACCATCGCAGCCAGCCTCGACGCAGCCCTGATGCTCATACTTCATGCGGACACCCATCTCTACGGGATCGTCGCACTGAGTCTGCGCGTCAGTTGTGTCGCAGTATTGCTGGGTGCCTTATTCGCCTTACCCTTGGGTGCCTTGCTGGCTGTCGCGAGCTTTCCAGGACGCAAGACCGTGATCGTGCTCGTCAATGGTTTCATGGGATTGCCGTCTGTCGTCGTTGGCCTGATTGTTTACCTGTCGCTTTCCCGCGCCGGCCCGCTCGGACAGTTCGGGTTGCTATTCACGCCGACGGCAATGAGCATTGCGCAAACCATCTTGATCGCACCACTATTGGCTGCATTGACTCGTCAGATCATTGAAGATGCATGGCTTGAATACGCCGATCAACTCGATTCCCTAGGGACCTCCCATCGACAAGCGGCATTGACACTTCTCTGGGACACACGCTGGGCCTTGTCGACAATATTGCTGGCGGGTTTCGGTCGGGCGATTTCCGAAGTGGGAGCCGTCATGATCGTCGGCGGCAACATCGATGGCGTAACACGCGTCATGACGACGGCGATCGCCTTGGAAACCAGCATGGGCGATCTACCCATGGCAATGGGACTGGGCATGATCCTGCTCATCCTGGTGTTGCTGCTCAATGCATTGGCACACGCCATACGCAGTTGGGCAGGACATTACGCGAAATGAGCGACATGTTTCCGCTACAACTTGACGACATTGGCTTTGCCTTGGACGGCAGGTCCATTCTCGAAAACGTCAACCTGAATATTGCTGCGGGTAGTTGTACCGTGATTCTCGGTCCCAATGGTGCCGGTAAAAGCATATTGATGCGCATCATGCATGGCTTGCTGCAGCCCAGCCGCGGCACGATACGCTGGGGCACGCTGGCGGAGCGTCCGACATCCCAGGCAATGCTGTTCCAACGCCCTGTCATGCTGCGGCGCTCCGTCATCGCCAATGTCGCATATGGGCTGCGCGTACAAGGCATGCCAGTACACGAAGCCCGGCATCGAGCCATGTTTGCACTCGAAAGCGTCGGCCTGCAGCATTTGGCGGATCGACCTGCGCGCGTGCTGTCCGGTGGTGAGCAGCAGCGCGTTGCATTGGCGCGTGCCGCTGCCCTGCGCCCGAGAATCCTTTTTCTCGACGAGCCGACGGCGAGCCTCGATCCCGGTGCTGCACGAGCAATCGAAGCCGGCATTGCCGCATTGCACGCCGCGGGCACCACCATCGTGATGGTGACGCACCATTTGGGACAGGCACGGCGTCTTGGTCAGAACATTGTGTTTCTTGCCGCCGGCCGCATTCACGAGTGCGCACCAACACACGATTTTTTTCGGCACCCGCAATCGCAGGCCGCCATCGACTTTCTCAAGGAGGAACTACCGTGAATCTGATCCGACGTCTCTTGTGTGTTGCTCTACTCGCCGGCATTCTGCCCGCCCAAGCTGCCGATACTTTCATCACCGTTGCCTCGACAACCTCGACCGAGCAATCGGGGCTGTTCAATTTCCTTCTGCCGATATTCCAGAAAGAAACTGGGATCGAAGTGCGCGTCGTCGCGCTCGGAACCGGCCAGGCCCTGGATATGGCACGGCGCGGCGACGCCGATGTCGTGTTTGTTCACGATAAGGCCGCCGAAGAAAAGTTTCTTGCCGAAGGCTATAGCACGAAGCGTTATGACGTCATGTACAACGATTTCGTCCTGATCGGCCCGAAGAACGATCCGGCGAAAGTGGCCAACAGCAAGGACATTACGTCGGCCTTGAAGAAGATTGAGGAAAGCCAGTCGAGCTTCGTGTCGCGCGGAGACCGCAGCGGTACGAACATGGCGGAATTGCGTCTGTGGAAACTGGCCGGCATCGATCTTGATAAGGTCAAAGGCCCCTGGTACAAGGACACCGGATCGGGCATGGGGCCGGCCTTGAACAGCGCCGCCGCCATGAACGCCTACATTCTTTCCGACCGCGGGACCTGGCTATCGTTCAAGAATCGACAGGATTTGGTCATCGTCGTCGAGGGTGACAAGCGCTTGTTCAATCAATATGGCGTCATGCTGGTCAATCCGGCCAAATTCCCGCACATCAAAGTCGAGGCCGGACAGAAATTTGTCGATTGGATCATCTCACCGACCGGTCAACGTGCCATTGCTGCATACAAGATTGGTGACGACCAGTTGTTCTTCCCGAATGCAAAGCGCTAATCGACAAAGTACGGCGATTGCCTGGTGCCCTGTCCCGGGTGTTGCGTGATTTGGCTCGGTTCCAGTATGGCCCGCTGCAGGTGAACCTGCACTGTCAATTCGGCTCAGGCGTCTGCCATCGCTTTAATCAGGGCAATGTGCTGACGGATTTTCCGCAAGCCCAGTTTATTCAGGTCGGGAATGTCGGATAGCAGCTCGCTATCCGACATTGCATCCATTTTGCCGAAGGTTCTATACCCTGCAGCCCAAAGCGTTTGAAGCAGCGGTAGCGGCAAACCCCGCAGAACATGGAACTCCATGTTCTGCCATCCATCGAGCTGCCTTGGCCAAAACCATCGCTCCGGGAGGTGGCGTCGTCGCTCTTCTTCGTGATAAAGCTGGGCAACATAGCTCGCACTGATGTCGTAATCCCTGGCAATCGCGGCAAAAGTTTCACCTGCCGAATGCCGGTTAAAAATATCAAAGGCACGTGCCTCTTTAGATATTTCCCCCACTTCCGTTTGTCCTTCAAGCAGTGGGGCTGTCATCGGGACTGACTATCAACCGTTGTGGCTGCGCAATCCTGCAATCGGGCCGTCATGCTTGATGGCATCGTTTATCCAAGCGTAAGAACTCGATGGCGGCGGCCTTGAAGCCCCTTTGAGAGGTTTTTTCCATCGTTAGGTCAATTTTGACACAACGATTGCAAAGCGTTAGGTAAAATTTGACCTAACGCTGAAGATTTCCTCTCAATGACGCGCCCAAACGACAGCCTGCGTTGAGAGGGAAGACTCGGCACTGATCACGGCAGGAGTTGCACAATGAGGGTATTGGTCCGCGGAAGTGGGGATGTCGCGTCGGCTGTCGCTCATCGACTCTTTCAGGCAGGTTGCCAAGTCATCATCCACGAAGTGGAACACCCGTCATATCTGCGACGCGGAATGTCCTTTACCGATGCTGTGTTCGATGGAAAGGTCTCGCTTGAAGGCGTATTAGCCAAGCGTATTGACCGCAGCAACGCGTTGCACATGCTGACTTGCCGACAGGCAATACCCGTTGTGGTGGACGATATCGATCACTCGGTATGCGCCCTGCAGCCTGATGCACTGGTTGATGCGCGCATGCGCAAACGTGTGGTCCCCGAGGTCCAGCGACATCATGCCTCGCTGACCATAGGGTTGGGGCCGAATTTTATTGCCGGCGATCAAACGCATGTGGTCGTCGAAACCGCGTGGGGTGATCATCTAGGTGAAATCATTACCCACGGTTCGAGCCAGCCGCTCTCCGGCGAACCCAAGATGATCAACGGCATCGGACGAGAACGCTGCGTTTACGCGCCTTGCGAAGGAGTTCTGCGTACCGGGGTTCGAATTGGGCAATGGTTAAATCAAGGCAGCCCGGTTGGCATACTCAATCAGACGCCTGTTTTCGTGCCGATCGATGGTTATGTGCGCGGAATTTGCCGTGATGGGCTCCATGTCGAAGCAGGCACAAAGCTCCTTGAAATGGATCCCCGAGAAAAGAACGATGGCTGCTATGGTCTGGGCGAACGTCCTCTGCGCATTGCGCAAGGTGTCGCTCGCACATTGGGTTACTTCTCGTAATTTCCGACTGTTACTGTCGACTGTCGGTGACAGCCCAACTGTGCAATCAATTTCTTGCAGCACTCGCCGCACAGTAAAATAGCCAGTTAATCCACTTGGAGTAATGTTTTGAAGGTCTTCGGTTTTACGGGTTTCAGTGGATCGGGCAAGACCACATTGATTGAGCAGGTGATTCCCCTGTTCGTGCAAAAGGGGTTGCGCGTCTCGCTCATCAAGCATGCCCATCATCATTTCGATATCGACAAGCCCGGTAAAGACTCCTATCGCCATCGCGAGGCGGGTTGTACCGAAGTCATGATCGTTTCAAGCAACCGTTGGGCGATGATGCACGAACTGCGCGGCGAAGCCGAGCCGACGCTGGATGAGCAAATTGCCCGTATATCCCCTTGCGATCTTTTGCTGATCGAAGGCTACAAGCACAGCGACTTGGCCAAGATTGAAGTGCACCGTCCGGACCATGTTGCTGAGCTGCTCTATCCTGGCCATGGTGTAGTTGCCGTTGCTAGCGATAAACCGTTGCGGCTTGATGTACCGGTACTTGATCTCAATTCACCGTCAGCGGTCGCCGAGTTCGTTCTGAACTACACCCACCTCAACAAATAAAAAAACGCCGCTGAAATTTCAGCGGCGTTTTATCAGGAGTGGCAACGCTTAGACGCGAGCAGCTTCGATCTCGGCCAAGGCTTGTCCACCACCGTAGCTGGACAACGGCTCCAGCGCACCACCTTGGGTAATGCGAACGGCACAGTACTTGAACTCGGGAATCTTGGCGAAGGGGTCAAGTGCAGCATTAGTCAGCTTGTTGGCTGCCGCTTCGTAGTACGCAAACGGAATGAAGATCGAACCACGCGGCGTGCCAGCATCGGCACGGGCATAGACACCGATCTTGCCGCGACGCGACTCGACGGTGATGATCTCGCCCGGCTTGGCGCCAAACTTTTCCAGATCCAACGGATTGATCAGCACGGTACAGGTTGGTTCGATAGCGTCGAGCACGGAGGCGCGGCGAGTCATCGAACCTGTATGCCAATGTTCCAGCTGACGGCCGGTGATCAACACAAACGGGAACTCGTCGTCAGGACGCTCAGCCGGCGGGATGATATCCGCCGGAACAAGCTTGGCGCGACCAGACTGGGTCGGGAAGTCTTCCGTAAAGATCACTGGCGTACCCGGATCACCTTCCTTCTCGCACGGATAGGTAATGACGTGTTCGCGTTCCAGGCGCTCCCAGGTCATACCAGCGATGGACGGCATGGCCTTCCGCATTTCGTTGAAGACATCGGAAACGTGCTTGTAATTCCAGCCGCAGCCGAGACCATTGGCAATGTCCTGAATGATCCACAGATCCTGGCGTGCGTCGCCCGGCGGATTCAGGGCTTGGCGACCCATCTGCACCATGCGGTCGGAGTTCGAGAATGTGCCGGTCTTTTCCGGGAAGGCCGAGGTCGGCAGCACCACGTCAGCCAGGTAAGCGGTTTCGGTCAGGAAGATATCCTGAACAACCAGGCATTCCAGCTTGGCCATCGCTTCACGTGCGTGGTTGGCATCCGGGTCGGACATCGCGGGGTTTTCGCCCATGATGTAGAGACCCTTGATCCGCTTCTCGTACATGGCTTCGACAATTTCCACGACGGTCAGGCCGACCTTGCTATCGAGCTTGGTACCCCACAGCTTCTCGAAACTGGCTTGCACCTCGGGATTGTCGACGCGCTGATAATCCGGATACACCATCGGAATCAGGCCGGCATCGGACGCACCCTGCACATTGTTCTGTCCGCGCAGCGGATGCAGACCCGTACCGGGACGGCCGATCTGCCCCGTCAGCATGGTCAGCGCAATCAGGCAGCGCGAATTGTCAGTGCCATGCACGTGCTGCGAAATACCCATGCCCCAAAGAATCATCGAGGCCTTGGAAGTAGCGAAATCACGTGCAGCGGCGCGCAACATTTCAGCCGGAATGCCACAAATGCCTTCCATGGCTTCGGGGCTGTAGCCCTTGAGATTTTCCTTGAGCGCCTCGTAACCGCTGGTACGCGAGTTGATGAAGTCCTGATCGGCCAGCCCTTCTTCGACGATGGTGTACATCATCGCGTTCAGCATGGCGACGTCGGAACCCGGCTTGAAGTGCAGATCGTAGGTAGCGTGGCGAGCCAGTTCGGTACGGCGCGGGTCGGCGATGATGATGCGGGTGCCGTTCTTGGCCGCGTTCTTCATCCAGGTCGCACCGACCGGGTGATTCACGGTCGGATTGGCGCCAATCACCATGATGACTTCGGCTTCGGTCACGTCCTTGATGGGATTGGACACAGCGCCCGAACCAATACCTTCCAGCAATGCGACGACGGACGACGCGTGGCAGAGGCGGGTGCAGTGGTCAACGTTATTGCTGCCAAAACCGGTACGAACCAATTTCTGGAACAGGTAGGCTTCCTCGTTCGAGCCCTTGGCAGAGCCGAAGCCGGCCAGTGCGTACTTGCCGTCGCGATCACGGATGGTCTTCAGACCATTGATGGCGACGTCCAGTGCCTCTTCCCAGGTCGCTTCGCGGAATACATCCAGGTACTTGGACGGATCAACTTCAAAGTTGGCAACCTTAGGTGCATCGGCGCGGCGGATCAGCGGCTTGGTTAAACGATGCTTGTGATGCACGTAGTCGAAGCCGAAGCGACCCTTCACGCACAGGCGACTTTCGTTGGCAGGACCATCGCGGCCTTCGACGTAGAGAATCTTGTTGTCCTTGACGTTGTAGGTCAATTGACAGCCGACGCCGCAGTACGGACAGACAGACTCAACCTTCTTGTCAGGTACTTGCATGGCAACGCCGCGGGCCGGTGCCAAGGCGCCGGTCGGGCAGGCTTGCACGCATTCGCCGCAGGCCACGCAAGTGGATTCGCCCATCGGGTCGTCAAGGTCAAACACGATCTTGGAGTGAGCGCCGCGGAAGGCATAGCCGATCACGTCGTTCACCTGCTCTTCGCGACAGGCACGGACGCAGCGGTTGCACTGGATACATGCATCCAGGTTCACGGCCATCGCGGGGTGAGAAACGTCAGGTGCCGGCTCTTCACGACGGTCGAAGCGCGGGGCGCCGACGTCCATCTTGTTGAACCAGTAGGTCAGCTCGTTATCGAGAACGTACTGCTCTTCCGGTACGTCGGACTTGAGCAACTCCAGCACCATCTTCTGCGAGTGCACGGCGCGCTCGGAGTCGGTGCTAACTTCCATGTTCTGCGTCGGAAAGCGGCAGCACGATGGGGCCAGCACGCGCTCGCCCTTGATCTCGACGACGCAGGCGCGGCAATTGCCATCCGGACGCATGCCGTCCATGTAGCACAGGTGAGGGATCTCAATGCCTTCCTTCTTGGCGGCCTGGATGATGGTCTCGTCTGCGCGGGCGGTGATCTTCTTCCCGTTGAGGGTGAACTCAACTTGCGCCGGGGTCATTTGTTCGTTGATTGCATTCATTGCGTAACCTCACTTGAAGCACTGTTGGGGCAGTTCAAAATGTTGCTTCACATGCTTTGGGAGTTAAGGGGGCAGCCCCCTTAACTCATTATTGGCTCACTTGCTCAATTCGTGCGGGAAATACTTGATCACGCACTGAATGACATTCGGTGCAGCCTGGCCCAGACCGCAGATGGACGCATCGCCCATCGCACGTGCCAGATCGTCCAGCAACGCCTGATCCCATTTGTCGGTGCCCATCAGGCCGGCAGCCTTGCTGGTACCCACACGGCACGGCGTGCATTGGCCGCAGGACTCATCGGCGAAGAAGCGCATGGCGTTGGCAGCCATGGCACGTGCGGTGTCCTTGTTGGAGAGAACCACCACGGCAGCCGAACCGATGAAACAGCCGTACTTGTTCAAAGTGTCGAAATCAAGCGGGATATCGCCCATCGACGCCGGCAGAATGCCGCCCGAAGGACCACCCGGCATGTAACCGTAGAATTCCTGGCCATCAAGCATGCCGCCACAGTATTCGTCGATCAGTTCCTTCATGGTGATACCGGCTGGCGCCAGATGTACGCCCGGCTTCTTGACGCGACCAGAAACGGAGAAGGAACGCAAACCCTTGCGCTCGTGGCGGCCATGGCTCGTGAACCACTCGGCACCCTTTTCAAGGATGTCGCGCACCCAGAACAGGGTTTCCATGTTGTGCTCGAGGGTCGGGCGACCAAACAGGCCGACCTGCGCCACGTACGGCGGACGCAGACGCGGCATGCCGCGCTTGCCTTCGATGGATTCGATCATCGCGGACTCTTCACCGCAGATGTAGGCGCCGGCACCGCGACGCAGATGGATCGGTGGTAACTTGACTGGCGAATTGGCCTGCAGCGCGGCGATTTCCTTGGTCAGGATTTCGCGCACATGCGCGTATTCGTCGCGCAGATAGATGTAAATCGACTCAATGCCAACCGCCCAGGCGGCGACCAGCATACCGTCGAGGAAACGATGCGGATCACGCTCGAGGTAGTAGCGATCCTTGAAGGTACCCGGTTCACCTTCATCGATATTCACGGCCATCAGGCGCGGACCAGCCTCGGCGCGGACGATGCGCCACTTGCGACCGGATGGGAAACCGGCACCGCCCAGACCGCGCAGACCGGAATTCTCCATGGTCTTCAACACAGATTCGACGTCGATCTTGCCGCTCATGCAGTCGGCCAGGGTCTTGTAACCGCCCTCTGCCTTGTACTTCTCGAAACCAACGTAATCAGTGATTTTTGCCTTGACGTCCTTGGTCTCGACCGCCTTCTTGACGCTATCGACCGTCGCATTGTCGATCGGGTTTTGGCCGACGACGACGACAGGCGCGGATTCGCAACGACCTACGCAAGGTGCATGCAGGACACGTACCTTCGTGCCCAGAATCCCGGGAAGCTTGTGCAGCAGCTCGTGCGCGCCAGCAAGCTCGCAGGACATCGAATCGCATACGCGTACGGTCAACTCCGCGGGCGCGGTTTCACCAAGATTGGTCCTCACCACATCGAAGTGATGATAGAAGGTCGCAACCTCGAAGACCTCAGTCATTGCCAAGCCCATTTCGGCGGCCAGCGCAACGATGTGCTTGTCCGAAACGTGGCCGTAAGTGTCCTGAATCTTGTGCAGATGCTCAATCAGCAGGTCCGGGCGACGCGGCTCCTCCTTCAGTAATGCACGGATGTCTTCTGCCGCCTGAGGATCGATTGAACGCCCCTTCGGTGTTGCACGCGCCTTGCGCATACGACTCGCGTCAGCAATCGGGATAACCGTAGATGAACTCATTGAGAATGACTTTCGTTAGGCTAAAAGTGACATAACGGAATTATGGCACAGCTTTTCGCGGACGGAAACTCAATATGTAGTCAATTTCATAACTAATGGAATTTCATACACAAAGGTACTTTTGTCAGTTGAAGTCACATCGTTAGGCCCATTAAGATATAACGATTTGCCTTCTTCCAAACACGCCCGCTGGCAGGTACCGATCTGACCAACAATACGTATGAAATCCTCGGTACGCAAACCAACAACGGCATTGAATTCTTTGCCCAAGGCAATGCAACCAAGGATCTTGGCGTATTCGGTGGCATCACCTTCATTGATGCGCGCCTGAATGGGGCCAGCAACCCGACACTGAACAACACGGTCGTCGTTGGCGTGCCAGAGTTCAAGAGCGATCTGGTTCTCGACTATCACCCCGGTTCATGGAATGGCGTTGCTCTGACGGGCGCCGCACACTATGAAAGCCGTCGCGCCGCCATCAACACCAACACCATGTGGGCGCCTTCGTACGCGACGTTCGACGCAGGTGTGCGTTACACGACTGGTGTGGGTAGCCATGTTGTCACGACACGCCTGCAAGTTCAGAACTTGACCAACAAGTACTACTACTCGTCGCTGTTTGACGGTGGCAGCAATGTGGGCTCCAACGGCAGCAACATTGCCTATGTCGCTCCGCCGCGTACCGTGATGGCAACGGTGTCACTCACCTACTGATGAGGCATTGATGCAAGACACGACCCAGCTTCAGGCAGGGTCGTGTTCAGCGGGATTTATTCCGTCAATGCATCAAGCAGGGCTTTGAGCTCAGTGACGGATTTCATGTTCAGGGTTATCTCAAGCGAGTCATAGCACTCAATGAGTGTCGCCCCAAGGTGCGTAAGTTGAGCGCCGCCCCCGCCCTTGCCACCGGTTGCTGTTTCAACAACGGGGCGGCTCAAGCTTTGGTTCAGCGAGTCAACAAGTATCCAGGCTTTCTTGTACGGGATTCCGAGGGAACGGGCAGCAGCAGAAATCGAACGCATTTCACCGATCTTACGCAAGAGGTCGACCTTGCCAGGACCAATGGTGGTCATCCCTTCAATGTAGATGCGCGGCCGGACCAATATCCCCGTTCTTTTATTGGCGGTTGTCATAGCTGCATATTATAAATGGCCGTATGGCATGCTGCCCGATGAGCAAAGCCGCCCCGACCAAGTAGACCTGCTGGTCATACTCAACCGGTGCTCAGCTCGCCTTCACGCGATTTCTCATATGCCAGGAAGTTGATCGCATCAGGCCGAGGACAGTTGCATCACGCCAGCGTAAATCGCCCGACCTGATCGCGGAGGCTGCCTGAAAGATCCTTGAGCGTTACGCTGTTCGCCGATACGCGTTGAGCGGCTTGTAAATTGCCACTCGCCAGCGCCCCCATGGCACCGACGCTGGTCGCGATCGCGGCACTTTGTTCCGCTTGGTGTGACAACGTTTCCGTCAAGGTATCCAATCGTGCCAGCGATGCTTCAGCACCATTGCTCAGCTGTCCCAGCGACGGCACCATGCCGCTGATGAGCTCAACCCCGCGCTGCATTTCGCTGCGGCCCTGGCTGATGTGAGTCACAGCGATATCCGTTTGCGCATCGATGGCGTCAATGACATCGTTGATTTCCCTGGTCGCGACGGAAGTTCGATCAGCCAGTTTTCTGACTTCGTCGGCAACCACCGCAAACCCTCGGCCACTTTCCCCCGCACGCGCAGCTTCGATAGACGCATTGAGTGCCAGCAGATTGGTCTGGTCCGCAATTTCTCTGACGGTTCCAAGGAGTCCGCGGACTGACACGGCGCGCTCGCGAAGCTCCTCCACCGAGCGCGCAGAATCGCTGATGGTCCCTGCAATCGCCGTCACCTCATGGGACGCCTGAGCAATCAGTTTCCGGCCATCCTGAGCCAAGTCGTATGCCTGTAGTGCCTGTTCGCGACTGCCCGCAGCAATTTCTGAAATTTCGCGCGTTTGTGCTGCAAGTCCCTTGACGCTGCCATCAATGACCTCAACCGCCTCACGCTGCGAAGCCGAACCATTCTGCACTTGCGCCACGGGATCGCCCATTGCGCTGGCAGCACCATGTACGGCATCGGCGGAATCACGAATTCCAAGAATCAGCTGCTGCAGGTTCTTCTGCATGTTGTTCAAGGCAAGTGCCAGGCGACTTGTTTCATCGTTGCCTTCATTGACCAGATGGCGACTCAGGTCACCATTCGCAATCGCATCAGCAAAGGTGACAGCGGATGCAAGTGGGCGAGTAATGCTGTTGGTCACGACGACGGCAAGCAAAATCCCCAACAGAACCGCAATACCCGCCAAAGCGGCCAGGAGCTCCTCTGCACGTACAAGCGACTGATTGAGCTGCTCCTGACCGGCCCGCATGGCGATATGTTCCTGATCAACCAGCTTGGCTGTTGCCGTGAGCAATTGATCAAGGGCAGGCTGTGTTTGCTTGGCAAATTGCGTTCGTGCAGCGTCGCTTCCATCAGTTTCCAACGCTTCCACCGTATCTCGGAACAAGTCGCCATACTTCCCGCGCAGTGTCTTGAGTTCGGCCAGTGCGGCAACCTGATGTTCGTCACCGCCCAATTTTTCCAGTGCACCTAAAGCCTCATCGGCAGCCGCGTTGGCAGCATCCATCTGGGCGTAGATCGGAACACGCTCATCCCGAGTCGGGGTCAACAGCAGCTGGAGCAGGTGCACGGCGGCACCCTTGGCATGCTGTTGAAGCGCTTCGGCCTGGGAAACGCGCATGGTTTGTTGCTCGACAATAACGCGTGTAATCGTCGCTTGTCGGCTCAGTTGCGAATAGGCAAACAGGGCAACGGCGATCAACAATGCGAGCAGGACAAAGAACGCCAGTCCCAATCGACGACCGATCGTAAGGCGACGAAGAAAACTCATGGATACCTGCTCCAGTCGGTTAGTTTGGCAAGGCGACCAGATTCTCTCGCGTCAATCGCTCAATAAGTTGAGTATCCGGTACAGGTTTCAGCGCGCGCGCATCACTCTGTCTCCCTGTAGCAACAAGTCCATCGCCATGCGGTGCAACTTGGTATTCGCTATGGCAGGCGGGGCAGTAAAGCGTATCACCGGCTTTGACGTGTCTGGGGCGAACGATAATCGGGCCGCACATTCCGCATCGCTCGAGCGGGATAC
Organism: Rhodocyclaceae bacterium; assembly: GCA_035492055.1. Lineage (GTDB taxonomy): Bacteria > Pseudomonadota > Gammaproteobacteria > Burkholderiales > Rhodocyclaceae. The sequence goes on along the minus strand of DATJJR010000081.1, from coordinate 12,819 downwards.
CTTCATCGCTGTGCCCGACAATATGAGCAAGCGCTGAAGTCTCGCCCAGGGTAATGAACACCTTGCCCATGGCCTCGTCGAACTGACGACCGAGATTTTCCTCGATGATCGACAAGGCTTTCTCGATCGGCATGCCGACTCGATATGGCCGGCTACTGGTCATTGCGTCGAAGGCGTCGCAGATGCCAACTATCCGCGCGACGAGCGGAATTTCATCGCCACGCTTGCCAAAAGGATATCCGCGTCCATCCGGCGTCTCGTGGTGCAGCAGAACGGCCTCGGCGGCAAGTTCGGAAAGCGGATGATCCGCAAGCATTCGATAACCGACTTCCGGATGCGTCTTGATGACCTCGTACTCGGCCTCGGTCAATCTTTCCTTCTTGCCCAGAATCGCATCCGGGATGCCGATCTTGCCCAGGTCGTGCAGGAAACCGCCAATGGCGGTACGTGCAACCATCTCCGCCGACAGCCCCGCTGCCTCTGCAAGCAGCTTTGACAATCGCGAAACTCGCCACAAATGCCCGCCTGTGTAAGGATCTCTGGCCTCAACTACCCAGGCCAGAATGAGCAGGCTCGTGAGAATTTTTTCGCTCTCGATATTGTTTTTCGTCTTGTTGCTGCGCTGAAAAAATTGAAGCCAACCCATCGCCATTCCCTTTGCGGTTTTGTTGTCTCAGTGCAAAAAGCTGCCGGCTTCATTACGTTGCGGACAACGCTTCTTGATCCATTGATCGAGGGAAAAACGTCCGGGGCCGAAAAACACCAGCACCAGCAGCATCAGACCCCAGAGCTTGTGATCCTGCAGACCGAGATCCGAAATATCGGGAAAGGAAATGGCCGCCATCAGGTTGGTCACGAAAACACCCGCGGCAGCAAAGCGGCCCGCCAAACCGAGGATCAGCAGAATGGGCAACAACGTTTCCCCCATCGTGCCCATCACCGCAGCGAGGTGCGGTGGCAACACGGGGACGGCATAGACGTTGTCGAACAGGTACAACGTACCCGACCAATCGGAGAGCTTCAATATCCCCGACCGGAGAAATACTTCGGCGACATAGAGTCGGAGCGCCAACTGGAAGAGCGGGGTCAGCCATCGCTCGAGAAATCCGATGCAACAATTTGCGAATGCATAGACGGTCCCGGCGAAATGCCGCAGGGAATGGGATGTGTTGTTCATGATTGCTCCGAAAGAAAGGCACGACGAATAAGGGAAGATGCAATGAAACGCTGGAGCGCCACACCAAAATCGAATTGCTCATCGACTTCCATGGCCGCAGCCACCGCAGGACCCAGTGATACGCCCTGGGACAAACGATTCAGAAAGGCGAATTGACCTGGCGCAACAAGCTCGACATGGGTGTCATAGCCTCGGCGATGAACGAGAACGCATTGAGCCATGTCGAAATCAACGCGCATATCGCCCTCATGGCCTGTTTGATTGACCTCCCAGATACGCGCAAGTGGCCAGTTGCTCTTGATCAATGCGTGCCCCGGGTCGAGGTCAAAAATCAACTGCTCCCATTGCTCGGGCGGTGTCGTCTGCAATGCGGCCAGATCAACGGCGGGCGCATCCGGCGCACCATAGATGCGCTGAATTTCCCATTCCAACTCGGCGACGGCCGGAAGCCAGGGAAGATCTGCAGCCGGCGGATATGCCGCCAGGAATGCGCCGAAGTGCTCCCCGTAAAGATTGAGGTCGCCACTCAGGCTTGGGTATAACTGAGCATAACGACGTGCGGCCTCGTTGATGAAATCGGGGCCAACAATGTTTTGCAGCAGCGGGTAAGAGCCAGCCACAGCACTCGCCAGATTGGCAAGAACGCTCCGCCGGTAGGCTGCGATACCTGCTCGCATCCGGCGCGTAGAGCCTGCACAATGGCGTGCCAGCAGGACATCATCTTCAGTTGAACTAAAGACTGCCGAACAGAAGTCATGCTGGAGTGTACGGAGGGTACTCATGCGCCCCTTCCTTATGCGCTCAGTTCAACGGCTGACGTTGAAACACGATTCAGATATGCCTGAGCCTTGTCCGCTTCGGCCATCAACTTTTCAAAGCCGGGGATGTCCTGATCCCATTCAATCAGCGTAGGCGTGGCGCCGAAGCGTTGAAGTGCGGCCTCGTAGAGCGTCCATACCGCAGGGTAAACCGGGCGCGAATGCGTGTCGATGAGAATTCTCTCCTCGTCTTCCTCGACGACTTCATAACCGGCCAGATGCATCTCGCCGACAATGCCTTGCGGAATTCCGGCCAAAAAATCAGCGGCATTGAAACTGTGGTTCATGGCGCTGACGTAGATATTGTTGATATCGAGCAGAAGCTGGCAGCCAGTACGGCGTGCGACCTGCGCCAGGAACTCCCATTCGTGCATGTCTTCATTGCCGAAGCGCAGATAACTTGAGACGTTCTCGATGAGAATCGGGCGTTGCAGCATCTCCTGCACCTGCTCGACATGAGCGCAGACCTGCACAAGGGCTTCCTGCGTATAGGAGAGCGGTAGAAGGTCATTCATCCACCGGCCACCTACGGATGACCAGCAGAGATGTTCCGAAACGGCAGCCGGCTGAACGATATCAACCAACTGTTTGAGCTTTTCGAGGTGCTTGAGATCCAGGCCGTCGGTACTTCCGATCGACATGCCGACGCCATGCAGACTGACCGGGTAATCCGTCCGTACGTCAAGCAAAGCCTGCAACGACGGGCCACCTGAAACAAAGTAATTTTCGCTGTGTACTTCGAACCAGGGAACCATCGGTCGGGTTCTCCGCACCTCGGCGAGATGCGGAGAACGTAACCCAATACCGGCGCTGTTGGGCAGCGAAGTTGCAATGGCTGGAACCAACATGGCCGATTCAGCTTTACTTGGTTGCCGGGGTGAGCTTGCCGCCCATTTGGTCACAGGTACCCTTGGTGACCAGCTTGAAATCATTCGGATCGTTGTCTTGCTTCGATTGGCCGGCGCAGGAATGCTTGGTGTTCTTGCTACCACAGTCATTCTGACCAGCCTTGGCGATGCCGTAGCACTTTTCCTTGGACTCGTCAGCGGCGTAAGCGGTGGTAACGACACTTGCCAGCAGGCCAGTGGCCAGAAGACCAGCGGCGGCGGATTGAATCAGGGTACGGGTATTCATGCTCATGGAAGTAGCTCCAATTTAAGATTGATAAAATCGGTTTTTACCGAATTGAGCGGCTGGATTTGCCACTCAATACATTAGTCGTAGCCTAATTCCAATTTCTTACATACTTCTAAAAAAAATTTTTTAGTCCTTGTTTCGTGGGGTTTTTGTCAGAACTTGCCCCATCACCCGGCCAGATCTATTCCAAATTGCCAATTTTCTGTGCGGCTTTCCGCAAGAACCTCATTTGCTTGCGCGCACGGCGGCAGCCATGGCAAACCAACAGATGGCTACGCAAGGTCAGCCATTGAGGCAGGCTCAGCGACTGCTCCATTTGCACCGACATCAACTGGCTCGCGCGACGACAACTCCGGCTCATTTGAATGATTTCCCCCAAGGCTTACCTTGCTTAGACGTAAGCCACCGCCTTTTTATTACAGTCATTTGCATCCCCTCGCCTGTCACCGGCAAGGCCGATTACTGTAAGGACCCAATCCCTTATCCGTCTAATCGTGTGGACACAAAGGATCATGCAGGGTCGCAAGACCCTATTCGCTTTTAGCCAAACCATCCATGGAGAGACGTGATGTCGACACCACTTGTCGTTGAGTTTCAGGCTGGCTCATCCGGTACCTGGCGCATCGAGCGCATTGCCGCCGTTGTCGGAGAATCATTACCCGATGCCGGCTACTTGAACATGCATGAAGGCAACCAGACGAGAGCGGTCGTCGATACGCCGGCATGGGCCTTGAAGGGCATCACCAGCAACACGCGCTATACGACACGAGAAGAAGTGACTCGGCTTTCCGCACGCCAGCAGGGATTGGGGCGACCGGAAGCTATGTGTGCGGCACTGATTCCGATTCGCAAAACGGCAGCATGGTGGGCGTTGGCCCAGGATGAGCGGCGTGCCATCATCGAAGAACAGTCACGCCACATTCAGATTGGACTGGAATACCTGCCGGCAATCGCCAGACGTCTTCATCATTCGCGCGATCTGGGCGAGCCGTTTGACTTTGTGACCTGGTTCGAATTTCCCGTATCTCACAAGGCAGCTTTCGAAACATTGGTTCAGCGCTTGAGGGACACGGAGGAATGGCGCTATGTCGAGCGAGAGGTTGATGTGCGGCTTTATCGCGAATAGAAGGACACCAAGCACCAGACACGGTCGTACCGCGTGCCTTCCAGGCGGATCAACCGTGTCCGCAAAAAGACTCAGCTATCATTCGCCCCGGATCAAGCAAAGGGGATTGCATGACAACAGGGGAAGCGTTTGCGCAAGCGCTAGAGTCATTGCGACGCGACATGTTGCGCTTCGCTCGACTCCAACTGCGTAACGACAGCATCGCTGAAGATGCGGTTCAGGAAGCCTTCATTGCCGCCTATGAAAAGCGTGACAGCTTCGGTGGCCGTTCAAGCCTGAAGACTTGGGTGTTTACCATTCTGCGCAACAAGATCATCGACATGATTCGCGCACACAACAGCGGCATACAGTTTGTCGAAGTTGATCACACTGACGCATTTTTTGATGACACCGGCCACTGGACCGAGGAATCGTGGCCTGCAGAATGGGGCAATCCCGAACAATCGCTGGAACAACAGCAGTTCTGGGCCGTGTTCGATGCATGCCTTTATCGCCTGAACGAAGCGCCCGCCCGTGCTTTCATGCTGCGCGAAATGATGGGCTTCGATATGGCGGAGATCTGCAAGACACTCGGCATTACGAAAACCAATTGCGGCGTACTGCTCTACCGGGCCCGCTTGGCACTTCGTGCCTGTCTTGAGAACACGTGGTTTGCCATACCGGCCTAAGCAAGTGTCCCCTCCCAATGCTGAGAACACTTGCTTAAAACAAACCCGCTACGCTTTTAGTTCGGCCTCCATCGCCATCCCAATGTGATCGGCAAATGCCTTTACCTTCGCCGAGTGAAAGCGCTCCGGGGGACTCACCAGGCTAATGGGAATACTTTTAGGCTTCCAGTCGGGAAGAATCTCGTGCATCTCGCCCCGTCTGATTTCCTCTTCGAACATCCATATCGGGGCATAGGCGATGCCCATACCCGCAAGCACAGCGGCTCGGATAACCTCGCTGCTGTTTGTCTGTAAATTCCCTTCAACGCGAATAGTGCGTTTTGTGCCAACGGCCTCGGACGCACTCGCACCAGCAGTAAAGGTCCACAAGTTTTTTGTGGGCATCTCGGTATAGACCAGACAATTGTGAGACAAAAGTTCTTCCGGGATTGTCGGTAGCGGAAGAGAGCGTGAAGCCAAGGACTGAACATAGCTTCGATGGGCCAGCACAATCCGATACGTCATGCCTACACGCCTTGCGATCATTGTGCTGTCCTGAAGCGTTCCGATCCGCACGACTACATCGAGCCCCTGCTCCACCACATCCACGAATCCATCATTCAGTCTCAAATCTATTTTCAAGGACGGATGCTTCGCCATGAAGGACTGGATGAATGGCATCAGTTTTATCCGCCCAAACCCAACCGACGCGCCAACACGTAGCCAGCCTGTCAATTGCTGCTTGCCCTTGCGGATAGATGATTCCACTTCGGAGATGTCGGCGACCAATCTACGCGCATGTTCGAAGTAACGCTCTCCTTCATCTGTCAGGGTCAGCGCGCGCGTCGTTCGTGTGAGCAGCTTGACGCCTAAATCAGCTTCCAATGCTGCGACCTGCTTGCTCACGGCACTTTGACTCGTATTTATTTCGTTGGCGACCGCAGAAAAGCTGGCTGCCTCAACGACCCTCACAAAGGTTCGCATGGCTTGGATCTTGTCCATTTTGCACCCCAATTAATTCCATATTGGAATTAATGATATTCCAATGACTGCATTTTTAAACACTCTGGAATTAATTAGAGTTTGTTGCAGTAGTACCCCACAGCAGGCCACTTAACTTGAGGAATTCAAAATGACTACGTTCAATGTGCCAACCCGTGCAGAAGTTTCCGCAACCAACCAGATGTTGTTTGACAAGCTGCAAAAAGACATCGGCATGGTTCCCAATCTTTATGCCGTACTCGCCTATTCGGAATATGCCCTTGGCAACTATCTGACCTTTCAGAATGGCAAGAGCAGCCTTACCCCTAGAGAACGTGAAGTCATCAACCTGATCGTCAGCCAAATCAATGAGTGTGAATACTGTCTGGCGGCCCATACCATGGTCGGGAAAATGGTTGGATTTACTGAAGAAGAAATCATCGAGATTCGAGGTGGCAACGCAAGCTTCGATCACAAACTCGATGCCTTGAGCAAGCTTGTAAAGAACATCGCGGCAAATCGCGGCCACGCTGATCCAGCGGCACTCGCAGCTTTCTTTGCAGCCGGCTGGACCAAGGCAAATCTAGTGGATGCCGTAGTGGTGATCGGTGACAAGACTGTCACGAATTATCTGCACGCAACCACGCGGGTGCCAATCGATTTCCCGCCAGCGCCCAAGCTGAACAAATGAGGCGAAATCCTCTTGGTACCGAACAGGGCACCAAGAGGTCTTGGAAAAATTCTAGTGAGGCCATCATGCAATCTCGAACATTTCTTATCACCGGCGCCACCAAGGGAATTGGCAAGGCCCTATCAAAAAGGCTTAGCCACGCGGGTCACGCTGTCATTGGCATTGCCAGGGAAAAAGTGGAATTCCCCGGGCACTTGGTCACTGTAGACCTCGCGGATAAGTCCGCCACAGACGCGGCTTTGAAAACATTGGTCGAGAATTATGCGATCGATGGCGTGGTGAACAATGTTGGTCTGGTGAAACCTCAAGTCGTCGGCGAGATCACTCTTGAGAGTCTGGATTCCGTGCTTTCGCTCAATCTTCACCCGGCGGTGCAAACGACACAGGCCATCCTTCCACACATGAAAGAACAAGGCTGGGGCCGGGTCATCAACATCTCCAGTCTCACCGTGCTGGGCGCGCCGAATCGCACGGCCTACGCAGCGGCCAAATCGGCGCTCATCAGCTTCTCGCGCACATGGGCACTGGAGCTCGCCAAAACGGGAATTACGGTCAATGCCGTAGCACCTGGTCCTACAGAAACGGAACTCTTCAGAGAGAACAATCCAGCGGGCAGTGAAAGCGAAAGCCGATTCTTGTCAGGTGTGCCGATGGGACGATTCGGAAGGCCCGATGAAATAGCAGCCGCGATCGAATTCCTTCTGTCGGAAGATGCCGGCTTCATCACAGGTCAGACGTTGTTCGTGGATGGTGGCTCGTCTATTGGCAAGATGAGCTATTAGCAATGGGAAAGTGAAAAAGCCGCCTGATGAGGCGGCTCCTCCCGTTTTCTTTATGTTCGACGATTGAGCAATGTTGAAGCCGGGTTCTTTTTAATCGAAGTGTCTTCGGCAGCACCATGCAGCGGTTCACCATTCATGCAGGCTGTCGATCATCCGTGCGCTACTCGGCTTCGCGATTTCGTTGGGTCGCCAAGGAAGTATTAGCTATCGCCGGGTGTCTCGACGTTCGTCAGACCCAGCTCGACTTTTTCGTACTCCATTGTGCTAACGGAGCCGTCATCATTGGCGTCCATGAGCCGCATCAACGCCTGCGAAGTCGTGCTGTTTGGATTGGACTGGGTGCTCCCAAGCGCCGTATAAAGTTCCGAATCAGAAACGAAGCCATTGCTATTCGCATCGAGCGCAACAAAAAGCGCATCGGCTGAAGACAGGCTGCCACCAAGGTTTTGGACTTCATTTTCGAAATTCGTTTGTGATATCACGCCGATCGACTTGTGCGTAGCCGCGTCATAGGGACGATGAATATCTTGGACCGACTGCGCAGCAGCCGCCTTGATGCGCGCTAGCGCGTCACTCGATGTCTGTCCATTGTTGTCAATCAACTGCGCCGGAATGCTGCTGATAGCCACCGTCAGCCCGACGGCATTCGCTCCGGCAATCCAGTTGGCGCCCGCACTCAACGTGACAACGGACGATGCTTCGCCAGGCACGTTCCCCGCCGTAGCGCTGGAAGGCTGGTTGGTTATCGTAGCCGATTGCGACGATGTGCCGGCCTGGTTGTAAAACGTATTGTTGCCGACCGATGAAATTGCCATGTTTGATCCAGAGCGATTGCCACGTGTAAGCGCCAAGACACGACGATTTGTCTGGGCTGGAAGTAATGGCGTTAACGACTAATGTCCGAGCGACTTTAGGGCCTGCAGCGTAAATGACGCCAGCGTCAGCAAACAATTCACGCTTTATCAGCGTGGCAGGCGCATGCCTCTCCGTGCGCAGCTGCCACCAGCTCGTGAAGAATGCCGCACTCGCCGGCCGTGTGATTCTCTCCGCAGCGCCCCTTCAACGAAGCCAGTTGCCGCTCCAGCGCCTTGAGGCTTTTGAGGCGTGCTCTGACCTTGCTTAACTGGGTATCGATCAGTCGATCAATATCGCCGCAGTCCTCATTGGGCTGTGCGACAAAACCCAGTAATCGCTTAATGTCATTGAGGGAAATATCCAATGCCCGGCAATGACGAATAAAGGCCAGGCGTTCAAGATGCGTCGCGCCATACATGCGATACCCATTCTCGCTACGAGCCGGTATCGGCAACAGCCCCGATTTCTCGTAGAAACGGACGGTTTCAACGTCAACGCCTGCAGCTTGCCCCAACGCTCCGATACGCATTTCTTTCTCCTCGGTCTTAATTGCTTGACCCTGTAGCAACTACAGGGTGTGCAATCGAAGTGTAGACCACTTGGGAGAATGAATATGGCCGCCTGCGGATGTGATTCCGGATGCAGCACAACCACCGTCAGTCCGCGCTTTCGCAAAGCGCTATGGATAGCACTCGTCATCAACACGGCAATGTTCGGTGTCGAATTGGGTGGGGGTCTCCATTCCGGCTCCGTCTCCCTATTGGCGGACGCCATCGATTTTGCCGGTGACGCCGCCAACTACGGAATTTCGCTAGCCGTCCTGTCCATGGGCCTGATGTGGCGGTCGCGGGCGGCGCTGGTGAAAGGATTCACCATGGCGGGGTATGGCGTGCTGATCATTGGCAAGACCATCTTCAGTCTCGTCAGCGGCGCTATACCTGAACCTTTTACGATGGGTGCCATTGCTGTTCTGGCACTCATCGCTAATGGTGGTGTTGCTGTCATGTTGTATGCGCACCGGGAAGGCGACGCAAACATGCGTTCCGTTTGGCTATGCAGTCGTAACGATGCCATCGGAAATGTCGCCGTGATGCTGGCCGCAATTGGCGTGTCAAGCATCGGCAGTAACTGGCCCGACTTGGCGGTCGCGGCGATCATGGGCTGCCTCGCACTGTCTGGCGGAATATCCGTGATTCGACAAGCGAGCGCAGAGTTACGGGCTTCAACCTCATCGGCAACGCCCGTCAAAATCCAAATGACGAAAACCTCTGAGTAGCATCTACCGTTCCGGCGCCTTAATGAACTTTTTCAGCGGCTGATAGACTTAGATTGCAATGAAGAACATCCTTCTCATCCTCTTGCTGATTGCCGTGCCTTTCCAGTTCGCTTGGGCTGAAGCGGGTACCTATTGCCAGCACGAACAGGGGCAGGCAGCACTTCATTTTGGGCATCATGACCATAATCATGTCGATCATGGCGAAGCCGATCCGGTTAAAAAGGTTGGTGGCGATGATCCTGATTGCAGTCTGCACCACAGCTTCTTCAAGATCGGTATTGGCCAAGAAATAATCATTTCTGCATTTGCTCAGCTTGTGCCTGCTGACGCATTGAATGTCCGGTTTACATCGTTTATTCCCAGTGGCCTTGAAAGGCCAGATCGAGGTTCGCTCGCTTAACTCGGCGAGGCAACCGATCTAACACCACCACCGTCTCGCCGAATTCTTTCCCGTCTCACCGGAGAATTCGATGCGAACCCGTTTTTCATTATGGCCGCTTGGCTTGGCGGCCTTTGGACCTTTTGCTTGGGCGCAAACACCACCCAACGATACGGCGCCACTTCCAAGCAGCTACATATCCGACAAGGCCTTTAGTGCACGCACGCTGGAATCACCTGGCCATCTAGCGTTGAGCGAGGCCATACGATTGGCCTTGTCGTTCAATCCAGAACTTGCTGCCAGTGCACGTGAAGTAGGTGCGCAAGAAGGGGCTGTCATTCAAGCCGGCGTCTGGCGTAACCCTGAACTCTCTTCGATCATCGAAGATCGGCAACCGGCTACACGTACAACGACCTACCAAATCAATCAGCCGCTTGAAATCGGCGGCAAGCGTGGTGCACGCATCGATGTAGCCGAGCGCAACCGAGATATTGCGGCTGTTGATCTGAATGCCCAACAGGCCACCATCCGCGCGGGCGTTATCACTGCCTTCTTCGATGTATTGGCTGCACAGGAGCGCGTCAAGATTGCGCAATCGCTTCTCGAACTTGCGCAAAACTCGACCCTTGCAGCATCTCGCCGTGTCACGGCCGGGCGAATTTCGCCTGTCGAAGAGACCAAGGCACGCGTTGCCGAGGCATCGGTCAAGGTCGATTTAGCACAGGCCAACAGTGATCTGTTGAACGCGCGCAAACAACTGGCTGCCTACTGGGGAAATCCAGCACCCCGTTTTGTGCGAGCAGACGGCGATGCAGAACGTTTGCCAGCACTCCCTCCAGTTGCAACGCTGGATGCTCGATTTGCCAGGACACCGGACATGCGACGCGCACAGCTCGAACTGGAGCGTAGTAAATCCGTTGTCGACTTGGAGAAAGCCAAACGGATTCCCGATATCACGTTGAGCCTCGGTAGCAAGCGCGACGCGACGCTTGATCACACGCAGGCCATTGTGGGTTTGTCCATTCCGATTCCATTGTTCGATCGCAATCAGGGCAATCTACATGAAGCCTTGGAGCGAAGGGATAAAGCACGGGAGGAATTCGCAGCAACACAACTGCGTTTGTCCACGAATCTCGCCCAAACCTACGAACAGCTAAAAACTTCCCGGCTCGAAGCTGAATCCTTGCGTACGGAAATCCTGCCGGGTGCACAAAGTGCATTCGATGCCGCGAGCACCGGGTTCACTCTCGGGAAGTTCAACTTCCTCGAAGTACTCGATGCACAACGCACGCTGTTCCAGGCCAAAACCCAATACCTCAAAGCACTGGCCAGCGCGCATCGTGCCGCAGCCGACCTCGACCGTCTGCTCGGTACGACTGACGGCCTTCCTCGCTAGGAATCAAACATGAAACTCAAACTACAAGCGCTTGAAGCCCGTTTCGGACGCAAACAATTCCGCAGCATTGTCGCTGTACTGTCCATTGGTGCGGCGCTGAGCCTTCTGATTCTCGTCGGTGGTAATCGAGCTTCGGAGCAAAACAAAGCGTATGCCGAACAAAGTGACAGCAAAGGAGAATCTCAAAAGCCGGATCATTCTACGGACGGTCTTGTCACACTGAGTGACGAGCAAATCGAGAGCGCCGGTATCGAAATACAAGCTGCCGCGCCAGCAAAAATCCGCACGACATTGCAGCTGCCCGGAGAGATACGCTTCAACGAGGATCGGACTGCGCACATCGTCCCGCGCATGGCCGGTGTTGCTGAAATCGTTCCTGCCAATCTGGGTCAATTGGTCAAAAAAGGCGACGTACTCGCAGTCCTTGCCAGTGCGGATCTATCCGATCGCCGCAGCGAACTTTTGACGGCGCAAAAACGTCGAGACCTGGCTCGCATTACCTACGAACGTGAAAAGAAACTCTGGCAGGACAAGATCAGTGCCGAGCAGGATTATCTGCAAGCACAGCAAACATTGCGCGAAGCCGATATCGCCGTCACCAACGCACAAGAAAAGCTGCTCGCACTCGGCGCCGCGACTCAAAGCAAAGGGCCGCTGAATCGCTACGAGATCCGTGCACCTTTTGACGGCATGGTCATTGAGAAACACATCTCGCTTGGCGAGGCCGTCAAGGAAGACAGCAATATCTTCACCGTATCCGATCTATCTACGGTATGGGCCGAAATTGTTGTGTCGGCCAAGGATTTAAATGCCGTTCATTTGGGTGAGCGCGTCAAGGTCAAAGCCACCGCTTTCGATTCGGAAGCGGAAGGCAGCATTTCCTTTGTTGGCGCTTTGCTTGGACAGGAAACTCGGACGGCGACAGCGCGCGTCACGTTACCGAATCCACAGGTGGCATGGCGACCTGGTTTGTTTGTAAACATCGAAGTCTCTACCGGTGAAACGGAAGCAATCGTTGCCGTACCCAATGAAGCCATTCAAATGCTGGACGGCACGGCTGTCGTGTTCATTCGTAATGCCACAGGTTTCAAGGCACAGCCTGTCGAGACAGGTCGCACCGACGGCAAGATGACCGAGATCATCAAAGGACTAACGGCAGGTGCTCCATGTGCGGTAAGCAACAGCTTCACCCTCAAGGCAGAGCTCGGCAAATCCAGCGTCGAACACGACGATTAATGCCAGGAGAACATCATGTTTGAACGCATCATTCACACGAGTATCGAACATCGCTGGTTGACGCTGCTGGCCGTCGTTGGCATGGCCGCATTGGGTATCAACAGCTACCAGCGCCTGCCGATCGACGCCGTGCCTGACATTACCAATGTGCAGGTGCAAATCAATACGCCGGTACCAGGCTACTCACCACTGGAGGTGGAGCAACGCGTCACGTTCCCGATTGAAACTGTCATGGCCGGTTTGCCGCAGTTAGAGCAAACCCGCTCTCTGTCGCGCTATGGCCTATCGCAAGTGACAGTGATCTTCAAGGATGGCACC